>NZ_DASPHO010000285.1:0-13872 GCF_035629615.1 Hyalangium sp. | reverse complement strand
CGCTGGACGTAGTAGCGCACCGTGCGGGGAGAGACGCCCGCCTCGGCGGCCAGCTCGGCCAGCTTCCACTCGGTCTGTCTCTTCGTCGTGCTCACGAACCAGACAATAAGACTCGACAGTTTAACTGTCAAGACGACAGTTGGCGAATTTCACCACTGGCGGGATGGCTTGCGGTGTCGAGGGAGGTGGGAGAGAAGAGGCCATGGACACAAGCGTGGGTGGGCTCGACCTCTCCTCCCTCCGGCTCATCGGGGCGGCGGTGACGCCAGCGGTGATGGTGTCCGGGTGCGGCATCCTGGCGACGGGGTTGGACAACCAGGTGGCGCGGATGACCACGCGTGTCCGGGACATGGTGCGTGAGTGGCGCACGCTGCCGGAGGGACACGCTCGACGGGCGTTGCTGCGGGAGGAGATCGTCATCCTCGACCGGCGGCATGCGCTCTTGGCGAAGGCGCTGATGCTGGACTACGCGGCGCTGCTGTCCTTCATGGTGACGTCGCTGCTGTACCTGGTGCAGCGGCGCTTCGGAGTGCCGGAGGTGGCGCCGGTGGTGGCCTTCTCGCTGGGGGTGGTGCTGCTCGGAGGCATCGCCGTCTACGCGCTGGCCTCGCTGCGGCTCAGCCGGCGGGCCATCCGGCTGGAGATAAAGGAGCTGTTCGAAGAGCCGCCTTAGGTCATTTCCCCACGCCCAGGATGCGCAGCAGCTCCAGGGGGATGGGGATGATGGTCTGGTTGCCGCCGCCGGTGATCTCCACGAGCGTCTGCAGGTAGCGGAGCTGGAGGCTGGCCGGGTTGCGGCTGAGCACGTCCGCGGCCTGGGAGAGCTTCTCGGCGGCCTGGTGCTCGCCCTCGGCGGAGATGACCTTGGCCCGGCGCTCGCGCTCGGCCTCGGCCTGGCGGGCGATGGCGCGCTGCATCTCCACGGGCAAGTCGATGTGCTTCACCTCCACGTTGGAGACCTTGATGCCCCACGGATCCGTGTGGCCATCGAGCACCTGCTGGATATCCCGATTGACGCGGTCGCGCTGGGAGAGCAGCTCATCCAGCTCCACCTGGCCGAGGATGGCGCGCAGCGTGGTCTGCGCCAGCTGGCTGGTGGCGTAGAGGAAGTCCTCGACCTGGAGCACAGCCTTGTCGGCGTGGATGACGCGGAAGTAGACGACGGCGTTCACCTTCACGCTGACGTTGTCCTTGGTGATGACGTCCTGAGGAGGCACGTCCTTCGCCACGGTCCGCAGGTCGATGATGACCATGCGCTCGACGAAGGGGATGAGCCACCGGAAGCCCGCGCGCTTGAGCCCGACATAGCGGCCGAGCCGGAAGACGACGCCGTTCTCGTACTCGGCGACGATGCGGACGCCGGAGATGAAGAGAAAGAAGAGGATGGCCAGGGGGATCGCCACGCTCAGGAGATTGCTCATGTCTTCACCTCGTCGACGTATAGGGTGAGCCCCTCCACGCGGCGCACCACCACTGGAGCGCCGCGGGGGATGGGAGAGGCGGAGACGGCCCGCCAGTGCTCTCCATGGACGAACACCTCGCCGCCCTCGGAGGAGACCGGGCTCAGCGCGGAGCCCTGCTCACCGGGCAGCCCCGCGTCTCCGGCGAGCTGAGGCAGGCGGCGGGTCTGGGCGCTGCGGAAGGCGAGGAAGACGGCGAAGCCACCCACCACCAGGGCCGTGGGGAGCACGATCGGCAGTGGCACGAACACTCGCGCGGACGGATCGACGAACCAGTCCGGATCGAAGCGATCTACGAGCAGCACGCCCCCCAGGACGAGCAGCAGCGCCCCGCAGGCCCCGAGCAGGCCGCTGGTGACGAAGAGCTCCGCGATGAGCAGCCCGATGCCCACGAAGAGCAGGACGACAGCACCGGTGCGCACGGGCAGAGCGGAGGAGGCCAGCAGCGCGAGCACGAGGGCCACGAGCCCGACAAGGCCCGGGGCGAAGACGCCTGGGTGTGTCAGCTCCACCACGAGCCCGATCGCGGCCACCATGAAGAGCAGGTAGACGAGGGCGGGCTGGGCGAGCCCGTGCAGCAGGCGCTGGGAGAGACTCGGCGAGAGCTCCACCACCTGGGCCTCGCGCGTGGTGAGCTGCTTCGGTCCATCCGCCGTCTCGACGGGCCGGCCGTCCGCCCAGGCGAGGAATGCCTCCTCCGAGGCAGCCACCTGCTCCACGACATGCAGCTCCTGGGCGCGGTCGGCGGGGACACTGATGCTCTCTCTCACGGCGGTGGCGGCCCACTCGGCGTTGCGGCCTCGCTGGCGAGCGATGCTCTCGGCGAAGGCGGCGGTGTCGTTCTCCACCTTGCGGGCCATCTCCTTGCCCCCGGCCTGCTCGGGATCCTGTCCGGAGAGGCCGACGACAGGGTGTGCCGCGCCGATGTTCGTGCCCGGTGCCATGGCGGCCAGGTGCGAGGCGAGGGTGATGAAGACGCCCGCGCTTCCAGCCCGCGCGCCCGAGGGCCCCACCCAGACCAGCACCGGCACGCGCGAGGCGAGGAAGGCGCGGACCACGGCGCGGGTGGACTCCAGGGAGCCGCCGGGCGTGTCCAACCGGACGAGCAACGCGGCGTGGCCCGCCTCCTCGGCTCGCTGGACGCACTCGATCAGGTAGGCACTGGAGCCGGCATCCACCATGCCCTCGAGCGTGCAGCGGGAGACCACGGGCCTGCCCGGCGGAGCCGCGGCAAGGACGCTGCCCCCGAGGCACAGCGCCACCAGCAGAAGCGCGAGCGGCCTTCCCCAGGGCCTGGGAGTCCTTCGGAGGAAGGAGGACAGGAGGTTCATGGGGAGGGGCTCGGCTGCGGGGAGAGCGCCAGCCCGCGGGGCGCGAGGGGCTTCTCATGAGTCAGGGAGTCCAGCAGCTTCAGGTAGTCCAGCAGCAGCCGAGGCACGAGGAAGTGGCGGCGCACGTGCTCGCGGCCCTGCTGGCCCAGGCAGTGCGCCTCCTGGGGGTGCCGCAGCAGGCGGAGCACAGCCTCCGCGCACTCCTCGATGCTGTCCACGAGGATCCCCCCCGTGCCCTCGGGCATCTGCAGGGGGATGCCTCCGGCCCGCCCGGCGACGACGGGGGTGCCCTTCCACAGTGCCTCCGAGACGACGAGGCCGAAGCCTTCGCGGATGGACTTCTGGATGACGACGTTGGAGAGCGACTGGAAGGCGTTGACCTCGATGTTTCCCACGCCCACCAGGTTGGTGAAGACGTGGATGAGGTTGTCTCCGGTGGTGGCATCGCGGATCTGCCGGTAGATGTCCCAGCCCTCCGGGTCATCCATGGCGAGCGAGCCCACCATGGCGAGCTGCAGGTCGGGGATGTGGGCCCGCACGCGCCGGTAGGCGGCGATGACGCCCATCGGGTCCTTCCACGGATCAAAGCGGCTGATCTGGGTGACGAGGGGTCGGCTCAGACGTACGCCGATCCACTCGAGGACCTGGCGCGCGACATTCTCCGGGAGGGGGAGGTTCTTGGGGCTGAGCGGGTCGATTGCGGGCGAGTGGATGAAGACGTTGGAGATGGGGAAGTTCGGGGGAATGAACTCCGGGAGCGTGAAGACGGCGGCGTCGTAGGAGTAGAGGAACGGGCGCAGGAACTCCCAGGCCTCCGGGTTGGGCCGTGCGGTGTCGATGTGGCAGCGCCAGATCCACTGCGCGCCCTTGCGGCCACCGAGCATGGGCAGGGCGGCGGGCTGCGGATCATGGACGGTGATGAAGTCGTAGTCGGTGGAGAGGTGGCTGGCGTTGAGCTGCGAGTGGGCCAGGTAGGTGGCCTTCTCCGACTCGGAGAGCCCGACCGGATCGCCTTGGAGGGCATTGTGGAGGCGCTTGGTGACCTGGAAGAAGGACTGATCGCCGCGGATGATCTGCCACTCGGTGACCAGTCCCAGATCGTTGAGGAGCGGGACGCCCGAGCGGAGGAGCTCCGAGACACCCCCACCGTACGGGGTGGCATTGAGGTGGAGACAGCGGGCACCGCGCAGGCGCTTGGCCAGGTGCAGCACCTCATCGATCTGCTCATCGGGGGCAATGCCCCGGTAGGCGGAGAACGAGCGCTTTCCGAGATCGACGAGGTCCAGCATGAGGCCCCTCCGGGAAGCAGGCCTGTGGAAGTTGGACATGGTGGCAGGGGGCTTCAGCCTGGCAGGTGGGCAAGCCAGGAGCGCGAGCCGAAGGGCGGGGGCATGTCGGGACGGGTGCCCATCCGATGCAGAACGAATGCTCACGCGGCGCATTGCCTTGCAGGGAGGCGCTCCCTAGGGTGCCCGGAATCTCACGGGAGAACCTATGCGCCGCGCCGTGCTCATCGCCGCCACTCTGGCCACCATCGCCTTTGCCTGCCGGACGACCCAGCCGCCGGGGACGGAGAACCAGGTCCCCATCGACGCGGTGGGGCCGGAGCCTGTCCAGACCGTGCCGGCGGAGCCACCGGGCCCTGCGGGCCCCCTCACCGCGCCGGTGGATGGCGGGACGCCGGGGTAGGAACCTCCGGCGCAGCGGCTACTGGAAGATGTCCGAGCGGGCAGCCTCGGCGATGGCGACGACGGCGGGGTGGCGCAGGCGGCGCTCGACGGTGATGGCGTAGAAGCAGTTCTCGATCTCGTCGGTGCGGCCAATCACGGAGACATCAAACTGGCGGACGACGTCGGCCTCGATGACGGAGGGCATGGCGAAGACGCCGAGCCCGCGCTGACCGAAGGCCTTGAGGAGGGCGCTGTCGTCGAAGTCGCCGGCGATGATGGGGCGCACGCCCTGGGCCGCGAGCCAGAGGTCGAGCGCGTGGCGCACGGAGCTGGCCTCGGAGGGCATGAGCATGGGAGCGCCGTCGAGGGAGCGGGGGAAGTTCTTCTTCAGGTGGGCATGGGTGGGCGCGGCGAAGAAGGACACCCCACACTTGCCGAGCAGGTGGTTGAAGGAGCGGACGCTGACGGGCTCGGAGCCTGGCGCATCGGCGAGCACGACATCCAGCTCATGGAGGGCGAGCGAGGCCAGGAGCTGGGGCAGGGGGCCTTCGCGGCAGACGATGCGCAGGGGGCCGACGTCGAGGGCAGGCTGGAGGAGGCGCTCGGCGACGACCTTGGGCACGACATCCGCGACGCCGACCTGGAGGCGGAGCTGCTGTCCTGAGGGGAGGCCGCTGACGACGTTCTTCAGCTCGTTGCCCAGCCGGAAGATCTCATCGGCGTAGCGCATGACGGTGCGGCCCACGTCGGTGAGCACGAGCTTGCGGCCCTGGCGCTCGAAGAGCTTGTGGCCGAGGGCTTCCTCGAGGAGCTTGATCTGACTGCTGATGGTGGGCTGGGCGAGGTGGAGCTCTGCGCCGGCCTTGGCAATGGTGCCGGCCCGGGCGACGGTCCAGAAGTAGAGCAGGTGGTGGTAGTTGAGCCAGCTCACGCGTACCTCGAGAGACGGGACCGGTATCGGATGCGCGGGAAGGCGAAAAGTTCCGCACTCAAAGTAACTCAGCAGGCTGGCTTCTGGGCACTCAAGGGTGGGAGGCGGCGCGGGAGCAGAGGGAGGGGGGTCTGGCGAGCATGTTCAGGAGGGGTGGGCAGGATCAGAACACGCTTGACGTAGGAGGGGACTCCCCGTAAATCGGCGCTACTTTCGTAGTGGCACCCGCCCAGGTAGCTCAGTCGGTAGAGCAGGGGACTGAAAATCCCCGTGTCGGTGGTTCGATTCCGCCCCTGGGCACATAGAACCCAAGAGATTTCAGGGCGTTGGACTTCGGTCTGACGCCCTTCTTTTTTGCCCGCAGTGCGCCGTGGGCAAAATACGGGCAACCTCCCGCACGTTCCCTCCATGAGGAGGTCGCGAGCTGATGGGCGAGTCCAAGGGCAAGAGCCAGGACTACGTGGAGACGTGGGAAGGCGGCTTCGTCCGCACGGATGTGAAGGGCCGGAAGGTCTACGTCATCCGGCGGATGATCAACGGGAAGAACTACAAGGTCAGCACCCGGGCCGGGAACGCGCGGGCCGCGATGGAGCAGCTGAAGCGGTTCGAGGCCGATCCCGAAGGGTACAACCCGGCGGGAGCTCCGCATGAAGCGCCCATCTACCTCGACGCGCCCCTGGCCGAGGAGTTCCTGGTCTGGAACCGGGACGTGAAGAAGAACTCCCGTGAGTGGCTGGAGAAGCAGCAGCGATACCTCGCGTGGTGGGCCGATCAGCTCAAGGGGCTCGATCTACGGAAGGTCAGCCTGGTGGATCACATCAAGCCCGCGCTGAAGGGCGCCGGGAACGGTCCCCACCGGATCGCGGTCCTCAAGAGCGTCTACTCCTGGCTGCGGAAGGAGAAGCACCTGCTCACCGTGAACGAGGATCCAACGTTCCAGACGCTGGTGGTGCCCCAGGCGAGGCCCGAACAGTGGAAGCGCGTAAAGGTGATTCCCCGGGAGCACTACCTCCTGGCGCGAGAGCACCTTGCTCCGCACTGGCGCGACGGGATGGACGTGCAGGCTGGGACTGGCTGGCATGTCACCGAGCTGATCCGCTTCGCCAAAGAGGGCAGCGTGGAGCCGTACCGGGGGGATGCCGAGGGAGTCTCGGGCGTGCTGGTGTGCCCTCAGACGAAGAGTGGCGAGCCGCTGCGCACAGCCGTGTCCGCCGAAGTCTTGGAGGCCGGGAAGCGGCTACTGGAGCGGGGCACCTTCGGGCGCGAGAAGTACGGCATGGCAGTTATCTCGGCCTGCAAGGCGGCGGGCATCCCGTCGTTCACCCCTGGTAGGTTCCGTCACTCCGTCGCCACCTGGGCCATCGAGAAGGGGGCCGATCCCGCCTCAGTCGCGGCCTTCCTCAACCACAAGAGCCCGAGCACCACGCGGCGCTTCTACGCGACGCATGCCGTTCCCGCGAAGATCCCCACCTTGCGGTGATGCACACGCTTACCAAGGAGAACTGAGGCATCCTCTCACTTCCAAAGACATGAAACGGACGTCCCCCCCCCAGTGAGGGGATGCCTCAACCATAAGAGGGGCAGGAGGCCAGCGATCTATGCAGAGATTTTGCGTAGCTCCCGTGTCAACAGGCTCACTGGCTCTTCGCGAGTGTGCCGTGGGGGCCGCTGCCAGGGGCTGAGGCGTCGTGTCCGCAGCCTTTCCCAGGGTGGTGCCAAGACCGCGCTTGTCGTACGAGCGGTTGCGCAGTGCTCCGGTGAACTGTGCATCCTTGCGGAGCACTGTGCACCTGTCCCCATCCCCGAGGTCCTTCTCGCCCGGCTCGAAGTTGCCGGGGCACTCGCGCTGGATCGTCTCTACGGGACTCCCGTCGCGCGTGCGTGCCAGGCACACTGCTCCTTCGGGTCCCCACGCTGCCTCGAAGGTGCCGCGGGCCGGATCCCAGTTCGACACTCTCTGCAGGGTGCGCGTCTGCACCTGCAGGTCATCATAGAAGTCGAAAACAGTGCCCAGGGAGGTGTGGCTGCGCCCATTTCCGCAGTAGTCAGCTCGCACCATGCGCGTGCAGGCCTGGTGCAATGGCTCCAGCGGCTGGCCCCCCTTCTCGGCCCACGGCTTGTAACCCCATTTGATGCACTTTGCGATGGCGCCGTTCTCGCACGCGAAAGTAAACCTCCCCTCCATGTCCTTCCGTGCGCCGCTCCCATCCCAGATGCCTCGCACCGCGAGCGCCCTTGGATGGGGCACTTGGTTCGTCGGGACGCACGGGTTCTCCCACGTCTCGCTTTTGGTGTTCCACACCTGGATCTGGTACCACTCCATCGCCGGGTCTTCAGGAGGGGATTCCACGCCGCACAGAGCCACCGCCAAGGGCTGGCCGTCGCTCGTTGTTCCCTGGAAGATGGCACCCACCAGAGTATAGGACCCAGGGGAAGGAGCTATCAGACGCCCATTCTGGAGTTGCACAGAGCCCTGGCTCACCGAGGTCAGCACATTGCGCTGCTCGACGTTCTCCGTGCCGATAAGCATCGGACCTTGTGGGTCTGCCTTGCGGCTGTGTGTTTGAACCTGGCAGGGGGGCTCTCTCCGTTCGTTCTTGGCGAGAAGGGCTTCACCCGATACCCGGGCCTTCGTTGGCGCCTTGGCCGACGCAGATGTCTGCTTCCGTTGAGGTGCGTTGGCCAGCGTGGATGCGCCGGTCAGGAGACAGGCAAGCAGGAGCAGGTGCTTCTTCATCTGGAGCCTCTCGTTCAGTCAGGTGGGTAGCTGTCAGGGCAACTCGGTCTGGAGCCGCTTTCTCGTAAGGAATCGCGCGTCTGCTCGTGATTCCCGACGGCCTGCGGTTCCACACATAAGGGGTGACAGGGAGGCAAACTATGCAGGGGTCGTTAACTCAGCCCGGCTCCATGGGCAATCACTGCCAGGCCGGAAAGGATGCACACAGGCGCAGGCCAATTCGAGGGTCTCGGAGAGTGGACGTACTGGCTTGGCGGGTAGCGATCGCCGCGCTGTTCGCGCTGTAGTACCAGGCCCCCCCTCGCAGTACGACATCGCCGAAGCCTGGGATTGTGGGTTGTGTCATTTCGTAGATGTTGCCGGCCATGTCGTGAAGGCCGAAGGGACTCATCGAGGCTGGATGGCTGCCGACCACGTCGGGGCCATAAGCCTCATTCCGGAAGCCGTAGGTCGCATCAATATTGGCATTGTCATCCCGGAACTGGCTGCCATGCGGATACTTGCGGGCGTCTGCGCCACGGGCTGCGCGGGTCCACTCCAGCTCGTTGCAGAGCCTGGCCCCCGGCAAACGCCCTGTGCGATCCAGCCAGCTGAGATAGCTTTGGATGTCCTCGGTGGAAACGCCGGCCAGGGGAAAGCCGAGCCAGTCCTGGTCGCGGCGATGGGATCGACCAAGGTAGTGCGCCAGCTCGCCACTTCGCGCCGTGACGACACCGCTCCCATTCATCAGTTGAAAGGAGAAAAGCCAAGTGCCGTCGTACTGTTGGCGCAGCGTGAGCGCGCTCTGACCGAGTTCATGAGTGGGTCGCCCGAGGATGTGCCGCTCTTTCGCATCTAGTGGAAGTGTCTGGAGGTATGCCAGCCAATCTCCCACGGTCACCTCGTACCGTCCGATGAGGTAGCCCTCTTGGAGACAGTGCCGGTAGAGCGGCGCGTTCTCCTGGGCTATCCGTAGATCTTCCGGATCTCCGCTGCCTGCGAGGAAGCAGCCGGGGGGGATGTAGATATAGCCTGGGGGCACGGCGGTGGGCACCGTGAGGCGGACCCGCTCAAGTTTCCCTCGCTCGAGCAAGACGGGAAAATAGACCGGTGAACGTCCCTCGTGCGTGATACGGAGGCGGTAAGAGCCTGGCGGGAGGGACATTCGAGCGCTAGGGGCTGGGCTGAGCAGATCCACGTAAGTGAGCGTGAACTCGCCCCCGGAATCCACGTATCGCTCGAGTTCGACCTGAGCACCTGGAGGATCGATCTCGATCTCGAGCTCGGCCTTGGCGTCCAGGCGCTTCTGCCATGTTGGATCGCCAGATGTCAGCTGCTTGAGCCGCTCCGCGAACCGGTCGCGCTCGTCCATCCGGAGGAAGTGATCGGCAAGGGCCATGCGCTCTTGGAGAAGATTGATCAAGAGGTGATGCGCGTCAGGGTCATAGGTGCGAATGGCTTCGAGGGCCTGCTCGGCCTTATCCCATGCGAGGTTGGCCTGCTTCAGCTCATCGAGCACCTGCGCCCATGCTTCCATGGCGCGCGGCCAGAACTCCTGACTGACGGGAGTTGCATCTGGGTCATGACCGTTGAAGAGCTTGAGCGCCCGCTCACGGCCTATCGAGGCGCGCTGGCTCCGTTCGGCCGCCTCGGGCAGCAGAGCCAAGGCGGTTTCCATCTGGTCGCGGACGAATCGCTGCGTGGCTCTGTACGCTTGCAGACGCGCCCCGCTGAAGGCTACCGCTGCGAGCACCAGGAGGCTGACGAGGGTGATGGCGAGCCTGCGCCTCAGGCTCTGGCGGCGTACGGCATGTTGGGAGGCGCGGAAGAAGTCCTGTTCGCGCTTCCCCAGGGTGGCGATATCGAGCGCTCGTATCTCCCCGAACTGGCGCCCACGCCAGAGGGACTCTTCGGCGTACCCCAGGCGCTCCCACTCGGCGGCCGCCACCTCCAGGCGCTGCCGGAGCGCACGCTGGCCGACGTCCTCCTCGAGACACTCACGCAACGTGCCCCAGTTCTCGATGAGCACCTCGTGCGCGATCTCGTAGCTCGTCTGCCCCTGGACTCTGAGTGCGTGCAAGAGCCGGCCTTCCACGAGCAGAGGCAGGACAGCGCGGGCCTTCTCAGAAGCAGCGGTGAGCTCCTCCTCGCTCCGCGCGATGCGGGTACCCTCCGCGGTGATAAGGCGGACGAACAGGCGGCGTGCGGCCTGCTGCCCAGTGCGATCGAGGCCTGCCAGCACACCGTCGGCATGCCGGGACAGCGCGCCTGCCACTCCGCCCATCTCGTCGAGCGTCGCCCGGGTGATGCGATTCCTGGTCCGATCACGGCGCTCCCAGAGCTCGGCCAGCGCGAACTGGAGCAGCGGCAGGCTTCCCGTGCCTCGCGCCATGAACTCGACGAGCGTGTCCTGTAACTCGGACTCGAAGAGCACGCCCTGGCTGCGCGCGGGGCTGACGATGGCCTCGCGCACACCTTCAGGCTTGAGGGGACGGAGCAGGTAGAGTGCCCGCTCGACCTTGCTGCCCAGGTGGGGAAGCCCACCGATCCGCGTGAGGAAGTCGCCGCGAACCGAGAGGAGCACGCGCACCCCTGCAGCGGGCAAGGCGAGAGCGTCGAGGCATTGGGCGAAGCTCTCCGCCTCCGCCGGATCGCTGAGCGTGACGAGTTCCTCGAGCTGATCGACGAAGAGGAGCAAACCTCGCCCCTTCTGATAGGCCTCCCGCAGCACCCGCCCGAGTTCCTCCGGTGTCTGTTTGAGCCAGGGCATGAGCTCTGACTCCGGCCGTGCGAGGATTGGCGCAAGCGCCGCGGCAAGGGCTGCGAGTGGCTGACTGCCGGGCCCGAGCGTACAAGTCGAGAAGTCACGCCACTCGTCGAGCGCGCCCTGCGCGACGCGGGGTAGGATACCCGCGCGGCACAGCGAGGACTTACCTACGCCCGAGTCACCCGCGACAATGACCATGCGCTGGCTGCGCAGGAGGGCGAGCACGTCGTTGGTCTCGGTCTCACGTCCGAAGAAGAACGTGCGGTGCTCGGCTTCGAAAGAAGCCAGTCCACGGTAGGGAGGACCGGGATCGCGGACGGGACGAACCTCCAACTCGTGTGGCTGCTTGAGATTCTCGAGTGCCTCACGGAGTTTCTTTGCCGAGGCGTAGCGCTTCTCTGGCTCGGGGTGGAGGCAGCCCGCGATGATGGCGGCGAAGGGGGGCTGTACATCCTGCATACGCGCGGGGAGCAGAGAGCTGCCATCACCTTGAGGCCGTTCCGCGAGCCCGGATTCGGGCTGCTCCTTGGATGAGTCGAGGTGATCCTGTGGAAGCTTGCCTGTGCAGAGTTCGTAGAGGACTACACCAAGGGAGTAGATGTCGCTCTGGTGTGACGCAGGCACGGTGCGGAGCTCGGGCGCCATATAGTTCGGCGTGCCCGCGGCGGAGCGCGTGCCACCTATCGCGTAGGGAACGTCCAGATCGACGAGCTCGGCTAGGCCAAAGTCGAGCAACTTCACCTGTCCATCGTTGGTGAGGAAGATGTTGGAGGGTTTGATGTCGCGGTGCAGCACCCTGTGGTGATGGACCGCCTCGAGCCCCCGGGTCAGGCCAATAGCCATGCCAAGGACCTGACGCCAGTGGAGAGGTAAGGGCACTTTGTCGAGGCTCTGGCCGGCGAGATGCTCAGAGACGATGTACGGGTGGCCCTCGAACTCGCCGACGCGGAACACGGTGACGACGTTGGGGTGCTGCGGGATGCGTGCCAGGGCGCGCGCCTCGCTGAGGAATCGCTCACGGACCCGGAGCTGAGGCTGATTTTCGGCGATGAACTTCACCGCCACCATCCGGTTCAGGGACCGGTCCCGCGCCACATAGACGACGCCCATGGCCCCAGAGCCGAGCAGCCCCTCCAGACGGAACTCATCGAACTCTTCAGGCGGTTTCCAGCTGGCCGCAGGGAGTGTGGGCGGAGCCCGAAGCCGCCCGAGGGGAGGCTGATCAGCGAGGTGCTGTTCCGGGCTGTCGTCTGGAGGCAGGCCAAACTGTGCAGCCCCTACCAGGAGTTCGTAACATTCCGAACACTCGGCGGCGTGGCGGTTGATGGCCGCCAGCTTTTCCGGTGTCAGCCGGCCGTCGAGCATCTGGGCGAGAATTTCATCGCCCAGACATTGGGAGTCCGAGAGCATGTCGTCACGCGGTATCTGCGGTCCAGGATGGGATTCTGGGAATTCTTGATTCTTCGGACAGAGACACGTTCCTTAGTTGAAGGGGCAAGGAGCGGGCGAACTATGCGGAGATGGCGCGACGTTGTGATGTAGCCCGCTGGGTAGGCAAGAAGGTACCCCATCCTGCAAGGCAGGCGCTAGACTGGGGGGATGAGGAAACTGCTCAAACTCTCCGCGATCTTTCTGGAACATGCCTCGGTACGCGTTGAGGTACCTGAGGATCCCAACGAGCTTGAGGCCTTGCTCCTTCGCGCCTATCAGGCGGGGCGTGACAGGTGGCCGAACGTGCTACTGCCCGAAGAGGAGTTCATACGTCACTGGACCCAGCGACTGCCTGCGGAGTTCGAGGGGCTCCCCCTCGCGCAGGTGATCGAGGAAACGGTTCTTCCCGACCTCTATCTGGCATGTGCCTGCCTGCGCGATGATGATGATTCTGAGGCCCTTGCGGTGTTCGAGGAGCAGTACATAGCGAGGCTACCAGCCCTGCTTGGGAAACCCAAACTGCCCGAGGATGTGCTCGATGAACTCAAGCAGACGGTCCGGATTCAAGTCCTGGTTGGCACGGGCGGCTCCAAGCCAGACCTCGACAGGTACAGGGGCCTCGGTACGCTGGAAAGTTGGATTAAAATCGTTGCGAGCCGTCAACTAGGAAAGCAGAGCACTCCAACCCGCTTCGCACACGAGGAGGATGCTCATGCGATGCTCGAAGCCTTGCCTGCGCCTGAGGATCCTTATTTTGACACTCTCAAGCGCCGCTACTTCCCCCAGCTCGTTCAGGCCTTGGGTGAGGCATTCTCCTCGCTTTCGCCGGATCAGCGGCATCTGCTTCGGCTCCACTTCCGCAGCCGGTTGTCGACAACCAAAATCGCTGCACTGCTGGGGGTCAACCAATCAACCAGTTGGCGCCAGATCGCGAAGGCCTTGGAGGCTGTCTATGCGGAGATGAAGCGCCGCCTTCAAGAGCGTTACAACTTATCGACGCACGATTTCGAGAGCCTCGTGAATGCCCTCCGTAGCCAACTCGACATGAGTATCAGCCAACTCCTGGGAAAGAATGATGCAGAGGACGATGATGGAGAAGAGAAGGAAAAGGAAAAGGAGGATAAGGAAGAGGAAGAGAAGGAGTAAAGAAGCTGCTCATTCCACTTGGAGCCTTATGCTGTCCGCGTTGTCCTAGCTCCACACGGCAGAAGCACACGGTTATGTCCCCTGTGAGGACAATGGGGATGGTTCTTGCTCATTCGGCCATCCTCGCGGATGGCGCACGCCTGAAGTCCTTCCGTCCAAAGGACGAGGAGAAGAAGGACAAGCCCCCACCGGACGATCCGGGCAACCCCACGGTTAGAGCTCCTAACAAAAGTCAGGTTTGAAGCCCCCGGAAGAGTATCAGGCAGGTCCCCAGAACGCGGAGACTGAAGTGGACATCGTCTCGGCGCTCGTCACGCACCCGCAGTCGCCGCAGCTGATTGATCCATGCGTTGGTCCGCTCCACCACCCAGCGGTGTCGGCCCAGCCGCTGCTTCGATTCGATGCCGGGTCGAGCAATCC
>NZ_DASPHO010000284.1:0-5430 GCF_035629615.1 Hyalangium sp. | reverse complement strand
CTGTGCCTCGGGCCGGCCGTCGCTCGTGCCTTTCTAACCCTTACCGCCTTCCCTTTCCTCTCCACCCATCCATGTCGAACAAGAAAGCCAGTAGGGGGTCTCAGGTGCCCAAGAAGTCAGCTCGTCGAAACACAGCCGTGGCGTTGGCATTCCTCATCTCCGGGACCGGCGGAGTCGCCGCAGCGCAGGAGGCCACCCCTGCCGCTCCGGCCGCAGTGCAGGAGGCACCCGCTCCTGCGCCGACTCCCGCGCCGGAGCCCGCGCAGCCGGCTTCGTCCGAGGCGGCCCAGCCGGAGCAGCCCGCCCCGGCGCCCCAGCCCGCCCCGGTAGCGCAGCCGGCTCCGGCGCCCCAGCCCGCCCCGGTAGCGCAGCCGGCCCGGCCCGCTCCGCCGCCGGTCGCGGAGCCCCCCGTCGAGGAGTACATCGAGGAGATCGTGGTCACCGGCTCGCGCATCCCGCGCAAGGAGCTGTCCACCGCGGCGCCCGTCACCGTGCTCGACAAAGAGCAGCTCGAGAAGACGGGTCGCACCACCATCGGTGAGATCCTCCAGAGCATCCCGGAGCAGGCCAACGCCATCAACACGCAGTTCAACAACGGCGGCGATGGCGCCACCCGCGTGAACCTCCGCGGCCTGGGCACCGTGCGCACGCTGGTGCTCCTCAACGGGCGCCGTCACGTGGCCGGCGGCACCGGCGCGGACGCGACGGTGGACCTGAACTCCATCCCCACCGCGGCCATCCAGCGCATCGAGATCCTCAAGGACGGTGGCTCGGCGGTGTACGGCTCGGACGCCATCTCCGGCGTGGTGAACATCATCACCCGCAAGGACTACTCGGGCACCGAGCTGCGGGCCTTCACCGGCATGTCCTCGCGCGGCGACGGCCTGCTGTATGACCTGAGCCTGACCACCGGCCAGAGCACCGAGCGCGGCAACATCCTCTTCAGCGCGGGCTACTACACGCAGAAGGACGTGTTCGCCGGGGACCGTGACTTCAGCAAGTACGACACGGCCTACAACTGGCGCTCGCGCCGGTTCGCCACCGAGGGCAGCTCCTCCACGCCCGCGGGCCTCATCATCGATGGCGAGGAGAGCTCTGCTGGCTACGAGGGCAATGAGGCCTGGGGTGTGCTGAGGAACGACAACCCGGATGGCCTCTACACCCTGGGGAACGACGGGCAGTGGCGGGCGTTCGACGCCAGCGGCGTCGAGGATGCCGGCGGCGACCTGTACAACTACCAGCCCGCCAACTACCTGGTGACTCCGCAGCAGCGCGCTCACGTCTACGCCACCGGCGGTCTGCGCCTGGGGGGCAGCGCGCGCGGCTTCTTCGAGGCCTCCTACACCAACCGTCAGTCGTCCCAGAAGCTGGCCGCCGAGCCGCTCTTCACGCTGACCGAAGGCCTGGAGGTCTCCGGGCAGAGCTACTACAACCCGTTTGGCCGTGCCTTCGGGGACGTGCGGCGCCGCCTGGTCGAGTTCGGCACGCGTGACTACACGCAGGATCTGTCGACCTTCCGCGTCGTCACCGGCGTGGAGGGCAAGTTCACGGACGACTTCGGCCCGCTGAACGGCTTCGGCTGGGACATTGCCTACAACTACGGCCGCACCCAGGGCGTCACCACCAAGCAGGGCCTGCTGCAGCGCAGCAAGCTGGCGTCGGCCATCGGCCCCAGCTTCCTCGATTCGTCCACCGGCCAGGTCATGTGCGGCTCGCCGGAGGCCCCGATCGACGGGTGCATCCCGCTGAACCTGTTCGGCGGCCCGGGCTCCATCTCCAAGGAGATGGCCGACTACCTGAGCTACCGGGGCACCGCGCGGGGCTACACCCAGCAGACCTCGGTCTCCGCGAACGTGGGCGGTGAGCTGTTCCGGCTGGCGCCGAACGCCAACTCCACGGGCATCGCCGTGGGCTTCGAGCACCGCCGCGAGGGTGGGGCATACATTCCGGACCCGCTGACGGCTACGGGCGACACCACCGGCAACAAGGAGAACGCGACGGAGGGCCGCTACTACGTGAACGAGGCCTACGCCGAGTTCTCGGTCCCCGTGTTGGGTTCGACGGACGCCGCGACGGGGGAGAACCGGGACATGCTGGAGTTCACCGGCGCTGCTCGCTTCTTCAACTACAACACGTTCGGCTCGGACTTCACCTACAAGGTCGGCAGCCGCCTGAGCATCATCCGGGACATCACGCTGCGCGCCACCTACTCCACGGCGTTCCGCGCGCCTTCGGTGAACGAGCTCTTCCTGGGGCAGACCGACAGCTTCCCCGGGGTGAGGGATCCGTGCTCCGAGCGCCAGGACGGCTCTCCGGTGGACGCGGCCTGCGACGCACAGGGCGTTCCGCAGAACCTGAGGGATGTGCGCACCCAGCAGCTGGCACACCTGGGCGGCAACAGGGACCTGAAGCCCGAGACGGCCAACGTCCTCACGGTGGGCGCGGTCTTCGAGCCTCAGTTCTTCAAGGACGCCACGGCCACAGTGGACTACTACCTGATCAACGTGGATCAGGCGATCACCAACGTCACCTCGGCGGTCATCCTGAGCAGCTGCTACCCGGGCGAGGCCGGCAAGTCGCCGGAGCTCTGCGATCGGATTCACCGCAACGCCAACGGCCTGATCACCTTCATTGACGACCCGCTGAGCAACGTCGGTGGTGACAGCACGGGCGGTGTGGACGTGTCCCTGCGCTACTCGCCGCAGACCCCCGTCGGCCGCCTCAGCCTGAGCATGGACGGCACCTGGCTGCACAAGTTCGATCGGACGCTGGCCAGCGGCAACGTCATCAAGGCCAAGGGCAACTATGATCTCACCGCGGTCTACTCCGACCTGAAGGCCAACTTTGGGGTGGCCTGGGCCCGGGATGCGATGAGCGCCGCCGTCAACATGCGCTTCATCAACGGCTTCAAGGAGTGCGAGAACAACGCCTGCACCGTTCAGGACGAGAGCGCGCCTCCGCCGATCTCCCGCCAGGTCAACGACTACTACGCCTTCGACGCCAGCGTGACGTACGACCTGGAGACGAAGATCGGCACCACCACGGCGCAGGTGGGTGTGAACAACCTGTTCGACGCGGCTCCGGCCGTCGTGGCCAACGGGTTCCTCGCGTCGTCGGACGCGGCGACCTACGACTACATGGGTCGCTACTTCTTCGTGCGGCTGTCCTACAACTACTACTAGGCCAGTCTGAGGTCTGAAGTTCAGGGGCCGTCACGCGCAAGCGTGGCGGCCTCTTCGTTTTTCAGCAGGCGCGCAGGCAGGCCACGGCCCCGCACCTCGCCCATCCATCCTCGCCGAGGCCTCCGTAGTCCTTGATGGCTCCGCTGTGGAGCCACCACGGAGGCGTCACATGAAGAAGATCGAGACGAAGAGGGATGAAAGGCAGCCAGGTCGCGTGCTCGGGCGCGTGCTGGCCGAGGAGCTGGAGCAGGTCCGCGGCGGCTACCCCGGAGTGGTGCAGGCGACAGGCGGGCGGACCCGGGATCCGCACGGACACCCGGATCTCACTGGCGGTAGCCCTGGGCAGACCGACGGCGACTGAAGCCCGAGCCCCAGAGAACCCCTGTCACTGCTTGCAGACGCCCGGCCGGAGGCAGAGCCCGCTCTCCGGCCAGGCGCCGTCCGAGCCTTACGCCCGAGCCCTGCCATGAACACCGTCCTCATCCTCTCCCAGCCCACCGACATCCACGCCATCGCCGTCACCGAGGCGCTCGCGCGCAAGGGGGTGGAGGGCGTGCTCTGGTACACCTCGGACTTCCCCACGCGCGCCACGGAGACGGTGCGCTTCGAGAAGGGGCGGCGCTCGGTGCGCCTGCACGGGCCTGAGCTGGAGCTCTCCGAGCACGGGGTGGGCACCGTCTGGAACCGGCGGCCCGCGCTCGTCATCGACGAGCGGCGCATCCACCCGGCGGACCATGACTTCGTGGAGCAGGGGTGCGGCACGTTCCGGCGCTCCCTGCTGGACACGCTCGCGCCGGAGGCCTTCTGGGTGAACCCTCACCGCGCCGTCGAGCGGACCAGCAAGCTCCGGCAGCACCAGCTCGCGCTCGAGACGGGCCTGGAGGTGCCGGACACGCTCTATACGAACGATCCGGAAGAGATCCGCGCGTTCCTCCGCGAGCACGGAGGGCAGATTGTCTACAAGCCCTTCCGGATGACGGCCTGGAGGGACGACACGAAGTACTACATGACCTATACGAGCCTGCTGACCGAGGCCCAGCTCATCGACGATGAATTGCTCTCCATCGTGCCCGGCATCTACCAGGCACTGGTCCCCAAGGCCTACGAGCTGCGCGTGACGGTGATGGGGCGGAGGGCGTTCGCGGCGAAGGTGCTCTCGCAGGAGACCCGGAGCGGGCGGCTCGACTGGCGCAGGGCCTACGACGAGCTGAAGATGGAGCCTTTCGAGCTCCCAGCCGAGGTGGCCGAGCAGTGCTGGGCGCTGATGCGCAGGCTGGACATCGTCTTCGGGTGCTTCGACTTCATTGTCCAGCCGGATGGCCGCTACGTCTTCCTCGAGGTCAACCAGGCCGGGCAGTTCCTCTTCGTGGAGCACGACACAGGGCAGCCGCTGCTGGATGCCTTCGCGGAGTTCTTGCGCCAGGGGAGCGTGGACTTCGAGTGGAGCCCGGAGCGGGTCTCCGTCCGCTACTCGGAGGTGCAGGAGGCCGCACTGCAGCGGTTCGAGCGGGAGCAGGAGCTTCACGTGCAGGAGCCGGAGACGACCTGGTACGAGGGGCCGGGCGAGCCACCGTCCGCCTGAGAATCCAACCTGACAGATAAGCTTGGCGGCTGCCAATCCAGCCGTTAAATGACGCGGCCTCCATGCACAAGACGCACCTCGCCGGAGCCCGCACCCACAACCTCCAGTCTCTCTCCGTGGATCTCTCGGAAGGAGAGCTCGTCTGCATCACGGGCGTGTCTGGCGCGGGGAAGTCGAGCCTGGCGCTCGACACGCTCTATGCCGAGGGCCAGCGCCGCTTCGTGGAGAGCTTCAGCCCGTACGCCCGCCAGTTCCTCGAGCGGCTGGAGCGGCCGCCCATGGACATGCTCGAGCCGGTAGCAGCCGGCGTGGCGGTCGATCGCCGGGCGCCCGTGAAGAGCTCGCGCTCGACCGTGGCCACGCTGGCGGACGTGGAGGCCTACCTCTCCGCGCTCTTCACCCGCGAGGCCATGCCGGTGTGCTCCACCTGTGGTGTGGAGGCGGTGCGTACGGACGCGCGCGTGGCGGCTGCGGCCACCCTCGCCGAGCACCCGGAGGCCCAGGCGATCCTCACCTGGCCGGTGCGGATCGCCGGCACCGCCGAGTTCATTGACGTGCGCGCCCGGCTGCTCAAGGACGGCTACCACCGGCTCGTGGTGCAGGGCGAGGTGCGGGAGCTGGAGTCGCTGCGGCCGAGCGAGGCCACTGACTCGGCGGGCATCGCCC
>NZ_DASPHO010000283.1:0-10678 GCF_035629615.1 Hyalangium sp. | reverse complement strand
CGCGCTCGCTCTGGCCGTGGTGGCCTGCGAGAAGAAGACGCAGCCCCCGCCTGCCCCCACCCCGAGCACCCCGACTGCCGAGGCCAAGGCCACTCCACCCGCAGACCCGGAGACCATCCTGATTGGGGAGGTGGGCAGCCTCACGGGCAGCGAGGCGACGTTCGGCATCTCGGCGCGCAACGGCATCGAGCTGGCCATCAAAGAGGCGAACGAGGCCGGAGGGGTGAGGGGCAAGAAGCTGGCGGTGCGGGTGTACGACAGCCAGGGCAAGCCCGAGGAGGCGGCGCAGGCCGTCACCCGGCTGATCGCCCAGGACAAGGTGGCGGTGATCATCGGCGAGGCGGCCTCGTCAGTGTCGATGGCGATGGCGGAGAAGGCGCAGGCGGCCGGGGTGCCGCAGATCACCTACACCTCGACGGCGCCCGAGGTGACGCAGAAGGGGGACTACATCTTCCGGGTGTGCTTCATCGATCCGTTCCAGGGATTGGTGATGGCGAAGTTCTCGCGAGAGAACCTGAAGCTGAACCAGGTGGCGGTGCTGACGGACAACAAGAGCGCGTACTCGATCGGGCTGGCGAAGGTGTTCATCGAGGAGTTCGAGAAGATGGGCGGGAAGGTGACGGCCAACGAGAGCTACTCGAAGGGGGACACGGACTTCCGCGCGCAGCTGACGGCGATCAAGCGGCTGAAGCCGGAGGGGGTGTTCGTGCCGGGGTACTACACGGACGTGGGGCTCATTGCGCGGCAGGCGCGGGAGCTGGGGCTGAAGGTGCCGCTGCTGGGCGGGGACGGCTGGGAGTCCGAGAAGCTCTTCGAGCTGGGAGGCTCGGCGCTGGATGGGAGCTACTTCTCCAACCACTACGCGCTGGACAACCCGGACCCGCTGCTGAAGGCGTTCTCGGAGAAGTACCAGAAGATCTACGGCAGCCAGCCGGACAGCGTGGCGGCTCTGGCGTACGACGCGACGAAGCTGGCGGTGGACGCGATGAATCGGGCGCCGGATCTGTCGGGCAAGGCGCTGCGGGATGCGATTGCGGCGACGAAGGACTTCCCGGGCGTGGCGGGGAAGATCACCATCAACGCCAAACGGGATGCGGAGAAGCAGGCGGTGGTCCTGAAAGTCGAGAACGGGAAGACCCGGTTCGTCGCCACCGTGGAGCCGTAGGTCGTCACCGCTTGGCGCCTGAGCTGCGAGGCGCTCACCCTCTGCTAATCCGTCCCCCCTCGCTTCCTGGCGCCTTCGATTTCGCGGACGATCCAGTCTCGGTAGGCGTACGTACTTGTATATTCTGAGTACTCCACCGGCAGGTTGTAGGCCGTCTTCGCGATCCCAACGAGGCTGAAGGTCCCATCTTCCTCCTCGCGAAAGCTGGGTCCGCCGCTGTCGCCAGCAAGGACGTAGGAGCCATCCTCTCTCATGAAGAGTGGCTCTCCCTGCACGAAGGCCGGCTGAATGAGCAGCGGCTTGGTGACGCGGAAGATCCGGCCTGCACCTTCTTCCACGGAAACAACCGTGTTCGCTCCAACACGGCGGATGCCCGCGGGCGGTTCTCCGGGCTTCGTGGCACCAAAGCCAACCATGCGAATCGGTTCGTTGACCTTGATCTGCTCTCTTGGCAGCCGAGCAGAGTCCACCTTCCCCTTGAGGGACACATCCAGAAAAATGAACGCCAGATCCGCGTTGCTCGCGAGCTCGTGGTTGTTCGTCTCACTGGTGTAGACGACCATGAGTTGAGGGTTGGGTCTGACCTCCCCAACATAAACCTCTCCGCTCGTCGGCCATTGCGCAGGATTCGTTATCCTCTCCTGCTCCTCTTCATCCAGGGTCTTGAAGAAGAACGTCTGCACGCTCGCCCTTCGAGCGCACGTGGACTGATCCACGACAAATCTCTCCTCCCCCTCGGGCGATGGAGCCTTGCGCCTTCTGCAGACGCAGTGGCCTGCTGTCATGACGAGGCGATCATGGACAACCACCCCGCTGCACGTATGAAAAAGAGTCCCCGCCTTCCCCTTGAACCGGGCGACCACCTTGACCGCAGCCTGGTAGCGATTCGCAGTGTCCAGGATGCTTTCTGACACGACTGAATATCCACCGCCTCGCGCCCGGTCGGACAAGCTTCGGTTGTCCGGAGTCCCAGCTGTGCCCACACACCCCACGAACATCCCCGCGACCGCAGCAACCACCAGGACGAACCGGAGATGCAATCTGTTCGAACTTGGAGCCTCCATCTGATCCATGCCTCCGGTGAGGGCACCCTATCATTGAGGCAGAGCCAGCCGGTCAGCGCGCTCCAGCTCCGCGCTCAACCACTTCCGGTAGCCATGCGTACTCGTGAATGAGCCCCCCTGCCCCAACCATCTGCTCGAGATCCCCACGAGCACGGGCCCTTGGCGGAGTTCTCTCAGGCAGGGGCCCCCGCTGTCTCCCCGATAGAGATGGCCCTCTGGCTGCCGGATGAGGACCCTTCCTTCCTGGGCCTCAAGGATTCGGGAGACCTGGTTCCGACTGAAGCGGCGTTCCCGGTCGTAAACGTTGGCGACTTCATCGTAGCCGTGGCCCACGATGACGAGCAGCTCGCCGGGTTGAACGGCCTCGTCCGCCAGTGGGATGGAGCGACCCTCCTGCTCTTGCAGCGGGCGATCCAGGACAATCACGGCAAGATCCGCACGGCTCGAGATCACCCCTCCCTGCCCATCCAGCAGGACCTTGAGTTCCGGGTGCGGCCGGATGACTCCCCCATAGACCTGGGTGGAAAAGCCTACGGCGTCCTCATCTCCTCCTCTGGCCTTGTAGACAATCGTTCCCACGCTGGCACGCCCCGCACATTCCGACGCGTCAATCATGACCGCTGCCCCTTCTTCAGGCGGAGCGGCCTTGAGACGGGGGCACACACAATGGCCTGCTGTCAGGATGAGGGTCCGGCTGATCACGGCACCGCTACAGTTCGTGACCTCTTCTGGGAGCCTGGCTGAGACACTGACGGTCCCTCGGTAGCGATTATGGATGTCTTTCTCACCGCCCATCGACTCCTCGCGCTGAACGATGACCAAGGACTCGCCTCGCGCCGCTGGGGAGAGGCCGCCACCTGCGTCTCCCTCACTCGCATGAGCGCGCGGCACCCTGGCCTCGGGTGACGACGAATCAGCCAGCACCTTGCTCGCCCTCGGAGATTCGGTTCGGGAATCCTGCTCGCTCTTGTTGCACCCGGTCCAAGCCGCGAGCACCGCCCACGTCCAGGCGATCTTCCAGAGACTTGTGGAACAGACGCGCACAGTCCAAGAGCGTACCATGCGCATCTCGACCCGGGCGCGGCGCTGGATCGATCCCGCCACCGGCCAACTTCGCCTCCTGCCCGCTGAATCCTTCGGCCCGTTGCCTGCCTGATCCGGGCGGGGAGGTGTCGACAGTCTTCACCCTGAGAGGGTGTTGAACTGAGGCACTCGGGCAAGTCGCTGGAGCCTCCGTCGGCGCAGGCCCAGGCCAATGAGCGACTCGGAGATCTGCTGGAGGTTCCCTGGCCAAGACTCACGCCGTGCCCGACAGCTGAGTCCGCAGGCCCCTGCCCCTCGTCCCAGGCCGGAGATTCGAGGGGTGAGCCTGCTGGAGACAAGGCCCGGAATGAACCTGTCATACAAGCAGACAGGTGCGTGGGACGCCTGCTGGCAGCACCTGGAACGAACCTGTCATACAAGCAGACAGGTTGGAGCAAGCTGCGCCCGGCAGGCGACTCCCGGCAAAGCTTGGGTTCCTGGTTTTGCCCAGGACCGTGGCTCCGCCGACACGCAAGGAACCTCGGATGGGCTCTCCACCAGCTCAGATTTCCTTACAGCGCGTCCTCACCGCGAGCAGCCATGGGCTTGGCGCTGGGGTTGGGCTCAGCACGCGCGGGGCTCACTGCTCAGATGTAGGGCTGGAAGTGGGCTTTCGCCCAGGTGTGGTGATGGGCATGTAGCAGGTGCCCTTGTAGAGTTGGCCCTTCAGCTCTTCGCAATCTTCGCCCTCCAGGTTGAGTCGCTTCCAACAGCCCTCGTTGAGAGCGACATGCTGTCTGCGAGGGCACCGGCCCCGCGCATCCGGCCGCGCCTGCCCCGGCTGCGGTTCCGGGAGCGGATCCTCGGACAGCCCCTTCCATCCCGTGGAACCGGGAGCCTCCTCCGCCGATACGGACGCAGCCGCGTCGCCAAGCCCCGCAGTGTCACCCTCCTCCTGACTGGCACCTGCTGCTTGTTGTCGTGTGACAGCAGGGCGCTCCTTGGACTGTCCAGGCGCCACCCACCACACCCACACGGCCATCAAGAGGCTCACGGCCACGGGCGCGAGCCAGCGCTGCCTTGACTCCGCGGACCCGCGCACCCTGGCACGCGGGGCAGAGCCGCGCTCACGCGAAGATTCCTCCACCTCGGCTCTGCCGCCCTCATGCTGTCCAGGAGCAAGCTCGAAGACGGCAGCCTTGGCGCCGGGCTCTTCCGGAGACTGTCGCGGCTCCAGGGTCAAGTGCGGCTGAGCGCTCTGGCAGGATGGGCGCTGCGCGGCCTCCTCCAGGGCCTCCGCCATCTGCTCCACGATCCCACGCTCCTCGGGACGCACCGAGAGCATGCGCAGGATGAGCGCGCGAAGCTGCGGCTCCACACGCTCGGAGAGCAGAAGCGCGGCAGGAGGAATCACCTTCTCCAAGTGCCAGATGCCGTTCTCATCCTTCGTGGGCTCGCCGAGCTCCGGGTATTCGCCGGTGACCAGCCGGCAAGCAGTCACTCCCAGTGAGTAGAGATCATCGGCTGGCCCAGCGACGTAGCGGGCCGTGGAGTCTCTGCTGAACTGCAGCTCGAACAGCCACGACTCCGGGGAGCGGTAGGCCGGAGTGCCCGGGAACCCCATCGGAGGCGTGAGGGTAAAGGCACCCTGGAACGTTCCCGAGCCGAAGTCGATGAGCCAGGCGTGGTGGTCGGCGCGCCGCACCAGCACGTTGGCTCCCTTCACGTCTCGGTGGACTCCTCCCTCGGCGTGCACGGCCTGGAGGGCTCCGGTCAGCTGGGCCAGCAGCCGGAGCACCACCGGGGAGTCAGGCTTCTGGTCCCGCGCCCAGTCGTACAGCGGCACGCCGTCCACCCACTCCATGGCGATGTACGGATGGAGCGTGCCTGCGGGATGCTGCCATTCCCCATGGTCGAGCAAGTGCGGGATGCTCGGGTGGTCCAGGCGGGCGAGCAGCTTCACCTCGCGAGGGAAGCGCGGATCCCCGGGGAGCAACGCCAGCTTGAGCGCAATGGGATGGGCTTGCTCTTCCCCGGTGTGCACGGCGCGGAAGACAGCGCCGTAGACACCGCAACCTGCCCAGCCCACCACGCGCCAGGGCCCCACCACCGTCCCCACTGGAAGCAGCGCCGGCTGTGGAGCGGGCCCATGCTCTCTCTGCATGCTGTGCCTCGCCGAGGTGAAGGGAGCCACTCCCTCCTTCCAGAACTCTACTGCACGCCAGTCCCTCCTCTGCCGCGATTCTCAAGCCGCGTTCGTCGCCACCGTAGAGCCGTAACTCCGAGAGGATGCTGAGCGGAACTCAAGGGGACCTCCCGGGCGCGGGTTTCAGAACCTGTCTGCTTGTATGACAGGTTCGTGGCATGCGCCGCCGACAGGGCGCCCCACTGGAGTTCCGAGCCCTACTCCCATAGTGGTACAGCCCCTCGCCTGTCAGTCCTGTACTGCGCTGGCTCATGCCACCGCACAGTCCCCAGGGCTTCCGGACCCTCCCCGACGCCAAGGCCCTCCGCAAGCAGGTGCTCGCAGATGAGAACACCGCTGAGATCGCCAGGAATCTGGGCGTCTCCACCGAGGAGTACGTCACTCAGGTGGTGCACTTCCTCCGCCACACCCAGGAGGAGCCGGAGCTCTACGTCATCGACGATCAGGCGCTGCGCGCCATCGGGCTCGAGCGTCCAGATCCGGAGGAGATGGGGCGCTTCATCATGGAGGCCGCCAGCCTCGCCGAGGCCGCGGAAGGAAAGCTGGAGCTCGTTCCTCCTCTGGGCGTGGTGAAGTTCTCCCAGTCCCCCTTCGGCAAGCTGCTGGTGAGCGTGGGGCTGTCCTCCATCACCGGAGGCCCGAGCCGCCTGCTGAACCAAGGACTGGGAAGGCTGGGCAAGCTGGGGGGTGGCAAGCTGCTGGGGGCCTTCAAGGGCTTCACCTCCAGGTTCCTCGGCCCCGTGCAGAGCTTCCTCAGCAAGCCGGGCTTGTGGGGCATCGCCGGCTTCCTCAAGAGCGCCACCCTCCCCGAGCAGCTGCTGCCCATGGCGAGGGTCCTCTTCGGCGCGCGCCAGAAGGCCCCCACCCCGGATGACACCACCCGTCAGCTCATCCAGCACAACCTGGTGCAGCTCTTCGCGCACCGTCACGCCCAGCTGGCCGAGTGAGCCGCCCGAGCCTCACCGCTTCGCGTTCTTGCTCGTCTCCTGGATCAGATCCACGTAGCGCCGGTTCTTCGGGTTCAGCTTGAACGCCTTCCGGTATGCGTCCTCCGCCTGCGACCACTGGCCCTCCCCGCGGCTCACCTCGCCCAGGAAGAACCACCCCTCCTCCAACCCCGGCTCCTGACGCAGCACATCGCTCAGCTCCTGCAGGACCAGCTTGCCGTGCGACTCCGGCTTCATCAGGTACCGCGCCCACGCCCGGTAGGCCAGGTGCATCGGCCGCGGCTCGATGTCGCACGCGTACTCGAAGTACTCGAACGCCCCCGCGAAGTTCCGCGCCTCCAGCCGCTTCTTGCCCTGATCGAACTGCGTACGCCCGTCCAGCAGCTCCGTCTTGATGCGGAACTGCTCCTGCGTCGAGGGCCGCCCTGTCGCTCCCCGCTCCTTCTCCCGCGCCGCCGCCCGCCGCTTGCGCCACAGCGCCGCCAGGTCCGGCTCCTGCAACACCCCGAACGCCCGCGCGTACGCCGCCAGCAGAACCTCCGCCTTCTCCTTCAGATCCGGCGTGTTGAAGCGCAGCGGGTTGAACGTGTCCGCCATCGACAGGAACGCCTTGCGCAGCGCCAGCGCCTGCACGTCCTCCGGCACCCCCAGCAGCGCGAACGGATCCTGGCTCCGGTGCGACATGAAGGCGCTCATCAGCGCGTTGCGTGCCGCCTCGTCCTCATCCGAGAACGGCACCCCCGTGGGCACCGCCTTCACCGCAGGCTCGGCCTCCGCCACCGCCACCGGCGGAGGAGCCGATGCCGCCCGCTCGTCCACCGCGTCCGCGAAGTCCGCCACCCCCACGACGCACAGCGCGTACAAGCGCCGCAGCGTCGTCTCCGTGTCGTAGCTCGTGCGCTCCAGCAGCTCCGCGAACGTGGGCCGCGCCCTCAGCGCCTGGAACAGCCGCGCATCCTTCGCCGACAGCTTCGGGCCCTCCACCCCCGGCACCTGCACGAAGCGCCGGTCATCCGTGAAGGTGAAGTGCGTGGCCACCGTGTCGAACGGCATCATGTTCGCCACGCCCGTGAGGATGAGCTGCGCCGTGTTCGTCCTCACGCTCGTGCCCGGCGGCTCCACGTCCGCGATCAGCTTGTAGCGCGCGTCTGTCCACCGGAAGCAGTCCAGCAGGCTCATTCCCAGGTTCGCCTGGAGCTGCTTGTACAAGTCAAACGGGCTGATCAGCCCCCTCTGCACCAGCAGCGTCCCCAGCTCCTGCCCCGTCTGGATGCTCTCCGAGAGCGCCTTCTGGTAGTCCGCCTCGCTCAGCTTCCCCTTCTCCACCAGGAACTTGCCCAGCGTCTCGTGCAGCAGGTTCGAGACGCACGCCACGGGCGCGCCCTCTTCGAAGGTGATGCGCTTCTCCCGCTGGCGCACCCTCAGCTCCAAGGTGCAGGTGCGCTCCTCCACCGCCAGCGAGTGCAGCAGCAACGGCAGTGGCACCTCCGCGAGCGTCCCCTCTCGCTGACGGAGCACATGGGATGGGGCGGGGAACATTTGAATTCCTGAGATTACTCTTCTTCCAGCCCCGCTGCATACGGATCATCGTAGGGGTCGGCGTAGGGATCGGCGGGAGGCTGGAGGGTGCTCAGCGCCTGGACGCCCAGGAACAGGACGACGAGGGCGATGGCCGCGTAGGTGATGGGGCGACTCGGGCGAGCACGCCAGGCCCACATCCGCTCGCGGCGGCGTTGGAAGCCCGGAGCGGCCACGTAGTCCTTCCAGGCCTCATCGCGCATCAGCGCGGCGTCCGCGTCCCGCCCCGCCTTGTCCAGCGCCTTGGCCAGCAGCGTCCGCCCCTCGATGGAGCCGTGCCGCCCCTTCACGAAGCGCTCCAGCGCCTCCACCGCGCCCTTCGCATCTCCCTGCGCCAGCCGCAGCCGCCCGCGCTCCAGCTCGATGGAGCCCTGGCGGTAGTCCGGGTTCACCTTCTCCGCCTCGTCCAGCAGCAGCTCGCCCTTGGCCACCTCTCCCGCGCCCAGGTACGCCACCCCCAGCAGGAAGAGCGTGTCCACATCGTCGTCGCCCGCCTCCAGGTTGGGCTTCAGCAGTTCCACCGCCGTGGCGTACCGCCCCTGCCCCACCCGCAGCTCCGCCAGCTCGAAGCGCGCCCGGCGATCGTGCGTGTTGTTCATCAGCACCCGCTCAAGCTGCCCCGCGCGCCGCCAGCGGCCGATGACGCGCAGCGGACGCGGCAGGACCTGGAGGGTGAACCGGTCCATCGCCCAGATCAGCCCGAACACGAGCACCAGCGACAGCAGCGGCCTGCCGGTGAAGAGCGAGACGATCATCCACAGCATCCACGTGCTCATCTTCGCGTTTCCCTTCCCAGACGCCCCTCTACCTCAAATCAGCCGCGCGGCGACAGCGCTGTGCAGATCCGCGCCCGCATCCGTCAGCACCAACCGCCCACCCTGGAGCGTCGCCAGGCCGTGCTCCACCAGCCGAGACACCTCCGCCCGTCGAGGCGCCGGATCCTGCCCGTAGGCCGTGCACACCGCCTCCCAGTCCACGCCCGACCGCAGCCTCAGCCCCATCGCGAGCCGCTCCGCAAAGAGCTCCTCTGGGTTCAGCGCCTCGCGGCTCGCCTCCGGCAGCGTCCCCTGCTCCACCGTGCGCAGGTACGCCTCCGCGCTCCGCAGGTTCACGTACCGGTGGGGCTCCGGCGCGAGGAGCATCCCCGTGGCGCCCACCCCCAGCGCCAGGTACTCGCCTCCAGTCCAGTACAGCGCGTTGTGCCGCGAGCTGTACCCCTCTCGCGCATGGTTGGAGATCTCGTACCGGCGCAGGCCGTGCGTGGCGTACACCTCGCGCACCGTGGCGGCCATGTCCACCACCTCGTCGTCCGAAGGCAGCGCCACCTCTCCGCGCACCAGCCGCTTCGCCAGCGGCGTGTCCTCCGCCAGCACCTCCCGCTCCAGCGTCAGCGCGTAGGTGGACAGGTGCTCCGGCTCCAGCGCTACCGCCCGCCGCGCGTCCGCCTCCACCTGCGCCCGCGTCTGCCCGTGGACTCCATAGATGAAGTCCATCGACACCACCTCGAAGCCCGCGCGCCGCGCCATCCGGAACGCCGCCTCCGCCTCCTGCCCATCATGCGCGCGGCCGAGCGCCTTCAACGTCTCCGGCTGGAAGGACTGCACGCCGAGCGACAGCCGGTTCACCCCCGCTGCGTGGAAGCCAGCGTACCGCTCCGCATCCGCCACCTCCGGGTTGGCCTCCAGCGACACCTCCGCCCCGGGAGCCACCGGCAGCCGCGCCGCGATCCCCTCCAGCACCTGCGCCACCCACTTCGGGTGCCACAGCGACGGTGTGCCACCCCCGAGGAAGAGGGACTCCAGAGGCCGCCTCCGGAGCGCCGGCGCAGCCTCCAGCCGGGCGTCCAGCTCCGTGAGGACCGCGCGGGCGTAGCGCTCCTCTGGCACCTGGCGCGCCACCGCCACGGCGAAGTCGCAGTACGGACACTTCGCCAGGCAGTACGGGAAGTGCAGGTACAGCCCGAAGCGGGCCGCCGGCATCCCGGTATGTGGATCGATGGGCGCGGAGAACGGCATGGGGTGGTTACTTCTTGCCACCCTTCAACTGCGCCTCCAGGCGTGCCAATTTCGCCTTGTACGTGGCCGCCGCCTCGATGGCGGACTCGGCCGCCATCAGCTTCTTCTTCATGGCCGCGACATCCGCCTTGAGCTTGTCGCGCTCGGCGATGAGCTCGGCCGGAGCTGCGCCCGCTGCCGGGGCCGCCGGGGTGGCACGCGCTTGCTCCAGCTCCTGCTCCACGTTCGTGCGCTGGGCCTGCTCCGCCTGGAGCGCCGCCTCCAGCTCGGCCACCCGCTGCTCCAGGCTCTCGCGCTCGGCCTGCTGCGCCTTCAGCGTGGCCTCCACCTGCGCCATCTTCTGCCCCAGCGCTCCCTGCCCACCCTTCTCCGACTTCAGCGCCGCCTCCGCCTGCGCCAGCTTCAGCTCCAGCGTCGTGCGGGCCTTGGTCGCCTCGGCCTCCTGCTTCTTGAGCGCCTTCATGGACGTCTCGGAGGCGGACAGCTCCCCGGCCGCCTTCTTCGCCGCAGCCGCCGCCTCGCTCCGAGTCGTCTCCAGCGCTCCCTCCAGCATCTTCAGGCGCTGGCTCAGCTTCGTCGCCTTGTCCTCCGCCTCCGCGCGCGCCGCCTCCGCCTTTGCGTTCAGCTCCGCCAGCTGCGAGTCCCGCTGCGCCCCACCCTTCTCCAGCGCCGCCGCACGC
>NZ_DASPHO010000282.1:0-38370 GCF_035629615.1 Hyalangium sp. | reverse complement strand
TGCCGAGATCGAGCTCCTCCTTCTGGCCGAGCTGCGCGAGATCGCCGCCGTAGAGGACGAAGTCCGGCTGAGGGTCCAGGCGGTTGATGTCGTCCACCGCCTTGAGGAGGGAGCGCACGAACCGGTCGTTGAGCTCCTTCTTGTAGAGGTGCGAGTCCGAGATGTACGCGAAGGAGAACTTCGGCTTCGCGCTGGGGGTTGCGGCCTCCGCGACGCTGATCAGTTGGAAGCCTTGCGGGGTGACCAGGCCGCGCGCGGCGGCGATGCCGGCGGACAGGCCGGCGATCCGCATGAATGCGCGCCGATCCAGCCGGCGGAGCCCGTCGAAGAAGGAGTCGCGCTCTTCGTAGTGCTTCGTCTCGATGCTCTTCACGCCTTTGCGCATGTCACTTCTCCGGGCTCGCGACCGGCCCGTACAGCCCCAGATCGGCCGGGTTCTTGATGTCGGGGTTGGGGGCTAGATCGCCCATGTGGCCCTTCTTGCCGAGGGCGATGGCGGTGTCTCGCTCCGGGCGGTTGCTCTTCTTGGCGCGCTGGCTGGCCAGCTCCTTCTTCTCTAGCGCCTTGAAGTCCTCCGAGGTGAGGGCGAACAGGAAGGCCACGAGATCGTCTATCTCGGGCTCCGTGAGGCCCAGCCGCTGCATCCCCCCGTCGAGGAAGGGGTTGTCGGTGCCGCCCTTGTTGTAGTGGTCGATCACGTCCCACAGGGTGGCGAGCGAGCCGTCGTGCATGTACGGCCCGGTGACGCCGACGTTGCGCAGGGTGGGGGTCTTGAAGCCGCCGATGTCGTTCTCGTTCCGCGTCACCAGGAAGCGGCCCAGCTCGGAGAACTTCGTCTCCAGGGCCAGCCGGTCGATCTGCTCCTCGTCACCGGCCCGGACGACGCGGAGGGCCTCGGTGGCCAGCTGGACGAAGTCCTGCTTGTGCGCGGCGATGCCGATGTTGTGAAACTTCTGATCGGAGAAGAGCGGCGAGACGGCGTTGCCCGCGTGGCAGGAGTTGCACCGGGCCTTGCCGTTGAAGAGCGCCCACCCGTTCTTCTCCTTGGCGGAGAGCGCCTTCGATTCGCCCGTGAGGAACCGATCGAAGCGGGCGTTGCCCGCCAGCTGCGTCCGCTCGAATGCGGCGATGGCACTGGCGATATCGTCGTAGGTGGGCTCGCGGCCGTTGAGTTTCTTGAAGGCGTCGCGGTACTCGGGGATGCCGCGCACCTTGGTCACCACTGCCTCGGGCGAGGGCATGCCCATCTCGATGGGGTTGAGGATGGGCAGCTTCGCCTGGTCCTCGAGGGTGCCGGCGCGGCCGTCCCAGAACTGGGTGGCCTGGAAGAGGGCATTGAGGACGGTGGGGCTGTTGCGCTGGCCCACCTGGTTCTTGATGCCCACCGCGCGCGCCTTGCCGTCCGCGAAGGCCTTGGCTGGATCGTGACAGGTGGCGCAGCTCACCGAGTCATCGACGGACAGCCGCTTGTCGTTGAAGAGCTTGTCCCCCAGCGCCACCTCGGCAGGGGTGGGGGGCTTGGGAACGGTCAGCTGGTAGAGCTTGGCAGAGAGCCCGAGCGGGAGCGGGGGAGTCCCCGTGGGGTCGCCCGCGAACGCCACGCTCGCCAGCGTGAGTGCGCCTGCGAAGGAGATCGCTTTCATGTTCACCTCATGAAAATGAACCCCCTCGGCGTTATTTATTCCGCGGGAATTGATTTCGCCGGTTGCTTCTGAGGTCTTGCCGTGGAAGTCAGGGCCCCCTTCGCACAGGAGGCACACCATGCAGAAGCGGCAGCTCGGCAAGTCCGATCTTCAGCTCACCCCCATTGGTTTTGGCGCCTGGGCTATCGGCGGCGGAGGCTGGGCCTATGCCTGGGGACCCCAGGATGACCAGCAGTCCATCCGCTCCATCCAGCGCGCGCTCGATCTGGGCATCAACTGGATTGATACCGCCGCGGTGTACGGGCTCGGTCACTCGGAGGAGGTCGTCGCGAGAGCCCTGGAGGGCCGCTCGAACCGGCCCTACCTCTTCACCAAGTGCGCCCTCGTCTGGGACGCCAACGGGCAGGTCCGCAACGAGCTGGGCGCGGCCTCCATCCGGCGCGAGTGTGAGGAGAGCCTGCGCCGGCTCAAGGTGGACACCCTCGACCTCTACCAGATCCACTGGCCGCTCCAGGGTGACTCGCTGGAGGGCATCGAGGAGGGGTGGACGGCCATGGCCGAGCTGCAGCGCCAGGGCAAGGTGCGCTGGATCGGCGTCTCCAACTTCAACGTGAAGCAGATGGAGCTGGCGCACCGCATCGCGCCCATCACCTCGCTGCAGCCGCCGTACTCGCTCCTCCACCGCGGCATCGAGAAGGAGATCCTCCCGTTCTGCGAGCGGCAGGGCATCGGCGTCATCGGCTACTCGCCCATGGCCTCGGGCCTGCTGACGGGCGCCATGACGCGCGAGCGCGTGGCCGCCTTCCCCGAGGATGACTGGCGGCGGCGCAGCACGGACTTCCAGGAGCCGAACCTGTCGCGGAACCTGGCGCTGGTGGAGCTGCTACGGCGGATCGGCGCGCGGCACGGACGCTCACCGGGCGAGGTCGCCATTGCCTGGACGCTGCGGCTGTCGGCCGTCACTGCCGCCATCGTGGGAGCGCGGAGCGCCGAGCAGGTGGATGGCTTCATCGGCGCGATGGACTTCCGGCTTTCACTGGACGAGGTGCAGGAGATCGAGGACTTCTTCCGCCAGCAGCCGTCCACGGGTGGCGAGGCCCACGTCTGAAGCGCGTGCAGGCAGCCCACAGATTCTGCTGAGGAGCCGATTTACCCATAGCAGTCCCTATGTGCCCCCTGCTCAAATCGACAGGGGATGAGAATCAGGTCATGTCGTTGATCTCGAACGTCCTCTTGCATTCGCCGCACTCGTAGCGGTGCGACTTTGGGACAGGTTGCTTCCTACTCGGCACGTTCGTCAACGGCCCCCTGCAGACGGGACAGTGCTGAACATGCGGTTGGGGACGGCTGTGCGGTCCGGACATGACTCCCTCACACGGTTGATCTTGTCCGAGCGACCCGATGGCCACGGACAAAAAGCCCCTGATAGAGATGCTCGTCTCCTTTGTTACGGGGTCGCGGTAGGGACGACCCTTCGCCGTAAAGGCTCGGGCCGCCCCCCGCACAGATCCCCAGCGAGCGGAGCTACCGCACTGGGGTCCCACCTTCGGCGAAGTGGACTACGCTGGATCCAAAGCCCAGGTACCTTCTTCCCAATTCTTCAACGTCTGCATGGCACCGAGTGCAGCGAGCCCTTGGCCTTGAGCGGCCTCCTCCAGCACCACCTTGGCTTCTTCGGTTCGATGGCGCAACAGGAAGGCTGCGGCCATGACCCTCACGTCCATTCGAGGATGTGTGAACAGCACAGCCAGGGCATCCCTCCCAGCGTCGCCGTACGTGCGCAACTCGTCGAATGCCGCGAGGTAGCGCTTCGCATGACGGTTTCCTTTGGCGGCACTGCCATGAAAGATCTCCTCCGTCTGGGCAGCGACATTCTGGGCGAACTTCTCAACGAGCTTTTCCAGTTTCGTCATCGCCAGATTCCGTTCCGGACATTTTCGATGGCTCTCAGTCCGAATGCGCGCTGGGCCTCATAGGATTGAGTGCTGAGCCATTGGCGGACCGTCAGAGTTCCTGAGTTGGTGATTTCAGGACGAATCGAAGAATAGAGTCGGCTCACGCCTCTGTGAATAGCTGTGTCTAGCGGGATGACGTTCTGGGTGTTGTGAAGGGCATGGAGACTGAACCGCTCCACGTTGCCCGGCGTCTGCTCGACGATGTGATGCCACTCCTTCCCCTTGCCCGCCGCTCCCAGGGCATTCTTGAGGCCGCTGAAGGAACCCCAGGATCTGAAGCCGGCAGGACTGGCTCCGGCTGCGGCTGCTCCTCCCATTTCCTGGGCCGACATGGCCACGGCCGTGGCAGGCAGAGAGATGACGATGGTGCTGCCTACCACGGCCACCGCGCTCACCTGTCCTACCTCCGCCAGGGTAAGACCCAGCTGTGAGGCCCCCAGTGCCGCTGCCTCCGAGAAACTGGGCAGCCTCGAGGCCAGCCATGCGGCGCCCCCGGCCATGCCATGGCTCACCACCACCGTCGCCGCGAGGACGACAACGCGTGCCACCTCTGGTCCCACTCGCTTTGCGTAGCGCTGGCCGGCTTGCTCCAACTCCTTGGGGTGGGTGGCTTTATCTGTGGCCAGCTTCAGCTCACGGCTCGCATCCACCAGTTCCAGGAAGGTCTCCACTCCCAAGTAGATCAACAGGAGGGCTGAGATGATGGCCGCCGCCTTGGTGAAAACCGGCTCGGGATTGGCCGCCATGGCGGCCCAGCTGATGAGGCCCGTGGCTATCACAGCGTAGAAGAGCTGGGGAGCCAGGCTGTTCTCCACCGCCTTGGAGATGCTCTCCCTCATGGGGTCGAGCGATAGGGCCAGGCCCATCCCCAGCTTGTCCCATTGGCTCAGGCCCATCACGTCGTCGAGCAGGGAGAGACAGCTGTCCCTGCGCTGACCCGGATTGCAGAGGCCGCCAAAGCTCTTGCTCATCAGGCGCTGCCAGCGAGTGTCCTCGGTGTTGCTGGGGTAGGAGGCGCGCACCAGCCAGCCTTGCTGGGGGGAGCGGAGGGTCAGGGGCGTGTTCAGCACAAGGTGTGTCAGCGCTTGCTCGAACACTTCAGCGTCCACCTTGATGGACTTGTTCGAGGTAGGCGGCCGGTACTCCAGGGGCGCACCCTGACCCGTGTCGAGGCGCACGATACGCTGGGTGGCGCACCCAGTAGAGAGTGCCACCAGCAAGACCGCAGCGATCAGACGACGTGCCATGAGATGCCCTCCAGAGCGAGGAGGGTTCCAGCCTACGGGATTGGTATCCCAGAGACGATGACGCCCTTTGGACGCACTTCGCTAGACGGAGATGAGGCCCTTGCGGATGCCCTCGGTGACGGCCTCCACGCGGTTGGTCACCTCGAGCTTGCGGTAGATGTGCTCCAGGTGCGTGCGGATGGTGGCCTTGCTCAGGCTGAGCAGCCGCGCCGCCTCGCTGTTGGACACGCCCTTCGCGATCAGCTGCAGGATCTCCCGCTCCCGGTCCGACAGCGGCTTGAGCGGCGGATCGTCCATCATCCCCGCCGGAGTGGCTTCCGTCTCGGTCTTGGGCTCGTCCCCGAGCTCAGGGGCCTGCGCGGCCTCGGACGCCGCGGGCAGGGGAGCGGTGGGCACAGGCGCGCTGTCCGGATCCACCCGGAAGTGTCGCAGTAGCCGCCGCGCCAGGTTGGGCTGGATCACCGTGCCGCCGGCCCGTACCTCCTTGATCGCCTCGATGATCTTGTCCACCGGCGCGCCCTTGAGCAGGTACCCGGACGCCCCCGCCTTCACCGCCTCGAGGACTTTGTCCTCCTCGTCGAAGATCGTGAAGATGAGGATCTCCACCTTCGGGTAGCTGGCCTTCACCGCCCGCGTCACGTCGATGCCGCTCATGCGCGGCAGCCCCAGGTCCAGCAGGAGCACGTCCGGCATCAGCTTGGGCACCTCCTCGAGCGCGGCCTCGCCCGACAGCGCGGTGCCGATGATCTCGATCTCCGAGTGCCCCTCCAGCAGCCGCAGCTGGTTCTTCAGGATCTTCGTCTGGTCCTCGACCACGAAGACGCGAATGGGAACGGTTTGCGTCGTCGGCTGGGCTTCCACGGGAGCTCCGGTCATCACGAGGGGTTGCAGGGAAGGGAGAAGGACACCAGCGCGCCCGCGCCAGGTGCAGAGTCCACGATGATCTCGCCGCCGAGCTTCATCGCTCGCTCGCGCATGTTCAACAGGCCGTAGTGTCCGCGCGGCGTTTTCTTCGGATCGAAGCCCTTGCCGTCATCGCGCACCGTCAGGTGCACCTGCGCCTCGCCGAAGTCCAGCTTCACGGTCACCACCTTGGCCTGCGCGTGCTTGGCCGCATTGGACAGGCCCTCCTGGAGGATGCGGAACAGGGCCAGCTGCGCGTCCGGCGACAGCTTGCGCGCCGTCCCGGAGCGCTCGAAGCGGATGTCCAGCTGCGTCCGATCCCGGAACGTCTTCGCGTAGTCCTCCAGGGCCTGCGTCAGCTCGAAGTCCTCGCGCATCATCCGCAGGTTTCGCCGCAGCTCGTCGATGGACTCCTCCGCCGAGGCCTTCAGCTCGCGGATCTCATCGCGCAGCGCGCCGTCCTGCGCCAGCCCCAGGATGTACTCGGACTGGATGATCATGGAGGACAGCGAGGCGCCCAGGCCGTCATGGATCTCGCGCGCCATCCGGTTGCGCTCCTCCACCACGGCCAGCTCCTTGAGATCGCCCTGCAGCTCCACCACCTCGCGGTGCGCGGCGGCCTCGCGCTCGTTCAGGTACACCACCACGTAGACGATGATGAAGTTGAGCGCCGAGTACCAGAGCAGCGTCAGCAGCTCGATCGCCGTCACCGAGCGGTTGAGCAGCAGGTCCAGCCGCGTCGTCACCGGCAGCGCCAGCAGCGGCGGAAGGATGGACAGCGGCTTGGGGAAGAGGATGGCGAACAGCGTGGTGAACAACAGCTGCGTGGCCAGCAGTGGGCTCTGCAGACCGCCGCCCACCTGCGGCTTGGCGATCAGCACGACCATGATGATCAGGTCGAGGCAGAGCGTCAGGTACGTCACCCAGCGGCCCGCCTTCGGGTGATCGATGACCAGGAAGTTGGCGACGCTGTAGAGCAGCATCGCGAAGTACCCGGCGAAGGCCACCGGCCCCGTGAGCCCGAAGTACCCCGACCAGGTCGGCACCGCCAGGATGAGCAGGCCCAGGGTGAGGAACATCATTCGCGCGTAGAAGAGCGCGCGGGCCCGGGCGACGAAGCGATCCTGCTCCCAGGATGCGGCGGCCTGCTCCGCGGACACACTGTCCGTGAGCTTCCGCCGCTTGAGCACCGTGCGCACCCGGGCACGCAGGTCGTTCGCGGGTTTCTCCTCGTCGCGCGCGAGGTCCGTTTCGGTCACGCCCGGCAGCTTAAGGGAGCAACCGGGTTTCCGGGAATCCTCTGCACCCTGCATGCCCCCCTGGAGGCCGAGGGGGCACATGGGGCCGGGCTACTTCGTCTTGGGTGGGATGCCCTTGGTGTTCTGGGGCTGGCTCGCGGCGGTGCAGAGCTTCTTGGCCTCGGGCTGGCGCTGGTAGACGTAGTCCAGGCGATCCTTGGACTCGCCGGTCATCTCGTTGAACAGCGGCGAGCCGCCTGCGTACATCGTCCCCTCGGGGTGGCCGTACCGGTCCATCTTCTTGTCCTGCAGCCACTTGTCCAGGCAGCTCTCCTGCGCCTGGCGCTCCGCGGGGGACAGGTTCGCGGCAGAGGAGCCCGCGGTCGTAGCCTTGTCCGCAGGGGTGGGGGTCGAGGTGTCGGTGGAGCCCGAGCCTGAGTTTCCTTCGCCGCCTTTGAGGGGCTCCTGCCCCTCTTTGAGGTTCTCACCCGTAGGCGAGGGCTGCCCCGAATCGGAGGGGGGCGTGGAGGCATCCAGCGAGTCTCGGGTCTCGCCGGAGCTGCGGCAGCCGGAGGTCAGCAGGAGGGAGAGCGAAAGGACGAGCGCGCCGGTCAGCTTTTTCATATGTCCTGGCAGTTCAGCCTTCGAGGCTGGGCGGTGAGTTGTGCTACCGAGGGTGGGACCTCGCGGCGCCGGAGGATATTCGTTCGGCTCCCCCTGGGAAGCATCTGAAGAGGAGGAATTGTCACGTGAGCCGCCTTTCCGAGGCGCGGGTGTTGGTGGTGGGAGCCGGCGGGCTGGGCTGCCCGGCCTCGCTCGCCCTGGCTCATGCAGGGGTGGGACACCTCACACTGGCGGACCCGGACCGGGTGGATGTGACGAACCTCCACCGCCAGCTCTGGCACCGCACCTCGGACGTGGGCCGGCTCAAGGCGGAGTCCGCGGTGGCAGGGCTGTCGCGCGCATTCCCGGGCCTGAGCACCGAGTCCCTCGCCGAGCGCGTAGACGCGGACAACGCCGAGTCCCTCTTCCGCGCCCATGACGCCGTCATCGACGCCACCGATGGGACGGCCACCAAGTTCTTCCTCTCCGATGTGGCGGTGCTCACCGGCGTACCGCTGGTGTACGGGGGCGTGCTGCGCATGCAGGGCCAGGCGCTGCGCATCGATCCGGAGGGACCGTGCCTGCGCTGCCTCTACGAGGCACCGCCACCACCGGATGCCGTGCCCACCTGCGCGCAGGCGGGAGTGCTTGGATCCATGGCGGGGCTCGTGGGCGCGCTCCAGGCCCTGCTCGTGCTGGAGCGGCTCTCGGGTGCAGCGGGGCTTGCGCGCGGCGAGGCGCTGCTGCATGTCGTCGACGGGGTGACGCTCACGGGGCGGGAGGTGCGCGTGCCTCGGGCGCCGGACTGCCCCGCGTGTGCCCCGGGCCGGACTCCCACGCTCGCTCCTCTCGAGGAGGCGGCGCGATGCACGACGTGACCGCGACGCTCGACATCACCCATGAGGTCTGTCCGATGACCTATGTGCGCACCAAGCTCAAGCTGGAGTCGCTCGGGGCGGGAGCGGTGCTGGAGGTGTTCATCAAGGGCGACGAGCCGCTGAAGAACGTCCCCCGCAGCGCCCGCGAGGAGGGGCACGAGGTGCTGGCCCTCGAGGTCCAGCCGGATGGCTCCCACCGGCTCCTGCTCCGCAAGCACGAGAGGTGAGCATGGAACCCGATGCGGGAGGTTCGCCCCATGGCCCTGCGTGAAGATCAGATCCTTCGCTACTCGCGGCAGATCCTGCTGAAGGACGTGGGTGGCCGAGGCCAGGAGGCGCTGCTGGAGGGGGGTGCCAGGCTTGAGGGCTCGGGGCCCGCGGGGCTCACGGCTGCGGCCTACCTCGCCGCGGGAGGAACCCCGGTGGCCGCCTCGGAGGCCCGCCTTGGGCCGGCCGCCGTGGGCTTCCTGATCTCGGAAGAAGACGTGGGCCAGCCGGCAGCCGAGGTGCTGGGACGCGTGCTCCCGGAGGTGAACCCGGACGCGGTCCACCCCCAAGCAGGAGGCCGGATCGCCGAGCTGCCTGCGGCCTGGAACGGTGAGGCTCCCTGGGTGGCGCTCGGAGGCGATGGGACGCGCGGCGCGGTGGTGTTCCGCGGGAGCCAGGGGTGCATGTGGTGCTTCGGAGAGACGGTCCGGACGCTGGGGTCTCCACCCACGGGAGTGCTGGGCGTGGCGCTCGGGGCGCTGGGAGCGCTGGCGTTCCAACGGCTCCGGCTCGGCATGGGACCGGAGCTGGGCGGCCGGTGGCTCGCGGCCCCTGGCCAGGTGGCTGAGCTGGAGCTCCGGCGATGCGCCCGCTGCCAAGTGGCCAGGTAAGTCCATGAGGGACGCTCCAGGGCTCGTCGTCCTAGAAGGGGAGTGGGTACTTCCACCTGACTTGTCGGAGATCATCCGACATCTGGAGGCGACCTACCCGCAGGAAGGCTGCGGTGTGATCCTGCGAGCCGGGCCGCGAGGCTCCTGGCGCATCCGGCCTCTGCCCAACGCTTATGATCGGTACCACGCGGCGGATCCGGTGCGATTCCCGCGCACCTCACGCACCGCGTACCTCTTCGAGCCCCACGAGTGGCTCGCGCTCAACCGGGAGGCCGACGCCCGAGGCGAGCAGATCACGTGTGTGTTTCACTCTCACGTGAATGGAATCGCGGACTTCTCCGCCGAGGACAGGGCCCAGGCCATGCGTGCGGGCCAGCCTTTACTGCCAGCAGTGTCCTACCTTGTGATAGCTGTCGTAGGGGGACGTGCCGCCGAGGCACGGCTTTTTCGGTGGGTTGATGGAGAATTTCGCGACCGTCTGGTTACACTGTCAGTGTAAATCAGCGAAAAACCTAATAGGAGCAGGCACTTGGACGGTTGGCTCCCCCACCTGCGGAAAGGTGTGTGTCAATTGTCAAGCACGGGGGTTTTCGCATATAAGGCGCGCGTATTTTGATCTGCCGCGCACATACGGAGCGCTAAACCGCTTCGAGCGCAGAGAGTGAGCACCCATATGCCCAGCACGACTGGTTTTACGCTCTGGCTGACCGGCATGCACGGTACCGGTAAGAGCACGTATGCCGCCTACATCGCCGCACGGCTGCGACAGGTGGGCCGCAATGTGGAGATCCTGGATGAGGGAGAGATCGGCGACGATCTCTGGCAAGGCCTGGGGGACAGCAAGGACGAGCGCTCCGTCATCGTCCGGCGCCTGGGCTATGTGGCCCAGATACTGACGCGCAACAACGTAGCGGTGATCGTCCCCAGCGTCAGCCCGTACAAGAGCGTGCGCGAGGAGAACCGGCGCGTCATCAGCAAGTACGTGGAGGTCTACGTCGACTGCCCCACCGAGAAGCTCATCGAGCGGGACACGACGGGCAAGTACAAGAAGGCGCTGAGCGGCGAGATCCCCAACTTCATCGGCATCACCGAGCCGTACGAGCCGCCCACCTCTCCCGAGGTGACGATCCACTCCGACACGGAGAGCGTGGAGGACGGCGCGATGAAGATCTTCCAGTCGCTCTTGGACCTGAGCCTCGTCACGCCGGAGGAACTGAAGATCATCACCGGCAAGAAGATGAAGGCCAACCCGCTGCCCAAGAAGGCGCGGCAGCCCGAGCCCAAGCCGGACACCAAGGCGGCTGGTAAGGGTGCGAAGGCCCGTCCGGCGACTCGCGCGGCCCGTGTGGCCAAGCCCGCCGCGGCTCCCAAGAAGGGCGCGAAGCGCAAGTAGAAACGATCGAGCGTCATGCTGAGCCCCGAGCAGATCCAGGCCTTGTGTGAGAGCTCCCGCCCCAAGCTGGCGGCCATGCGCGCGGCGATCCGGGCGCACGGCTCGGCGCTGGTGGCGTTCTCTGGGGGCGTGGACTCCACGTTCGTGCTGAAGATCGCCGTGGAGGAGCTGGGCGAGCGGGCGCTGGCCGTCACGGCGCTCTCGGCCTCGGTGGCCCCCGAGGAGGAGCAGGAGGCGCGAGAGCTGGCCGTCCGCCTCGGCGCCCGGCACGAGGTGGTGACGAGCAACGAGCTGGCCAACCCCCAGTACGCCGCCAACCCCACCAACCGCTGCTACTTCTGCAAGACGGAGCTGTACGACTTGTGCGAGGCCCGCCGCCAGCAGCTGGACTACGCGGTGGTGTTGGATGGCTTCAACGCGGATGACTTCAAGGATCACCGGCCGGGGCACCAGGCGGCCAAGGAGCACCGCGTGCAGTCGCCGCTGGCCAAGGCGGGGCTCACCAAGGACGAGATCCGCGCGTGGAGCCACCACCTGGGGCTGCCCACCTGGGACAAGCCGCAGATGGCGTGCCTGGCCTCGCGGATTCCCTACGGCACCTCGGTGACGCGCGAGCGGCTGTTCCAGATCGCCGGCGCCGAGTCGGAGCTGCGCCGGCTGGGCTTCCGGCAGTTCCGCGTGCGCTACCACCAGGAGGTGGCCCGCCTCGAGCTGGCCGCGGAGGAGTACGAGCGCTTCTTCGCCGGAGACGTGCGGGAGCGGATCAACACCGCGCTGAAGGCGCTCGGCTTCAAGTTCGTCGCGCTCGATCTCGAGCCCTTCCGTTCGGGCCGGATGAACGAGGCGGCGGGCGTGACGAAGCCCGCTCAGCCGTCGCAGGGGTTCGCGCTGCCCGTGGTGAGCTGATCCTCGCGTGAGGCCGCTGCTCCTGATCCTGCTGCTCGCAGCGCCAGCGCTGGCCCAAGCCCAGTACTACGAGGAGCGCCGCGCGGTGAGCCTCCTGGCAGGCCCGGGGCTGGGCTACACCAACACCCTCAGCGGAGAGCGGGCTCGGGCCGGGCCCGGCGTGTTGCTCGACGTGGGCGGCAGCCTCACCGTGGGCTACGACCAGGATGAGCTCTTCCTCCTGGCTCGCGCCGGCCTGGGCGAGGCCGGGAAGGGTGGGGTGCTGCTCGGCGGCTTCCGCAGCTTCTTCGGCCGCGAGGAGTGGCAGACCTTCTTCGATGTGGGCGCCGCCGTGCGGCTGTTTTCTGGGACGTGGGCGGGCCCTCGCCTAGGGTTCGGCCTGCGTCGCACGCTGTCGGATCACCTCTCCTTATATGGAGGGCTCGGGCTGTCGCTCGGGTTCGGATCAGGCATGCGCGTGGACGCCGAGGCATTCACCGGCCTCCAGTGGCACTTCCCGATCGGATCACGGTGACTTTTCTTGCGATCCGAAGACTCTGTGAGATTTTGTGCGCAACTGTAGGAGGTTTCGCACTTGGACACTCATCCCCGCCTTACCTCTGTGGTCTTCCGTCTCTCCCGCGAGAAGCTGGATACGCTCAAGGAGCTGTCGCGCAGCACCCGCATCCGGCAGAGCGAGTACCTGCGTGAGGCGATCTCGGATCTGCTGGTGAAGTACGAAGAGCGGCTCGTGGATTGACGGGCGTCTGACGGGCGTCACCCCTCCGGTGTGCCGAGAAAGGGTGGCCCTTCCGGAAGGCCTGGGGGGGCGGCCCGCTCGGCGGGGGTGAAGGGATCCAGCTTCGCCGGGTAGCGCACCTCCCAGAGCACGAGCCCCGCAGCCTCGGCCTTGAGCCCGGCGATCCGCTCACCCGTCTCGAGCGCGGCCCGCCAGAGCTCCTCGGGCAGCAGCCCCGCGGCAGTGAGCAGCGCGGAGCCCACCAGGTAGCGCACCTGGTAGCGCGCGAAGGCATCCCCCCGCAGCACCACCTCGAACAGCCCCCCTCCCAGCTCGTGCAGGGTGGCGGACTCCAGCGTGCGCAGCTTGCGCGGGCTGGAGTTCTCGTGGAACGCGGTGAAGTCCCTCTGGCCCACGGCCCTCGCAAGCAGCTCCGCGAGCCGCTCGGGGGTGATGTCGTTCAGCGCCGAGGCCAACCGAGGCTCCTCGGCCACCCTCATCACATAGGGGTGCCACTGCGGCGCCACCGTCCCTGCCAGCTGGAGCCGGTACCGGTACGTCTTCCCCGCCGCGCTCCACTGCGCGTGAAAGGAGGGGTGAGGCTTCCGAGCCGCGCACATGCCCAGATCGGCAGGGAGCCGAGCAGGCAGCCGGGCGGCGAGCTCTTCGGCCGAGTCCCCCCGTTCCACTCTCAGGCTCACCACCTGCATCCGGGCGTGGACGCCTCGATCCGTGCGCCCGCAGGGCATGACGGTCGCGGGGACTCCCACCTCTTGGAGCGCTGCCTCCAGCGCCTCCTGGACGGTCGGCCCCAGAACCTGGCGCTGGAACCCTCGGAAGGTTCCACCGCGGTACCAGATCCACAGGGCGACGGGGGGGCGGGGCAAAGGGGGCTCGAGGCTCGGGGAGGGGTTCGGATGAGGGAGGGCGTTGCGATGTGGTGATGGGACAAGGATACTTCGGCCCCAATGGTGGCCGGACAAGAGCTCGATGCGGAGCAGAGCGAGCAGCAGTGGTTGTTCCGTCAGGGCGATCTCGTCCTCGGACCTGTCAGCGGGCAGCAGCTCGTGGAGCAGCTGTACTCGGGCGGGATGTCCGGGGACACCCTGATCGCCCCTCCGGGCGAGCGGGACTTCACGCGCATAGGGGACGTGGAGATCTTCAAGGTCCACGTGGCCCGGGCGGTGGCCAAGGCCCGCGTGGACGCGGACGTGCGAGCCCAACGCCAGCGGGCGCTGCGCAAGCGGCTGATCCTGGGGAGCATCGCGACCGCCGTCACGGTGGGGCTGGGGGTCGGAGCCTGGCAGCTGGCGCGCTGGGCGGCGGTGCACGGCCCCGGCGGCGAAGAGGACGAGTACGCCGGCATCACCGTGGACCTTCCCACCATCGCCGTGGCCCAGGCGCGCAAGGACGACGAGGAGCTCATCGCCTACCCGTCCTCGAGCCCGCGCCCGCCGCCGGACAAGGTCGCCACCGGCGAGCCGAAGCCGAAGCCTCCCCCGGGCACGCCGGGCACGCCGGGCGCCACGACGCCCACGATCCCCGCCTCGGCGGTGGCTGCGAGGACGGAGAAGAAGCCCGCTGGCAACGTCGCCACCGACCCGGACGGGCTGCAGATGGCCACCGAGTTCGATCAGGACTCCATCAACAAGGTGGTGAAGGGCAACCAGAAGACGCTCTTCCGCTGCCTCAAGGAGGAGGCCCAGCGCCGGCCCGGCTTTGCCGCCAAGGTCCCGATCGAGTTCGTCATCGGCAACGACGGCCGGGTTACCCGGCTCTGGGTGGATCACCCGCAGCTCAAGCAGGGGCCGCTCTACGAGTGTTTCATGACGGAGCTGAAGAAGTGGCCCTTCAAGCCCTACAAGGGGGAGCTGGCCTCGGTGAACCTGGCCTTCAAGGTCGGCTAGGACGTCGGCTAGGACGTCGGCCAGCGGGGGCTGGGCCGGTTTTGCTTTCCCTGTCCGGGCGCCTGAGCGATACAGCGCCGCCATGCCCTCCGCAGTGGAAGCCGATCTCCAGAAGAAGGCTCAGTCTGTCCCTCCGGGCTCGTTCCGGCACACCGTCCTCACGGCGGCCAAGCGGTTCAAGTCCACCTGGGCCGAGCTGGGCAAGCTGCTGGTCCAGGTCCGGGACGAGGCCAAGTACGAGGAGTGGGGCTACGAGTCCTTCGAGGCCTACTGTCTGAAGGAGCTGCACATCCGCAAGCAGACGGCCCTCAAGCTCACGCGCTCGTTCAGCTTCCTGGCGAAGCACGAGTCCCCCGAGGTCCTCAAGGACGAGGAGTTTCCCGAGCGCGCCCCTGCCTTCGAGGTGGTAGAAGTCCTGGCGGACGCCGCAGACCGGGGTCAGCTTTCACCCTCCGAGTACCGTTCACTGCGAGACAGCATCTGGAACCCGGAGAAGCCCGCCCCCGAGCTCAAGCGGGAGTTCGCCGAGCGCTTCCCCCGGCCTCCCCCGGAGCCCCCGGCGGAGGAGCTCCAGCTGCGCAGGCTGGCCCAGGCGGCCCGGAAGCTCGCCAGCGAGCTCTCGGGCTCTCGGCGGGTACCGAAGGCCATGGCTGAGCGGGCGGCCGCTCTGGCAGAGGATGTAGAGGAGCTCGCTGCGAGCGTGACGAACGGCTGACCGACTGTTATCGAACGCTCACCCACCCTGGGGATGTGGGTCCGACAAATAGGAGGCGTCGTTGGGCTTCCTGTGAATCGGGCGGGGGCCTATATTTTGTGGGGACGGCTGTTCGAGACGTGGGCAGCCTAGTGGGTGTGTGGCGGTGTTGTAGGCTCCGGGGGACCGGGGTCCGGCGAACTCGGAGGCTGGCAGTGAAGAAGGAGCACCACGTCAATCTGTCCTGTTCGTTCTGCGGCAAGTCGCAGCGCGAGGTCCGCAAGCTCATCGCGGGCCCCACGGTCTACATCTGCGACGAATGCATCAAGCTGTGTAACGACATCATCGCGGACGAGAACGAGCGCGAGGAGGGCAAGCCGCAGGTCAGCCTGCCCACGCCTACGGAGATCAAGGCGTTCCTCGACGACTACGTGATTGGCCAGGACATGGCCAAGAAGGTCCTCGCGGTGGCGGTGTACAACCACTACAAGCGCATCTACCAGAAGAAGGCGGCGGCGCGGCCTCGGCCTGGGGTGAAGTCCTCGGGCAACGAGGACGTGGAGCTGAGCAAGAGCAACATCCTGCTCATCGGCCCCACGGGCAGCGGCAAGACGCTGCTTGCGCAGTCGCTGGCGCGCTTCCTCAACGTCCCCTTCACCATCGCGGATGCCACCAGCCTCACCGAGGCCGGCTACGTGGGCGAGGACGTGGAGAACATCATCCAGAACCTGCTCCACAACGCCGACTACGACGTGGAGAAGGCCTCGCGCGGCATCGTCTACATCGACGAGATCGACAAGATCGCGCGCAAGGGCGACACGCCGAGCGCTACCCGGGACGTGGGCGGCGAGGGCGTGCAGCAGGCGCTCTTGAAGATCATCGAGGGCACCCGGGCCAACGTCACTCCGCGCGGTGGGAAGAAGTACAACCAGCAGGAGTACGTCCAGGTCGACACGACGAACATCCTGTTCATCTGCGGCGGGGCGTTCCACGGCATCGACGGCATCATCAAGCGCCGGGTGGGCGAGAAGGGCCTGGGCTTCGGGGCGCGGATCACCCACCGCGAGGAGCGCAGCGTCGGGGATCTGCTGGCCCTGGCGGAGCCGGAGGATCTGATGAAGTTCGGGATGATCCCGGAGTTCATCGGGCGCCTGCCGGTGGTGGCCACGCTCAACGATCTGAAGGAGGACGATCTCGTCATCATCCTCACGCAGCCGAAGAACGCGCTGGTGAAGCAGTACCAGAAGCTCTTCGAGATCGAGAAGGTGAAGCTGACCTTCTCCAAGGAGTCGCTGCGGGCGATCGCGCGGGAGGCCATGCGCCGCAACTCGGGAGCGCGTGGCCTGCGCGCCATCCTCGAGGACGCAATGCTGGACATCATGTACGACGTCCCGTTCCGCGAGGGTGTGAAGGAGTGCAAGATCACGGAGACGGTGATCACCAAGCACGAGCCGCCGCAGATCGTCCTGGAGAAGATGGAGAAGAAGACGGCCTGATCCGCCGTGTATCCCGGCGGATTCCCTGGCAGCATCCTCATGGTTCTTACCCAGGAGGTGCTGCTTGTCCGATCCGACCCAGCCCGTTGTCTCCGCCGTCCCTGAGGCCGCCCGAGCGATCTCGGAGCTGTTCAATCCCGAGCTGCCTCCTCAGGCGTTGATGATGAACCTGGTCGGGGGCGCCATGCTCCTGGCCCGGTGCATCTATGTCGCCGCGGAGCTGCGGCTGGCGGATCTGCTCGCCCCGGGGCCTCGCCACGTGGAGGATCTGGCGCGCGCCACGCAGACCCATGCGGACTCGCTGTACCGGATGCTGTGCGCGCTGGAGAGCATGGGGATCGTCGAGCAGGTGGAGGAACGCCGCTTCCGCAACACGCCCCTGGCGGAGGGGCTCCGCTCCGACGTGCCGGGCTCGGCGCGGGGGTGGGCGCTCTTCACCGGGAGCGAGTTCCTGTGGGACCACTACGGCCAGATCCTCAGGTCGGTGAAGACCGGCAAGAGCGTTCACGAGAACCTGCACCAGATGCGCTTCTTCGAGTGGTACGCGCAGCACCCGGAGGCCGCCCGCGTCTTCAACAACGCGATGACCAGTGTCTCCGACATGTCCAACCCGGCCATCGTGGCGGCCTATGACTTCTCGGGCCTCCGCTCGCTCGTGGACGTGGCGGGGGGGCATGGCAGCCTGCTGGCTGGCATCCTCCAGGCCTACTCCGGGATCCAGGGCGTGCTCTTCGATCAGCCGGCCGTCATCGAGGGTGCCCAAGGGGGGCTGTTGACGGAGTTCGAGCAGGCGGGGCGCTGCCAGCTCGTCGGGGGTGACTTCTTCCAGACGCTGCCCCCCGGGCTGGACGCGTACCTCTTCAAGTGGATCCTCCATGACTGGAGCGACGAGGAGGCGAAGCGGCTCCTCCTGGTAGCCCGGAAGGCCGCGGGAGCGCCCGGTCGCAAGCTGCTCGTGGTGGAGATGGTCATCGATCCTGTCCCGGCGCGGGGGCTGACGGCCAGGCTGATGGACATCGCGATGCTGACCACGACGGGCGGGCGCGAGCGCACGGCTCGGCAGTACGGTGAGCTCTTCGCGGCCACGGGCTTCGAGCTGAAGCGCGTGGTGCCGACGATGTCGCCGTACTCCATCATGGAGGCCGTCTCGGTCTGAGCCTCGCGAGGAGGCTATACTTCGCGGTAGGTCATGACCGGACAGGGTTGGATCTCGAGCGCGCGCTATGACGGCGTCTTCTTCTTCGGTACCGCGCTGCTGGCGGTGCTGGCGGGCGTGCTCGTGCTCGCGGCCCCGGCGCTCGTCGTCCCCGTGTGGTGGCTGTGGCTGGCCCTGGTGGATGGGCCGCACTTCGCCGCGACCTGGGTGCGGACCTATCTGGATCCCCAGGAGCGGCGCACCCGAGGGCCCTTGCTGGCTGGCAGCCTCCTCTTCTTGCTGCCGGGCTTCCTTGCGCTCGGGCTGAGCCGGCTGCTCGGCGCTCCCGCGCTGTTCGAGGCCTTCCTGGGGTTCTCCGCGCTGTGGGCCATCCACCACGCGGTGCGCCAGCACTTCGGGATCATGTCGATCTACCAGCGGCTGGGCGGCGCCAGCCCCCAAGCGCGCCGGCTGGACTCGGCCTTCCTGCACGGGACGATGTGGCTGATGTTCGTCGTCTATCTGCTCGTCTTCCCTGTGAACCGCACGATGCTGGGGCTGCCGGCCGAGCCGGGTCCTGAGGAGCAGTGGGCGGTGAGGGCGCTGGCGGCCACCTCCGCCCTGGTCGTGCTGGGCTATGGGGTGCTGCTCGGGCTGCGCTGGCGCCGGGGCGAGGCGCTCCGTTCCGGGCTGTACGCGCTGGTGGTGGCGGTGGGGACCGCGGCCTTCGGCTACTTCGTCGTCGGGGCCTTCGAGCCCTTGGTGCCGAGCCCCACCAACAGCGAGCAGCTCTCCTTCGCCGTGGTGATCGTGGGCGGCACCCTGCACGGCCTGCAGTACCTGGGAATCATCTTCGCCACCGGGCGGCGCCGCTACGCCGGGAGCACGGAGGTCTCACTGGCCGCGCGCCTAGGGCGGGCGCCGTTGCTCGCGTACGGTGTCCTCCTGGCCGTGTCGCTGCTCTACCTCGTCGTCAACGCCTGCCGCGGTGTCTCGCCCGTGGTCGCGGTCTTCCCCTTTGACTCGGACGCGGCGCGATTCTTCCTCGCCCTCTACTGGGGGGGAGCGCTGCACCACTACTACCTGGATCAGAAGATCTGGCACCCGCGACGAGATCCGGTGCTGCGCCGGGAGCTGGGCCTGGCAGACACGCCGTCATGAAGCGCCTGCCTTCGCGCGTGCTGGGGCTGGCCCTGGTGGGCGCGCTCGCCCTGCACACCGCCTCGAAGGACGCCGCCCACCTGCAGGAGATGCTCTGGCTGTGCCACGTGGCCACGCTGCTCATGGCGCTCGGGCTGCTGGCGGGGTGGCACCGGTGGGTAGCGGGAGGCTTCCTCCTGCACGTGGCGTTCGGCACCGTGGGCTGGTTTATCGATGTCCTGGAGACGCGTGACACGACGCTGAGCTCGGTGCTCGTTCACATGCTTCCGCTGGTCGCTGGGGCGCTCGAGGTGAGGTGGAAGGGGTGGCCGAGCAGTGTGGTGCTGCCCACGTGGCTCTTCTTCACGCTCTGGGTGATCTCCTGCCACTGGACGACGGACCCGGCGCTCAATGTGAACATGGCCCACGCTCCGTGGGGCCCGCTCGCCCACGTGCTGGGGGGTGTCTGGGTGTCGGGGGCGTTCAACTCGGCGGTCCTGCTGGGGCTCTTTGTCCTCACGGACGCCGTGCTGCGCCGGCTGAACCCTGCCCCGAGTGTCGGGTGAGAGAGGCTCAGCGCTTCGCCTTCACGCGGAACCCTTCGCCGCGCTGCTGCACCTCGACGCCCTCGGCTCGCAGGCGGCGGGCTTGCTCCTGCGCCACTGGGGGGGCCAGGACTCCGCCCGCACGGGTGACACGCCACCATGGGATCGAGTGGGGGTGTGTCATCACCTTCAGCTCGTGCCCCACGCCGCGCGCCGCACCGGGGCGCCCTGCGTAGAGCGCCACCTGGGCGTACGAGCGCACCTCTCCGCGGGGGATGGCGCGTACGGCGCGCATCACCGCCTCAGAGAAGGGCAGGGGAGTGCTCTTCGGCGAGGCGCGGGAGCCGGTCTTCTTCTCTCGGAGGGCCACGGGCCGGGGACTCTACCCGGCCGTGCGTGCGGCTACGAGCGCGAGGTGGCGCTGTAGGTCTTGATGACACGGCAGGGAGCTGCTGGGGCTCAGCGTGCGCCGCTTGCAACCTGAGTGGCCTCTGCGTCGCCAGGGGCCTTGGCTTGAGAGTCCTCTGTGGCGGGGCCCGCGGCCTGGAAGACGACGCGGTGCTCCAGTGTCTCGCCAGCGGTGATGGTGACGAGGGCCCGGTAGGGCTTCAGCGCCGGGTTGACGAGCTTCAGCTCATGCCGGCCGGGTGGCAGCTCCAGCTCGTTGATGGGGGGCACGCGTCCCTTCTTCTTCCCATCCACCCATATGTCCGCCCAGCCTCGCACGACGAGGTGCAGTGTGCCGGTTCGCGCGGTCGCTGCCTGCTTGCTCTCGCGGTGGGCCCGAGCCACGGGGGCACGGCTCGTCGGAGCGGAGGACTTGCGATCCACGATCCGCTCCGTCGGAGGAGCCTGCTCGGCCTTCGTCTCGTGGGTGAGCTGCGTTGGGGGCTCCACGATGGGCTCGATGCTGGGAGGCATCGGCGTCTCATGAGGAGCCAGCGTGATGGAGGGAGCAGGTGGCTCGCGGGAGTCCTTCACGACAGGAGCCTCTTGGCCGGTGCTCGCTCCTGCGAGGTATCCCCCTCCCGCGATGAGCAGGGCCGCCCCTCCGAGCGCGGCGATCCACATCAGGGGAGGCTTCGAGTGAGTGGACTGGGTCTGCACTTCCTGGCTCGCGGCCTCCACGGGTTGGGGAGGCACGGGGTCCGAGACCTTCCGCTCCGCGGGCTTCATGGGCAGGGTGTCGTCTGCGGTGGGCTGGGGTCTGGGCGTCTTCAGCTCCACGGTCCGTGAGGAGCTCTTGGGAGCCCTGGAGCCAGCGGAGGACGCCGGAGTCCTCGAGGCGGCAGTGGCCTGGCTCTCGCCGGTGCCCTTCGCAGGGGAGGCCGCCGTGTCGCCGGAGGCAACCAGCTGGGTGACGAGCTGGGAGAGCTGGTAGGCCCCCACGGACTTCCCCGTCGAGAGGATGAAGTCCTCCAGCTCGAGCTGGAAGGCCCTGCAGTCGGGGTAGCGGTGCTCGCGATCCTTGGCCAGCGCGCGCTCGAGGATGTGCTGGAGAGCCTCGGGGAGATCCGGCCGATGCATGACGGCGGGCGGCAGGGGCTCGAAGAGGATGGCCTGCATGAGGCTGGCATCCGTGGGGGAGTTGAACGGCTTGCGGCCGGTGAGCAGCTCGTACAAGACGACCCCGAGCGAGTAGACGTCGACGCGGCGATCCAGGGGCCTGGCGCGGATCTGCTCGGGGGACATGTACGGCACCTTGCCCTTGAGGACGCCGTTCTGGGTCTTGTGGCTCTGGTCGGCGGTCTTGGCGATGCCGAAGTCCACGACTTTGACGGCACCCTGCCGGGAGACGAGGATGTTATCCGTGCTGATGTCACGATGGATGAGCCCGAGCGGCTTGCCCGTGTCCGGATCCTGAAAGTCGTGGGCGAAGGCCAGCCCCTCGCACGCAGAGGCAACGAGCCGGGCACACAGCGCGGGAGGCAGGGGCATTCCGAGCGCTCGGGCCTTCTTCCGGAGCACTCGAAGGTTGGGCCCGTCGATGTACTCCATGGTCAGGAAGTAGGAGCCGTCGGCCTCGCCGAAGTCGAAGATCTGGACGATGTTCGGGTGGTTGAGCTGGGCGACGAGCTTCGCCTCGCGGAGGAACATCTCCACGAAGGCGGGGTCCTCGGCGAGGTGCGGGAGGATGCGCTTGAGCACCATCCGCTTCTCGAAGCCCATGGGGCCGGTGGCGCTGGCCAGGAACACCTCGGCCATGCCTCCGACAGCCAACCTGCTGATCAGCTCGTATTTCCCGGTTTGCATGGTGTTGAGCACTGTCGATCCGGATCCTCCGACCGGCGACTCCCACCCCTGCGATTTGGGCGGGGATCTGTGAACCCATGCACAGAGCGAAGGGCCGAGCCGTGCCCTGGTGGACGGATCCGGCTCGTGCGCCAGAGGTGCGAGGACAACCGAGTCGTGGGTGCTGCGCTGCGCCGTTTGGGCACCCGCACCTGGAGTCGCGGAGTACACTGCACCCATGGCGGATGAGCTGCTGCGAACGACGACGGGCCTATGCGATCGCTGTCTCCGCAGCGTGGAAGCCACGCTCTGGCGCAGCAATGACCAGGTCGTCATGCGCAAGAGCTGCCCGGAGCACGGGGCGGCCGAGGCGCTGATCTCCTCGAGCGCGGCCTGGTACGAGTCGATCATGCAGGAGGCTCCGGCGCTGCAGCGTCCCGTGGCGCTGAAGCAGGCCTCGCAGGGGTGCCCCTACGACTGTGGGCCGTGCACCCGGCACGAGCAGAAGGTGCAGCTGCCGATCGTGCCGATCTCCTCGGCGTGCAACCTGGACTGCCCGATCTGCTACACGCACAACCGGAATGCGGGCGCGTACCACATGTCCGAGGACGAGCTGCGAGCCATCCTCGGGCACCTGCGCCGGGTGGCGCCGGACAAGCGCATCATCAACCTGACGGGCGGGGAGCCGACGCAGCACCCGGCGTTCGAGCGCCTGGTGGAGCTGTGCCGCGAGGAGGGCATCCATCGCGTCACGGTGTCCACGCACGGGCTGCGCTTCCTGAAGGACGAGTGGCTGCTGGAGCGGCTGGCGCAGCTGGAGGCGCGGGTCATCCTGTCGTTCGACTCGTTCAAGCCCGAGGCGAACAAGCAGATGCTGGGCGGGAGCCTGCTGGCCTCGAAGCTGAAGGTGCTGCAGCTGCTGGAGAAGCACGGCGTGGACACGACGCTGCTGCCGGTGCTGGCGCGGGGCTACAACGACTCCGAAGTGGGCGACTTCGTGAAGCTGGGGCTGGAGAAGGACTTCATCCGGAGCGTGGAGCTCCACACGATGACGTTCACGGGGCAGGGAGGGACGCGGTTTGACCGCAAGGCGCGCTACACGCCCTATGACGTGCTGGTGGATCTGGAGAAGCAGACGGGGGGGCAGCTCCGGGTGACGGACTTCGTGCCGTCACCGGCGGCGCATCCGCTCTGCTACCAGGTGACGTACCTGCTGAAGCTGGCGGACGGGAGCTGGCTGCCGTATCCGCGCTTCATGGATCGCAAGGATCTGCGAGCCATGCTGGGGGGCATGCTGTACCTCGAGCCGAGCGCGGAGATGGAGCAGCGGCTGCAGGACGTCATCAACCGCCTCTGGTCCGGCGAGCTGGCGTGCCCGGAGTCCACGGTGGTGCTGGCCACGCTCAAGGAGCTGGTCGGGCGGCTGACGGCGCCGGGGGCGGGGGAGCTGGAGCGGCTGAAGCTGGCGGAGCGGAGCTCGAAGGCCATCTACCTGCACTCGCACATGGATGAGGAGACGTTCGACACGGACCGGATCCGCCAGTGCTGCGTGGGGATTCGAGAGCCGGACGGGACGAACATCCCGTCGTGCGCCTACAACGTGCTGTACCGCAACCGCGATGACCGCTTCAACAAACGCCCGGCTGCGCCGCTGGCCACGCTGGGGCCTGGACGGCTCTGACAGAGGGAGAGCAGGGTGGATACGAACGACTATTACGCGCTGCTCGTTCCCCTGTTCTTCCTGCTGATGGGGATCGAGGCGTGGGCCCTGCGGCGCCAGGGGCTGCGCGCGTACGTGCTGCCGGACACGCTGGCGAACCTGTCGTGCGGGATGGGGCAGGTGCTGGTGGGGATCTTCACGGGAGGTTTCCTCCTGGCGCTCTATGACGGCTTCCAGCGGACGTTCGCGGTGGTGCGCTGGGAGGAGGGCTCGCCGGTGCCATGGGTGCTGGCGTTCGTGGGGGTGGACTTCTGCTACTACTGGTTCCACCGGGGCTCGCACGCGGTGGGAGGGCTGTGGGCGATCCACGTGGTGCACCACCAGAGCGAGGAGATGAACATCTCGGTGGCGATCCGGCAGCCGTGGATCTCGGACATCAGCGGGTTGCTGTTCTTCTGGCCGCTGCCGCTGCTGGGAGTGCCGATGGAGAAGTTCTTCCTGGCGGTGGGGTGCCTGTCGCTCTACGAGGCGATGATGCACACGCGCCTCATCCGGCGCACAGGAGCCTGGGGCTGGGTGTTCAACACGCCGTCGTACCACCGGCTGCACCACGGGAAGGACGCGGAGTACCTGGACCGCAACTTCGGCTCGACGCTGATCATCTGGGACAAGCTGTTCGGCACCTTCGTGCGCGAGACGCACCCGCCGACGTATGGCACGACGAGAGCGCTGGCGAGCTGGAATCCCCTCTGGGCCCAGTTCCAGCCTTTCATCGAGCTGGTGCGGCGGACGCGTCGTGCCAGCAACTGGCGCGATGCGGTGAAGATGTGGCTCTTGCCGCCGGGCTGGCGCGCTCCGGGTGAGGAGGTGGAGCCGGAGCCCTCCACGCGGCCGACCCAGGACGTGCCTCGGTGGCTCGCTGCGTACGGCGTCCTGCAGTTCCTGCTCCTGTCGGTGATGGGCAGTGCGCTCCAGTGGCTGGGAGGAGGCGTGGGCCTCGCCGGGTCGGCCGTGATCGTCGGGCTCGTGCTCTGGGGCACAGGGACCATCGGCGCGCTCTTCGAGGGAAAGCCGTGGGCGTTGAAGCTTGAGTTGCTGCGGCTGGGCCTCTCGGCGTCCGTGGCACTGCTGGCAACGGCGCGCTTCAAGGCCTCGTGGCTCGTGCCTACAGCCGCCTGCTTCCTTATCAGCGGCGCGGCGCTCATGCTGTTTCTTTCAAAGAAGGCGTTTGGGCAAAGAGGGAAAGACAGGCTCATTGATTTTGGCGGAGAATCCCGCTTAAGTCGTCATAAATGACAAGTCTTGAATGAATGCGCAGAAGCCCACCCGAAATTCGTTCTGCCTCGGCAACCTCCATAGATGCGTCATCGCTCACTTCGCGCTCCCATGCGATTCGTCTTGAAGGTTGCATTGGGTTGGGAAAAATGCCAATAGCAGGAAGAGAGTCTCTCACCCAAGCCCCAAGCCGCGCGGGGAAAATCCTTGAGCAATGAGCAACTGAAATCGGCTGGACCGCCACAAGATTCAAGCACTAACCTTCCTCGGCTTGCGGTTACTGCGACGGTCTTGCCGGACGGGGTCACTCTTAGTTCCGCAACCCCAGGTACCGCTAGGACACTGCAGTTTTTTCAATTTCTGATCGGTGTCTATACGCCAAAGCACGAGGCTGACGTAGTCGTCATTGCCCGGCGGCGGTCGACTGAAGTGTATCAAGCAGTATCTAAATGGTGGACCACGTGGGTTCATCGAGTATCTGCGGCGATTCTCTGGATCGTATTTGCCTCGTACATTTTTGGCGAGCAGCATGGAGTTGTTGGTTGGTTGTTTGAACGGTATTGGGACCTAGGTAAGTCTAGTTGGGAAGGTGCCGCGCTCGCGACTTTGATTGCATTGCTCCTCATTGCAGTGGCGCTCTGGGGGCCTAAGACTGCTGGGATTGCGGCTTTGTATGTCGTGTTCTTTCCAGTTGTTGCTGTTGTTGTCTTGGTGTCAAAGATATTCAGCGCGCTTGGGATTCTTGCATTTGCTGTGAGGAGCGTTGGCAGTATATCTATAGCGGGCGCCAATTGGATACTTATTCTTGTTGCCTGTGTGATTGTTGATAGGACTTCAGCAACTTGGCTAATCACTACCTGCACGATTTTCTTGTCGATTAGTGTGGTTTATATAGTTCTGTCGAATTTCTATTGGGTAACAACGCCTTTTCAGTCAGTTGTTCGACTGGCGGAATGGGCTCAACGCTTGGCGGGTAAGGCTCTTGAGGAAGTTCAGAGAGAGCTCATTCCATTAGTCATTCAATACAACGCCTCAAAGCCTAATCAGCGCACCAAGTTGCGTGAGGTGATTATTAGGAAAGCGGAGACGGTTCATTCTTATGCCAAGTATTCTCTGCGTGTGGCTGACAAGGCAAAGACCTTGGCTGGTGGCAAGATTGTTCTCTTCTATGTCTTTGCGCTTCGGTTTCTGATAGCACTGACATCGATTGTTGTTGTTTTTGCTGGTATTTATAGAGGGATTTATCGGGTCTATCCCGAAACTTTCTCTGGTAGTGGCATGAAGAGTTTGTGGTTTAGTTTTTATTATTCTGTGGTTACTTTCTTTACGGTGGGAGACGGATCCGTTTCGCCCCAGCAATTCTTGAGTCAAGTTGCTGTGGTTGCGCAGGTTATGCTTGCAGTTGTTACTCTTACGATACTTGCGCTTTCTTTTTCGACCTTGAGTATTGATCTCGCTCAGGAAAACGGCGCAATTGTTGAACGCTTGGCACGCGGGTGTTTTGATGATTGTATGGCAATTATGCGAACCCGTTTGGGAGCAAGCAAAGCCTTGCCGACGGAAGCCTATGAAGATCTAAAAGAAAATTTTGATAAGCACATGCGGCGGGCGAAAAAGAACAAGAGTACTGAAGACCGCCAAGCGAAACTCCACAAGCAAGATACAGGTGGCGACACGATTGATGCCCAGACCGAGCAATCGAACGAGCAATCGAACGAGCAATCGAACGAGCAATCATAAATGGCTGACCCGCTGGGGTTAGCTGGAGGGGAGTCGGATGTCGTGCTACATTGTCTCCTATGATTTACATGAGGGGGGAGATTATGAAGGCTTGATAACAGCGATAAAGTCCTACGGCACTTGGGCTCACATTACTGAGTCTACTTGGGCTGTTGTTACTAAGCAGTCGGCGTCGGAAATTCGGACCCATTTGATTGCATACATGAAAGTACAAGATCGCCTATTGGTCGTTAAGTCGGGAGTAGAGTCTGCTTGGTCTAACGTGTTGTGCAAAGATAAATGGCTAAAGGATAATTTGTAAGAGAAGGTTTGTGCGCATTTTCGCCCGTCGCACTGGTTTGCATTGTGTGTCACAAATGCAGAACTGCTAAGGAAGACCAGAGACCAGACTTAGCAGTGGGCCTTTCAGCGGTTAGAGGAAAGCCACCTTGGTGGCATGCTTTTCCTAGGTGCTCGCGACTGATACGCGTCAGCAACCTCATCATCAGGCATCAAAGCTAGGTCTTGTGACATGCACATCAAATCCGATGGCATCGTCCTCAATGAAGCGGGCCAGTAGCCTTCCTTCGCCGGTGAGATCTGCGAGAGGCTTCTTCGATAAAGTTGTGAACGGCTCGATCACAAGCGTTGCTGTAGTCTTCTTCCGCTCGAGTTTCCATGTACCCGCGACGAATCCGTCCACGAGGAACGTGGGCAGGATGCGCAGGCTGGACGTCGAGATCTTCGAGCGATGCTCCTTTTCCATGAGCCGCGTGCGGTCGTCATGGGCCAGGATCAGGTTGTCGTAGTCAGGGAGGAATCGCACAGGCGCGGGAGTGTCCTCCGGCGGGCGAGGTGCCTTCGGCAGGTCGAACAGCTCCCGCCCACGCTCATCCCGGAACGTCTTGAGCTTTGGCCGCAGCTCCTCGAAAGCCAGCTTCAGCCCGCCGAGGCCAGACCAAGTCTGCGCATCGGTTACGCTCGCCGGTCCAAACGCCGCGAGGTACCGCAGGATGAGCGCGTGCGGTGTCTCGTCGGTGCCGAGCGGCTCGCCCAGCCAGGACTCCGCGACGGCGAAGTCCGCCGTCCCCGGGTACCCCCACTCGGTATCCGTGGGTACCTGCACGAGCGGCAGGTGCATCCGCACCGCATAGCCCATCGCCCGCTCGTCGCCCTTCGGGAAGCGCTGCAACAGGTGGTCGCGCAGCTCGTCGAAGTTCCGAGGCTCCTCGTCGAAGTACTTGCGCGCCTCCGCGCTCAGTTGATCGACATCGAGCTTCTGGGCTCGCTCGCGAAGGATGCCTTGCATGGAGGAGCGGAGCACCGGCTGGATGGCCGCGCGCAGCTTCACGTAGTCCTTCGTGCTCACGAGGTGCAGCGTGGCGCGCATCATTGTCGCCCGGACGACCTTGCGGCTCTGGAGCAACCGCGTGAGCTGCTCACTCTGGAAGTTCTGGACCCGGGACCAGAGCCCGATGAAGGGAGGCCTTGCCAGTTGGGCCTGGAGGCCGACAAGGCGCTCGATGGCGCGGAGGACCGGGGTCTTCTCCCTCGCGAGCAGCATCTGCCGCGCGAGGGTGGCTCGGTTGAGCGCTCTGCGGGTCAGCGTCGGAACGGGCATGCAGCCTCGGACTGGGAATCAGATGCCGCCGTTCACCGGCAGCACCTTGCCATTCATGTACGTGTTCTCGAGCGCGAGCCACAGGATGGCCTTCGCAGCCTCCTCGGGACGGCCGAGCCTGCGCAGCGCGCTGAAGCCCTTGTAGTCGGCCACCAGCTTCTCGCCGACCTCCCGCGATAGGCCCCCCTCCAGCAGCCCGAGGGCCACCACGTTGATGCGCACGCCCTTGGGCCCCAGCTCCTTGGCCACCGCCATGGCCATGGCAGACAGGGCCCCCTGAGACGCCGCGAAGTGCACGGGCGAGGGCGCCGACTGTGTCCGGTCCAGGGCTCCCACGAGCACGAAGTGCCCCTCTCCAGCCTGCGCCATGGCAGGTGCCAGCTCCTGGCACGCGATGAAGGCAGAGTGGCAGTTCACCGCCATCGTCTTGCTCCACTGCTCGTCCGTGATGTCCCCGAGGGCAGCACCCGGGTTCACTCCCGCGCAGTGGATGAAGAGGTTGGGCACGAAGCCTTCCTCGCGCAGTCCTTGGAGCGCGGAACGCGTCGCCGCGGCATCCGAGAGATCCACCTGCACCGGGCGCTGCGACAGCTCGCTCGCCAGCGCGTGGGCCCGCTCGCGGGACTGGTGCCAGGTGAAGGCGGTGGGAACGCTCGCACGCGCCAGACCCCGGAGGACCTCCGCACCGAGGATGCCCGTGCCTCCAAACACCAGCGCCCGGGGAGGATTCAGTCGAGGTTGCACAGGAACTCCAGTTCCTCCCGGGCGACCCGGGTGAAGGTGGCCAGCGCTTCCGAGGCGATCGTGAAGCGTGGCTGCAGTCTCAGCACGCTCCAGTCGTGCCCGCAGACGAAGCAGAAATAGCCGCGCTTATACAGCCGGTGGCACAGCAGCAGCCCCACGGTGGGCCGGTGGGCCAGGTCCTCCATCCCGAAGTGCTCGAAGGACAGCCACGGGTGCTCCGTCGGCTTGAGCACGATGCCCGCGACAAGCCCCTCGCCGCGGATCTCCTCGAAGAGCGGCAGCGAGGCCAGTGCCTCCGTGAGCCCCGCACGGAAGCTCGCGCCTACGTCGCGGACACGCTCGACGAGGGAGTCCGTCAGGAGGTCCAACGCCGCATGCGCCGCGACGCACACCACCGCGCTGCCGCTGAAGGTGTTGTTGTGTGCCTCGGCCGTCTCGAAGTTCTTCCCGTACGCGGCCTCGAACAGCTCGCGCCGGGTGAGCATCGCGGAGATCGGCAGGAGCCCTCCGCCGAGGTGCTTCGCCAGCAGCACGCACTCGGGACGGCGCGGCCAGCGCTCGCTCGCGAGGAAGCGCCCGGTGCGCCCCAGCCCCGTCTGGACCTCATCCGCCACGAGGAGCGTGCCGTGCCGCTCCGTCAGCTCGCACAGCGCGTCGAGGTACGCGGGTGGCAGGGGCCGCACGCCCCCCTCGAGCTGGATGGGCTCGACCACCACGGCAGCCACATCCTTCTCCGCGAGGGCTCGCGAGAGTGCGTCGATATCCCCGAAGGGCAGGGGGCCCACGCCGGGCAGATGAGGCTCGAACGGATCCCGGAACGTCCCGGGAGACATCAGCCCGCAGCTCCCCATGGTGCAGCCGTGGTAGGCGCGGTCGAGCGACAGCACCCGCGGCCTGCGCGTCACCGCCCGAGCGAGCTTGAGCGCCGCCTCCACGGCCTCGCTCCCCGAGTTCGCGAAGAAGGCGTTGGAGTAATACCCGCTGCGCTCGCACAGGCGCCGGGCGAGGCTCCCCGCATACGGGTTCACTCGTGACGGGAACCAGGAGGGTGAGTCCGTGTCCAGGAACTCGCGCACCGCTGCCGTGATCGCGGGGTTGCGGTGCCCGAAGGCCTGGGTGCCGTGGAAGTCCTCGATGAGGTGACCCTCCGTGTCCTCCAGGCGTCCCTCCTTCGCCTGGACGACGCGCAGGGGCTCTCCAGCGACCTCCGCGCGCAGGGCAATGAGTGGATTGACGAACTCGCGGAAGTCCTCGAACCCCCGGCGCAGGGTGTCCTCGATGCTGATAGCCATCCCGCGCTCCTACAGGCCACCGTCGGCGACGACCTTCGCGCCCGTCATGAACGTGTTCTCGTCCGAGACGAGGAAGACCGCCATGCGCGCGATCTCCTCCACCGTGCCGAGCCGCCCCAGCGAGCACTGGCTGAGGTACTCATTCAGCCGGTGCTGGGGCAGCGAGCGCGACAGGCCCGCATCCAGCAACCCCGGCGCGAGCAGGTTCACCTGGATGGAGTAGCGCCCCACCTCGCGCGCCAGCGCCTCGGTGAACCCGCGCAGGGCGGACTTGGCCGCCGCGTAGTGCACTGGCGCCTCCACCACGCGCTCGGAGGCGAAGGAGCCGATGTTGAGGATCCGGCCCGCGCGCGCACGGATCATCGGCCGCAGCGCGGCACGGGAGAACAGGTAGGTGCCCTTGACGTTGACATCCATCACCAGGTCCCAGTCCGCCTCTTCGATGAGCGCGATGGGGAGGACCTGGTTGGCCCCAGCGTTGTTCACCAGCACGTCGATCCCGCCCCAGGCCTCCACCACGGAGGCCACCGTCTTCTTCACGTGCTCGGCGTCCGCCACCGAGCCCTGGAAGACGAGCGGGGCTGCGCCCGCCTCGGTGATGCGCGTGCGGGCCTCCTCCGCGTCACGCGTGTTCTTCGAGTACGTGAAGGCCACTCGGGCCCCCGCGCGCGTCAGCTCCTGGCAGATGGCCAGCCCCAGGCCGCGCGAGCCGCCGGTGACGAGGCAGCGCTTCCCCTCCATGCGCGGCGTCACTTGACCCTCTCCCCAGGGAAGACGGGCAGCTTGAAGCCGCCGCTCCGCTCGTTCCAGGCCTTCGGTGCGCGCATGAAGCGGTCCTCCTTCTCGCGGTACAGCACGTTGTAGTTGCACACTGGGATGGTGGTCCCATCCGGGTAGCAGTTGGAGTCAGGGCAGCGCGTCACCCGCTCCACGTCGAAGGTCTCCTCGTCCATGTGCGAGTGAACGTAGACGGCCTTCACCCACCGCTCCGAGGCTCGCAGCCCCTCGTGGCGGGTGAGCACCCGCCCTTGTGGAAACAGCACACCGAGCAGGTGCTTCAGCATCCGCAGCGTGCGCTCCGCCTCATCACCGCCGAAGGCCCACAGCCGATCGATGGCGTCATGCATCGCCGCCTCCAGGCGCGGGCTCGGCTCGAGGTAGAGCCGCTCGCCGAGCACCGCATAGAACTCCTCGCTCGGCATGAAGCGGGCGAAGGGCACCGGCGGGCCGCCCTCGGGATCCAGCAGCATGTAGGCGATCTGGTAACAGAGCGGGTGCGCGCAGGGAGAGGGGACGAAGTCCGCCTCGCGCAACATGCCCCCGGTCTTCTCCTCGATGCGGCGCAGCACCTCGTGCATGGAGATCCGGCCCGAGCGGTCGAAGCTGACGCCGCCTTGCCCGGTATACGTGATGGTGTGGATCTCCAGATGGCGCACGCAGGAGCGCTCCAGCCCGAGCTGGATGATGCGGCCGATCTCGTGGTCGTTGTACCCGCGCGTCATCACCGGGATGAGCGTGGTGTCCACGTTGTACTTGTCGAGCAGATCCAGGCAGCGAAGCTTGATGTCCAGCAGCCGCGCCCCTTGCATCGCCTGGTCCACGGACGGCTCAAACGAGTCGAAGGAGAGTGCCACGCGCGCCTGGAGCTCCCCCAGCCGCTGCACGAGCCGCTCGTCCTGCGCGAGCCGGATGCCGTTGGTGCAGATCGTGACGCGGTGCGCCCCGGCCTTGTGCGCGTGCTCGATGAAGTCGAGGAAGTGCGGGTGCACGGTGGGCTCGCCGCCCGTGAAGTTGATGAGATCCAGCTCGCCGCCGTGGTCCTTCACGAGGTGACCGAGGATCCGGTCGAAGTACTCGAGGGTCATGTGGAATGCGCCCTCGTTCTTGTTGTGCACGTAGCAGATGGGGCAGTTGAGGTTGCAGGCGCTGGTGATGGTCACCACCGGCAGCCGGACTTTTTGCTCGTGGGTGGAGCAGGCGCCGCAGTCGAACGGGCAGCCATGCTCGACCTGCTTGCGAGCCACCGGGGGCGCGGGCGGCGTGGCGATGGCGCGCGTGCGCTCGTACCAGGCCGCGTCGTCCGAGAGCATCACGGACTGGGGGCCGTGCGCCGTGCACTGCTTGCGCATGTGCACCTCGTTGCCGACGGCCACCACCTGCGCGGGCACCGCGTTCTTGCAGTCCCGGCACAGGCTGGTCGTCTCATGCAGCAGCCGCTCCGCGACAACGGATCCATCCGGCATGTGGCCCCCTCCTCACACCGCCCCATCCAGGACGAGTGTGGCTCCGTTCATGTAGCTGTTGCGATCCGAGACGAGGAAGGCCGCCACTTCGGCCGCCTCGGCCAGCGTGCCCACGCGCCCGAGGGCGCAGTTGCGCAGGTACTCCTCGAGGCGCGGCTGAGGCAGGTTGCCGGAGACGCCCTCCTCGAGGACTCCGGGGGCCAGGCAGTTCACCGTGACGCCGTAGCGCCCGAGCTCCTTGGCCAGCGCCTCGGTGAAGCCTTTGAGGGCAGCCTTCGCCGCGCAGTAGTGCACGGGGGCCTGCATCATCTTCACGCCGGCCAGCGAGCTGATGTTGAGGATGCGACCGCGCTTGCGGTGGATCATCCCGCGGATCGCCGCCTGGGTGACGAGGAACGCGCCCTTGACGTTCGTGTTCATCACGCGGTCCCAGTCCTCCTCCTCCATGAGCGCCAGCGGCACCACCTGGCCCACGCCCGCATTGTTCACGAGGATGTCGAGGCCCCCCGCCTCCTGCTCGAGGGCGCGCACCATCTTCTGCACCCCCGGCTTGTCCAGCACGTTCACCTTGAAGGACCAGCCGCGGACGCCCTGCTCCTGGATGCGGGCGAGCGTCTCCGCGGCGTGCTCCTCGGAGCGCGAATAGCAGAAGGCCACGTTGGCACCCTCGCGCGCCAGCGTGAGGCAGAGGGCTCGCCCCAGCCCGCGCGAGCCGCCGGTGACGAGCGCCGTGCGGCCCTCCAGGAGCTTCACTTGAGCACCGGCAGCTTGAAGGAAGCGGGGCCTGCCGCGTTGACGGGCGGGTTCGTCGTCCACGGCTTCTTGCCCCAGGAGGCGATCTCCGTCTTGGGACCCTTGGCGGCGCCGCGGTGGAACATGTTGAAGCCGCACGCCGGCATGACGCGGCCATCCACCTGCGGGTAGTGGTGGCAGCACTTGCGCAGCCGCTCCAGGTCGAAGTCGTGCCGGTCCATGTAGTGGTGGAGGAAGATGCTCTTGGCCTGCTGCTCGCCGATGAGCACGGACTCCTTGTTGGTCAGCTTGCGGTCCGGGAACATCACGTCCAGCGAGCGCCGCAGCGCCTTGAGGATGTCCGTGCCCCGCTCCACCTCGTCCTGCCGGGCGAAGACGTCGTGGATGACCTCCTCCAGCGCGTCATGGATCTCCGGTGAGGCCCCCAGCGTGGCCGACGACTTCAGCAGCGTCCCGTGGCGCTGGAAGTCCACGAAGCGTCCGAAGGGCATGTACGAGCCGTCGTTCAGCTTCAGCAGGTAGGTGAGCGAGACGCACTGGGGATGCGAGCACGGCAGTGGGGCGAAGTCGCTCACCTTCAGCTTGCCGCCCGTCTGCTCCTCGATGCGCTGGATGACGCCGGGGATGGTGAGCCGATCCATCGGATCGTGCTTGAAGGAGCCACCGCCGAAGCCCGTGAAGGCCGCTGGCTGAAAGTTGAGCGAGAGGACGAAGTCCTTCTCCATCAGCAGCTGCACCGCCTGGCCGATCTGGTGCTCGTTCACCCCGCGCGTGGCCACGAAGATGATCTGCGTGGGGATGCTCAGCTCCTCCAGCATCCGCAGCGCCGCCTGCTTGTCCTTGGAGAGATCGCGCCCGCGGATCTTCTCGTGCGTGTCGGCGGTGAAGCCGTCGAGCTGCAGGCCCACGTAGGCGCCGCTGGCCTTCACGGCCTCGGCAAAGGTGCGATCCCGGCCCAGGCGCAGGCCGTTGGTGATGAGCACCACACGGCCGATCTCCGGCCGGTTCGCGATCTCCAGCAGCTTCAGGATCTGGGGGTGGCTGGTGGGCTCGCCCCCCGAGAGCGCCAGGGACTCGAGCTGCCCCTCGCGCTCCACCATCTGGTCCACGATGCGCTGGAAGCCCTCCAGCGCGATGTGGTTGGAGTACTGGTTGTTGACGATGCAGATGGGGCACTCGAGGTTGCAGTGGTCCGTCACCTCGACGATCGGCAGGCAGGTGTGCTGCTCGTGGTCCGAGCAGGTGCCGCAGTCGGTGGGACAGCCGTGCTTGACCTCGGCCGCGAACTTCAGCGGCTCGGTGCCTGCGCGGGCGAAGGTATAGGCGCGCACGTAATAGCGCGCGTCCTCGCTCACCAGCGCCTCCGAGGGCCCGCACTTGCGGCAGTTCTTCTTGAAGTAGACCTTGCCCCGGCGGATGACGACCTCGGCCTGCAGGAGCGCGAGGCACTGGGGACAGGTGGAGGTGGTGTGCTTGAAGAGGTGGTCGCGCGTGTCGTCCGCCACCTCGCCTCGCTTCACCCAGGCCTCGAGGTACGCGTCGGCGCTGTCGGCGACCTTCGCCTCCGTCTGGCCGCAGGTGGTGCAGAACTTCAGGGCCCAGACCTCGCCCTTGCGCAGGACGACGCGGGCCTCCACCGCCTGCTCGCAGCGCTCGCACTGCGAGGGCTCATGGTGCAGGAAGGTATGGGGCTTGTCCGACCGCTGAACGGCTCCGTCGACCGGCGCGCAGCTCGTGCACTCCATGGAGGCCTCCGTAGACGCCGCGACTCGGAGCACGCCACACGCGCACCTCGGGTGACGCAGGTGCGCGGCATCGTGCTAGCCCGGACTGCGCCTGTCCAGAGTCTTCCGGCACGTGCTATAGCGCAGGCTCGCGGAGGGGTCCTCGTGCGCTACGTCCTGCTCGACCGCATCACGCGCCTGGTGCCATCGGAGGTGGCTCATGGCGTCAAGTGCGTCTCGCTCTCGGACGACCTCTTCGCCGACCACTTTCCGGGCCATCCCATCATGCCGGGAGCGCTCATCGTCGAGGCCCTGGCGCAGCTCGGCGGCGTGCTGGTGGAGGCGACGATGCGCGAGCGCGGGCGCAACGATCTCCACGCGCTGTTGACGATGGTGGACCGGGCGAAGTTTCGCAGGATGGTGCGCCCGGGCGACAAGCTGGAGCTGGAGGCGCGCCTCCTCACCGCTCGCGAGGAGGGGGGCCAGGTGCGCGCGACAGCCACCGTGGAGGGACAGCTCACGGCCGAGGCTGAGCTCACGTTCGCCTTCGCCGAGGTGAAGAGCGAGAAGCTGCGCGCGCGCCGCCGCGAGGTGCTGAACGTCTGGCTCACCGGATCTGCGGAGGAGCCGTGAGCGCGCGCCGGGCACGCAGAGGAAACGGGCATGGGGCGTGACGCCTTCGTCCGAGGTGTGGGTGCAGTCTCCTCCCTCGGGTTGGACTGGACGAGCACCGCGGCGGCCCTCGCGCGCGGCGAGAGCGCCATCGCTCGGGTGGAGCACTTCGATGTGGAGGGCTTTCCGTGTCAGGTGGCGGCCGCGGTTCGTGGCGTCGCTGAAGGCGCGGAGGATCGCCGGCGGGAGTTCGCTCTGCGCGCTGCTCGCGAGGCGTGGGGCCGGGCGCGAGTCGGGGCCTCGCCCGAGCGCGTGGGCATCTTCATCGGAGCCGAGTCGGGCCGTGCGAGCTTCTCCACGGTGCTGGCGCTGGCTCAGGCGGCAGGAGGGGGCGCGCGCTTCGACCATGAGGCCTTCGGCCAGCGGGCGCGGGAGCTGGCCCCGAGGATCGACGCCGCGGCTGTATCTCCTGCGGCGGTGGCTTCGATGCTGGCGGGGGAGCTGGGTGCTCGTGGGCCCTGTGAGACGCTGTCCCTGGCTTGCTCCTCGGGGGCTGCGGCCATTGTAGAGGGCGTGCGGGCCATCCGGCGGGGTGAGGTGGACGTGGCGCTGTGCGGCGGCGTGGGAGCGGATGTGGATCCGCTGATGCTGGCCGGGTTTGGGTTGCTGGGGGCGCTGTCGGCCCGGGGAGTGTCCTGTCCTTTCGATGCGCATCGGGACGGCTTCGTCGTGGGGGAGGGGGCGGCCATGGTCGTCCTCGCAGCGGAGAAGGGCGATGCCGTGGCTGCGGTAGCGGGGGTGGGGCGTTCGCTCGATGCCTGGCACCTCACCGCGCCCGATCCAGAGGGAGCGGGTGCCTCCATGGCCATGCGTGCCGCGCTGAGAGAGGCGAGGATCGAGGCCGTGGACTGTGTGCAGGCGCACGGTACCTCGACACAGCTCAATGACGAGGTGGAGGCTCAGGCACTCCGGCGGGTGCTGGGAGCGAGGCTGGCCGAGGCCCACGTGAGCTCCGTGAAAGGTGCCCTTGGACATTGGATCGCGGGAGCGGGGGCCTTGGGATTCCTGTGTGCAGTGCATGCGCTGGAGCGAGACGAGGTGCTCCCGACCGCGGGCTTGAGCCACCCGGATCCCCGCTGTGAGCTTCCGCACGTGCTGGGTAAGGCTCTGAGCAAGCGGGTGGGCTCGGCGCTCGTCAACGCCTTCGCCTTTGGTGGGGCGAACACCAGCCTCGTGATGGTCCGCGCATGAGGCCCGTTGCCGTGATCGCCGCCTCCGCCGTCAGCGCCCGAGGCCTTGGCTGGCGAGGGCTGGGCAAGGCAGTGCGCGCGGGCGACACGGCGGCCACTCCCTGCAAGGCGCTCGGGGGGCTCCTCGCCGCGCAGGTGCCCCCGCTGCCCGCCGCGCAGGATGTGGAGCCGCGGCAGCTCAAGCTGATGAGCCGGGGCGCACGCCTCTCCTGCGTGGCCGCCCGGAGTCTCTTCCTGGAGTCCCCGGCACTCCCGCGAGAGGAGACGGGGTTCTTCCTCGGCGTGGGGGCCTCGGGCGGTGCGGTGGAGGAGCTCGAGGCCATGCTTGACGCGAGCTTCTCGGAGGGGCGCTTCGACCTGGGAGGGTTCGGTACCGCGGGGCTCGGAGCGTGCAATCCGCTCTTCGCCTTCCAGCTCATGAACAACTACACCCTCTGCCACGCGGCCATCCGTGAGGGCCTGAGAGGCCCGAATGCGGCGCTCTTCTCGCGCGGTACCGGCACGGTGCTTGCGTTGGCGGAGGCGCACCACGCAGTGGCCGCGGGTGAGTGCGAGGTAGCCCTGGGGGGCGGAGCGGACTCAGCGCTGCACCCGGTGACCTGGGCGGAGCTGCGCCGAGAGGGAGGGGAGGACGTGGTGCCGGGGGAAGGGGCAGCCCTTCTGGTGTTGGCCGATCCTGGCCACGCTCCCCCGCTGGGCTTCATGGAGCGCTGCGAGGTGCACTCTGGACGGCAGGGGCAGGCGCTGGCGCTCGAGTCTGCGCGACGCTCGCTCCTGGCCATGAGCCCCGAGTGTGTGGTGCTGATGGCCATGCCGAAGCGCAGAGACGCCGCCCGGGAGCTGGCCCTCTCGGTGCGTCCCAAGTCCGTGTTCGAGGCGGCCTCGCTCTTCGGGGAGACGCTGGCGGCCTCCGCCGCGCTGGCGACGGTGGCAGCGCTGGACCTGCTGCAGGACGGCGAGGTGCGCCGTGCGGCCGTGCTCGTCATGGGCCCAGATGGCGACGTGGGCCTGGTGGGACTCGCACGGGAGGTGGCTTCGTGAGCCGGGCCGTCATCACCGGCTGTGGTGTCGTCTCTGCCTTGGGCGTGGGGGCGCGCGCTTTCTGGGATGCGCTCGGTGAGGGCCGCGCTGCAGTGGGGCCCATCCGCCACTTTGACGCCTCGGGATTCCCGACGCGCGTCGCCGGGGAGGTTCCCGTGCTCAGGACGGATGGGGCCTGGCTTCGGGAGTACCTCGGGGGGCGCATGCCCGAGTCCCTCCTGGAGGACTGGGAGTCGTCCGGAGCCCTGCGCGACCGGAAGATTGGGTTCGGGTGGGTTGCTGCGCTGGAGGCCTGGCACCAGGCGGGCTGCGGGGAGGATTCGAGCGATACCTGGCTGTCGATGGCCCTGGGCCTGGAGCAGGCCTTCCTGGAGGACTTCGGACCTCTGCTGCGCAAGGAAGGCGCTCGAGCGGCCATCGATTGGGCGGCCGAGCCGGGGGCTCCTCTGCCACGGGTGCGCTTTCGCTCGCGCATCGATCTTTGTGCAGACGGGCTCGTGAGGATGCTCGGCCTGAGCGGGCCCGTCGTGCCTCACGTCTCTGCGTGCGCGGCGGGCACGCTCGCGGTAGCGCACGCTGCGTCCCTCATCGAGCGCGGTGCGGCCACACGGGTGCTCTGCGGCGCGAGTGACTCGATGGTGAATCCCCTGGGTCTCGGGGGCATGTCCCGCCTGGGAGCTCCCTCGCCGCGCGCCGAGCCGGATGCGTGCCGGCCCTTCGACCGGCGCAGGGACGGGCTCGCCATGGGCGAGGGAGCCGCGATGTTCGTGGTCGAGTCCGAGGAGCGTGCCCTGGCCCGAGGCGCACGTCCCCTGGCGCGAGTCCTCGGGTGGGCGAGTACCCAGGACGCCTACAAGACCACCGCCCCGCTTCCGGATGGAGCCATGGCACGCAAGGCCATGCAGCACGCCCTGCGGCGCGCTGG
>NZ_DASPHO010000281.1:0-5234 GCF_035629615.1 Hyalangium sp. | reverse complement strand
CGTGAGGCCTTCTGGGGGGTACCCCATGAGCCTGGGAGTCCAACGTATCGGTGGCGACCATGGGGGGTGTGCTTGCCATAGGAGGAGGTGCTGGCCATAGGAGACGCCGAAGAGCCTATCCGCGGTTACCTGTGAGCGACGGGTGTTACAAAACGGAGAATCTGCCCGTGAACACCACCCCGGCAACCCCAGTAAGTACATGGGGGAAAACCAGTGGCTAGTGAACGCAACGCTTGATTCTGTCCCCACATGGACATTTGTTACGTGCGCGAGGAGCGCCCGGCGGAGAGATGTGTAGCCCCCCGGGCCAGATGCCCATGACAGAGAGAAGGAACTACCGGCACGCGGGACTTCTGGTGCTGGCGCTGTGCCTGGTAAGCAGCCCAGCCCTGGCCCAAGGCACCTCGGTGCTGCTCGGCAGTGTGGTGGACGCCAGCACGAAGCAGCCCGTGGCCGACGTGGTGGTGACGGCCACCTCTCCCAACCTGCAGGGTGAGCAGGTCGTCGTCACCGAGAGCTCCGGCGCGTACCGCATCCCCCAGCTTCCTCCCGGCGTCTATACGCTCCGCTTCGAGAAGGAGGCCTACAAGCCCTATGCCCGCGAGGGCATCGCGCTCCGGCTGGACTACTCGGTCCGCCTCAACGTGGAGCTGCTTCCAGAGGCTTCGCTGAGCGAGGAGCTGGTCGTCGTGGGGCAGGCGCCGACCGTGGACATCGGCTCCACCTCCACCGGCGTCAACGTGGGCGAGGCCTTCGTCCGCAACATCGCCATCGTCGCGCCGACGGGGAAGGGCGCCGCGTCGCGCTCCTTCGAGTCCCTGGCCGAGCTGGCCCCCGGCGCCAACGCGGACACCTATGGCGTGTCCGTCAGCGGTGCCACCTCGCCGGAGAACCAGTACATCGTCGATGGCATCTCCGTGAATGATCCGGGCTTCGGCATCAACGGCACCCCGCTGAGCGTCGAGTTCATCAGCGAGGTGAACGTCATCAGCGGCGGCTACCTGCCGGAGTACGGCCGCTCCACCGGTGGCGTCGTCAACGCGGTGACGAAGTCCGGCTCCAACGAGTTCCACGGCTCCGTGTTCGGCAACTTCACCCCGGGCGCGCTGGGCGGCTCCGCCACCGAGCTCCGCCAGGAGGCGGGCACCATCTCCGGCCAGGCCTCGCTGTGGAACCTGGGAGACATCGGCGCCGAGCTGGGAGGCCCCATCCTCCAGGACAAGCTCTGGTTCTACGTGGGCCTGGCCCCCTCGTTCACCCGCTACCAGCTGGAGCGCAACCTCAACGCCCTGGTGCTGGATGCGGACGGACAGCCGATGCAGGACGAGCGCGGCTTCACGCAGACGCAGCAGCTCGAGGGCACGCGGCGGCTCTTCTTCGCGGACCAGAAGAGCTTCCAGTACATCGGCAAGCTCACCTACCTGATCAACCCGGATCACAACGTCGCGGTGACGGTGACGGGCACTCCCTCTACCTCGGGGGGCTCGGGCCGCTTCGCCATCAGCGAGCGCACCGGCGCGCCCGAGGTGGAGCGCATCGCCGGGGAGTACGGCGCCACCGCCACCCAGCGCAGCATCAGCAGCCTGGACACCAGCCTCAAGTGGTCCTCCTCCTTCCTGGAGAAGCGCCTGCTCTTCAACGCCACCGTGGGCTGGCACCACCAGGATCTGTCGATCCGCGCCTCGGACGGCACCCAGGGCGGCACCATGGAGGGCCTGGCGGGCATCTCCAACGTCACCTGGCAGCGAACCACTCCCTCCCAGCACTCCATCACCGAGTTCGAGTCGCTGCCGGATCCCTCCGTCTGCGACTCGCCCAACCCGGAGATCTCCACGCTGTGCCCGGTGCTCTCCTACCTCACGGGCGGCCCGGGCCGCCTGGATGACGCGACGCTGGATCGCTACCAGGCCAAGGCCGTGGGCACCTTCCTGGTGAATGCCGCGGGCCAGCACGTCTTCAAGGCGGGCATCGATCTGGAGCAGATGGTCTTCGATCACACCCGCTCGGTGACGGGGCGGTCGGTGCTCATCGAGTCCGATGAGGGCGACTACTTTTACGACTACCGACAGTACGGCTACCTGGTAGGCCCTGATGAGGTGATCATCCAGGACGCCCAGAGCCCCAAGTCCAAGTCCAACGCCGCCGGCGCGTTCCTGCAGGACAGCTGGACGATGCTGAACAACACGGCCACCCTCAACGTGGGTCTGCGCTACGACACCCAGCAGCTCGTCGGCGGCGGGAAGACGGCCCTGGTGCTGCCCTACCAGTGGTCCCCGCGCCTGGGCCTCATCGTCGATCCCACCCGCTCCGGCCGCATGAAGCTCTTCGGCAGCTATGCCCGGTACTACGAGAGCGTCCCGCTGGACATGGTGGACCGCTCGTTCCCGGGCGAGCCCGGGGTGCGCTCGGAGAAGGACTCCTCCCTGTGCGACCCGCGCGATCCGGAACAGCAGCGCGGCGTGTGCCAGACGGACGAGGCGCGTCGCCGCTCTCAGGATCCGCTGGACGCCAACGCCCTCTGGAGCACCGTGGGCGCGGGCGCCACCATCGTGGATCCGGACATCAAGCCCCAGTCCACGGACGAGTTCGTCGTGGGCGGCGAGTACGAGCTGCTGGCCAACTCCCGCGTCGGCCTCTCGTACACCCGGCGCTCGCTCAACCTTGCCATCGAGGACATGAGCCGCGATGACGGCGCCACCTACTTCATTGGCAACCCGGGCTACGGCTTCGCCAAGGACTTCGTGAAGCCTCGGCGCAACTACGACGGCTTCACGCTCTTCTTCCAGCGGAACTTCGCCGATTTCTGGCTGGCGCAGGTGAGCTACACGTGGTCCCGCCTCACCGGCAACTACGAGGGCCTCTTCCGCTCTGACACGGGCCAGCTCGATCCGAACATCAACTCGGACTTCGATCTCGTGTCGCTGCTGCCCAACCGCAGCGGCTTGCTGCCGGCGGACCGCACGCACCAGCTCAAGGCGTTCGGCGCGCGCGAGCTCGTGCTGCGCCCGGGCCTGAGCCTCAACCTCGGCCTGTCGTACCGGGGTGCCTCGGGCACGCCGTTCAGCTACCTCGGGGCCCATGTGGACTACGGCTCGGGGCAGGCCTACATCCTGCCGCGCGGCGGGGCGGGGCGGCTGCCCTGGGTGCACCGCTTCGACAGCCGTCTGGCCGTCAACTACAAGGTGGCCAAGGACATCACCGCCTCCTTGAGCGTGGATGTCTTCAACGTCTTCAACTTCCAGACGGCCACCGCGTACGATCAGAACTACACGTACTCGCCCGTGCTGCCCATCGTGGGCGGCTCGAGAGCGGATCTTCCCGGCAAGGTGCTGGACGCCGAGACCGGGGAGCCGATCCCCGACGAGGCCATCAACAAGAACTTCGGCAAACCCACCGCCTATCAGGCGCCGCGCTCGTTCCGCTTCGGCGCTCGCGTGTCGTTCTAGCCGCGCTGCGACCTGGAAAGGTTCTCTCCCATGACTCGACGACTCCTCGGCCTGGTGCTGGCCACCTCCCTGATTGCTGCCTGTGAGACGGAGCAGCCGCCCATTGGCTGCCCGGTGCAGAGCCTCACGTGGTCTGTCACCTACAAGCCCAAGGGCCAGAGCAGCTGTCCCGCGAAGGCGGGTGAGCAGCTCGGCATCCAGAAGTTCTCCACGCCCACGGGCGACGAGCAGCTCTCCATCAAGCCCGCCACGCTCGTCGCGCTGGAGGAGCGGGATCCGGAGCGCCTGGCCTACTCGCTCGGGGCGCTGGCCAAGGAGGCGGACACGGAGGGCTTCTGCTCCGCCTCGAATGTCGCCACCGCCGAGAAGCGCGCGCCGGCCCTGGACGCCGAGGGCCTGCCCCCGAAGAACGTCGTCTACCAGTGGAGCAACGTCCGGATCCTGGCCATACCCCTGGCGCCGGGCACGCAGATGGTGGCGGACCTGACGTACACCGAGGACGGGTGCACTGCGGAGTATGAAGTCTGGGGCATGTGGCCCGGAGACGTGGACTGCGCGAACGAGGAGGGGGAGCCCGACAACGAGCTCTGCGCGGAGGCCACGGGCATCAACCCCGACTTTGCTACCACCTGCGATCCCACCCAGCTGCGCTGCGTCCCGGCGAAGCGGCCGCCTTCCCTCAAGTGAGCGGCCGCTCCACGCCGCGGCTCACACGCGCGCGGCGTTGACGCCGGACTCCACCGCGTCCAGCTCGTCCCCGAACTTGACCTCCGCCTTCTCACCCGAGGGCGGGGAGAACGGGGGGCGGCCGATCTGCTGCGTGCCGAACCGCGGGAAGAAGGGCGCCAGCGCGTAGTTGGCGAAGCACCACGGGAAGAAGTAGCGCGGCTTGAGCTCCGGGTGGATCTCCGCCTCGATGCGCGTGTGGGCCTCGCGCAGCGTGCTCCAGTGGGCGCCCGGCATCTCATGGTGCGCGGCGTGGAGGCCGTTGTTGAAGAGGAAGAAGTTGATGGCCCAGCCCGTCCAGCTGCGGCTGTGGTTGTGCTCGCTCCACGGATCCGTGTGGACGTGCTGGATGTAGTTGAAGAACATGATCGTCCACAGCGCAAACACCGCCGGGATCGCGAAGGCGAACAGGTACACCCGCGCGCCCGCCCACGGCCCGAGCAGCACCATGGCCAGCGCCAGGAGCGACAGATGCGTTCCGGCCCACACCACGTACTGGGTGATGATCTGCCGGAAGAGGGTGGGGTTGTTGGTGCGTGCCTTGCTGATGAAGGCCTTGATGGGATCGCTCTGGAAGTAGGACGAGACGAAGAAGTAGCTGGCGGCCGTCCACGCGTTGTGGCGGTTGGTGTAGCGCCAGGTGATGGTCGCGTCCCCCGCCTTGTTCACGTACTTGTGGTGGTTCAGGTTGTGCGTGGGGATCCACGCGAACGTCGGGTAGCCGTAGAAGATGGACAGCCACATGCCGAACGCGTTGTTGAGCTTGCGGTTGCGGAACGTAGGGCAATGGTTGTGGTTGTGCGCGATCACCCCTGCTGCCAGCGCCAGGTAGCAGGCGAGCGGGGACAGCCAGGGAATGAGTCCGGGGTTCGCGTACATGGACAGTGCCACCACGGGCATGGCCGCGCACCACAGCATCGTTCGAAGGTCGGCGGAGTGTCGGAGCATTCACGCTGGGTTTATCCCACCGGGTGTTGACTTGCCAGCACCTTCCCAGGAGCGTGGAGAGAGCCAGGGGGCTGCCGAGCAGAATGTGGCCATGGAGCTTCGGACCGAGCGTCT
>NZ_DASPHO010000280.1:0-3067 GCF_035629615.1 Hyalangium sp. | reverse complement strand
CACCGCGCCGGGCTGATCCACCGCGACCTCAAGCCCTCCAACATCCTGGTGGAGCGCACGGACGACGGCCGCCTCAAGCCCTTCGTCATGGACTTCGGTCTGGCCTATGACTGGAGCGAGAAGGGCACCACCACCTCGGGCTCCGCCGTCGGCACGCCGCACTACATGGCCCCCGAGCAGGCCCGCGGCGAGCTGGAGGGCCTGGATCGCCGCGCGGATGTCTACAGCCTGGGCGCCACGCTCTACTTCCTGCTCACCGGCCACCAGGTCATCCCCGGCGCCAACGGGCTGGAGGTGCTCAACAACATCGCCACCGTGGAGCCCACGCCGCCGCGAGCCCTGGATCCGAACGTCCCCACGGACCTGGAGGCCATCGTCCTCAAGTGCCTGGAGAAGGACCGGTCCGCGCGCTACGACTCGGCGCGCGCGCTCATCGAGGACCTGGACCGGTTCCTCGCGGGTGAGCCCGTCCAGGCCCGCTCCACCGGCCTGTGGTACCGGCTGCGCAAGAAGGCCCTCAAGCACCGGCTCGTGGTGAGCGTGGCCGCCGTGGCGCTGCTGGCCGTCACGCTCGCCCTGGGCTGGGCGCTCTATACGCACTCGCAGGCCACCCGCCGCGAGCAGCTCGCCCGCAGCTTCACCGAGAAGGTGGAGCACATCGAGGCGCTGGCCCGCTACTCGGGGCTCTCGCCCCTGCACGACACGCGTGAGGACCGCGAGAAGATCCGCGACAGGATGGCCGAGCTGGAGGTGCAGATCCGCGAGGCGGGTGCGCTGGCGGTGGGCCCAGGCCACTATGCGCTGGCCCGCGGCTACCTGGCGCTCGGCGACGAGTCCTCGGCGCGCACTCACCTGGAGATGGCCTGGCAGAGCGGCTTCACGGATCCGCGCGTGGCCTACTCACTCGCCCTGGTGCTCGGCCGCCTGTACCAGGATCAGCTCCTGGAGGCCGAGCGGCTGCGCAGCATCGAGGAGCGCCGGCGCGACATCCAGACCCTCTACCGAGACCCGGCCCTGGACTGGCTGCGCCGGAGCCAGGGCGCGGAGGTGCACTCCTCCGAGTACGTGGCCGCCCTCATCGCCTTCTATGAGGACCACTTCGACGAGGCGCTGACACGGCTGGACGCCATGAGCAACCGCCTGCCCTGGTTCTACGAGGCTCCCCAGCTGCGCGGAGACATCCTCCAGGCCCGAGCCGCCCGGCGCTGGAACCAGGGAGACCTCGAGGGCGCGCGGGCCGACTTCGAGGCGGGCCGCCGCGCCTACGCCGCCGCCGCTGCCATTGGCAGGAGCGTGCCCGCCGTCCACCAGGCGCTGGCCAAGCTCGAGTACACCGCGATGATCATGGAGGTCTACAGCCAGGGCGACGTGCTCCCTGCCTTCCAGCGGGGAATGGAGGCGGCGGGGCGCGCGCTCCAGGCCTCACCGGATGAGGCGGCCGCCCTGATGCTGAAGGCGCGCTTCCATCGGCGGCTCGCGGACAACCAGAACAACCGCTGGGTGGACGCCCAGGCCTCTGTCGATGTGGCCCTGAGCGCGGCACGCTCGGCCCTCCAGCGCGGGCACCCTGCCTGGGAGGTGCACCTGGAGCTGGGGCGCATCTTCTTCCAGCAGGCGCGCTGCAGGAAGAACCGCCACGAGGATCCATTCGCGTCGCTCCGCGAGGCCGACCAGGCCCTGCAGGCCATTGCCCCCAAGGACCGGGACTACGAGTTCCACACCATCCTCGGGTTGATCCACTCCCAGTGGGCCACCTACGAGGAAGACGTCGGCACCCGCTCGCAGGCACACCGCAACCAGGCCATTGAGGCCCTGCGCGAGGCCACGCGGCTCGATGCCCGCATCCCGGACGCATGGATCAGCCTCGGACGGGCCTACTTCAAGCGCGCCCTGGAGCCGGGGGGCCAGGAGGACGATCTCAAGCAGGCCTGGGAGGCCAATCGCCGGGGGCTGGAGCTCAACCCCAAGCACTGGGTGCCGTACTACTACGGTGGAGAGGTCAACGTGGTGCGGGCCGAGCGGCGCAAGTGCTCTGACGACGCGCCCTCCCTGCTGGCCAAGGCGCTGGAGCTCTACCGGCAAGGGCTCGCCATCAACTCGAACAGCCAGCAGCTCCAGAATGGGGTCGCCAAGACACTGCTCGGCCAGGCGCGCCAGGCCTGGATGCGCGGAGGAGATCCCTTCCCACTGCTCGACGAGGCCCAGACCGCCTCCGAGCAGGCCCTCCTCCTGGCCCCCAAGGTTCGTACCTACAATGACCTGGGCCTGGTCCACGCCATGCGCGCTCTGTACCGGGAGGCCCGAGGAGAAGAGCCCACCCCCAGCGTGCGCGCGGCCGTGGCCTCCTTCGAGAAGGCGCTCCAGCAGGACCCGGAGTATTCCCTGCCCCGGACCAACCTGGGCAAGGTGCTCCAGACGCTCGCGGAGTCCGAGCTGACGCGAGGGCGGGATCCGAGCGCGACCCTGCAGCGCTCCGAGAAAGAGCTGCGCGAGGCGCTCGCCCACAATCCGCGAGACGCCGAAGCCTGGAGCTACCTGGGAGAGGCGCACACGGTCCTGCTGCGCTGGAAGGCGCGACGCGGGCAGGCGCGAGAAGAGGACTTCGCAGAGGCGGCGCGCGTCTTCGAGCAGTCTCTCGCGCTGGAGCCGGGCCTGGCCGACACGCAGCTGGCTTTTGCCTCGCTGCACCACGTGTGGGCGCTCTGGAAAAAGGATGCGGGCCGCGTCCCAGCCCCCCAGCTGGAACGCGGCCTCGCCTTGACGGAAGAGGTGCTCGAATCCTGTCCCGAGCATCCGGAAGCTCTGCGGCTACGTGCCAAGTTGATGATGGTCCGGGGGGCCCCAGAGGCCCCCACTGGTGGGCAGTAGCTTCACGGATGCGAGCCAGGGAAGACTTCTCCCGCTGCAGTACAGCAAACCTTTACGTGTGACCGGGCTGGCCCCCCCGCCAGCTCCCGGCGTCGAGCCGACTAGCCCGGCGTGACGGGCACATCATCGCCCTTGCTCGTGCCGCCACCTGCATCGGAGGTGCTGCCAGTGCCCGTGCTGCCACCCGTCTGCGTCGTGG
>NZ_DASPHO010000279.1:0-8681 GCF_035629615.1 Hyalangium sp. | reverse complement strand
GGTGGAGGCGCAGGGGCCGGAGAAGCTGCTGGCCGGGGTGGACGCCATCCTGGTGCCGGGCGGCTTCGGTGTGCGCGGCTCGGAGGGGAAGATCGCCGCCGTGCGCTACGCCCGCGAGAGGAAGATCCCCTTCTTCGGCATCTGCCTGGGCCTGCAGATGGCGGTGGTGGAGTTCAGCCGCACCGTGCTGGGGCTCAAGGACGCCAACTCGCTGGAGTTCAACGAGCACACCCCGCACCCGGTGGTGACGCTGATGGAGAGCCAGGTGAAGGTGCAGGACAAGGGAGGCACCATGCGCCTGGGCAGCTACGCCTGCGCGCTCCAGCCCGGCACCCTGTCCCACCGGCTCTACGGACAGGACGTCATCCAGGAGCGCCACCGCCACCGCTATGAGGTGAACAACGCCTACCGCGGCCGGCTCCAGGAGGCCGGGCTGCTCATCTCCGGCCACAACCCGGACCTGAACCTGGTGGAGATGATCGAGCTCAAGGATCACCCGTTCTTCATCGGCTGCCAGTCCCACCCCGAGTTCAAGAGCAAGCCGTTCGCCCCGCACCCGCTCTTCTCCGGCTTCATCAAGGCGGCGCTCACGCAGCGCGATGCCACCCACGGGGCACAGGGGAAGGCGTCATGATCACCCTCGCGGGCCACTCCGTCGGCCCGGGCCAGAAGCTGTTCGTCATCGCCGGCCCGGACGTCATCGAGTCCGAGGAGCTGGCGCTGCGCCACGCGCACATGCTCAAGGCGCTGACGCAGAAGCTGGGCGTGCCGTACGCCTTCAAGTGCTCCTACGACAAGGCCAACCGCACCAGCGGCAAGTCCTTCCGCGGCCCTGGCCTCAAGGAGGGCCTGCGCGTTCTGCGGCGCATCCGCGAGGAGGTGGGCGTGCCCGTCCTCACGGACGTCCACGAGACGAGCCACGTGGGCCCCGCCGCCGAGGTGGTGGACATCATCCAGATACCCGCCTTCCTCTGCCGGCAGACGGACCTCGTCGAGGCCGTGGCCAGGAGTGGCCGGGGCGTCAACCTCAAGAAGGGCCAGTTCGTCGCCCCCAAGGACATCGTCCACTCGGCGCGCAAGGCCATGGAGGCCGGCAACCCCAACGTGCTCGTCACCGAGCGCGGCGCCTCCTTCGGCTACAACAACCTCGTGGTGGACATGCGCGGCTTCCTCCAGATGCGCGAGGCCGGCCTCGCCGTCTGCTTCGACGCCACCCACTCCGTCCAGCTCCCCTCGGCCGGCAACGGGGAGACGGCCGGTGAGCGCAAGTTCGTCTCGCTCCTGGCCCGCTCCGCCGCCGCGGCCGGCATCGATGCGCTCTTTACGGAGGTCCACGAGGACCCGGACCGTGCCCTGTGTGACGGTCCCTGCTCGTTGAACCCCCAAATGTTCGAAGACGTGGTACGAAGTGTGCTGGCCATCCGCCGAGCGCTGGGGCATGAGCCGGCGGTATGAGGGCTGAGGGAGGGGTTGCGAAGCGGTCATGACGGAGACGCTTCCCAAACCGAGCAAGGAGGAGCTGACCGCCCGGGCTGCCCGGGTGCGGCTGCTCGTGTTCGACGTGGACGGCGTCCTCACCGATGGCGGCCTCTACTACGGCGATGCCGGTGAGGTGATGAAGCGCTTCGACGTGAAGGACGGCCACGCCCTGGTGATGGCCCGCCTCGTGGGCTTGCCGGCGGCCATCCTCACGGCCCGCAGCTCGGCCATCGTCGATGTTCGTGGGCGGGAGCTGGGACTCGCCGCTATCCTCCAGGGAAAGAAGGAAAAAGGGCCTGCCCTGGACGAACTGCTCACCCAGTTCTCCATACCCGCTGAGTCCTGTGCTTATATGGGGGACGACCTGAATGACCTGGGTCCTATGTCACGGGTAGGATTGTCGGCCTGCCCGTCCGATGCCGTGGCAGAAGTACGGCAGGAAGTCCACTTCGTGGCCCAGAGCCGCGGAGGCCATGGGGCCGCACGGGAATTGGTCGAGTTGTGCTTGAAGGCCAGTGGTCGATGGGAAGACGTGGTAGGTTTGATGAAACGGCCGGAGTCGAAAAGCAGTCAGGTTGGGTTGAAGTAACCTCGGTTTCAAGGTAGGTGTTTAATTCCATGAGCACCGGTTCAGGTCAGCCAAAGGAAGAGTTGCTGCCGTCGGGGACGACGGACCAGCTGTACACCACCCACGACATCAGTCGGTTGCTGCAGGTGGACCCGTCGACCGTGAGCAAGTGGATCGACCGGGGCATCCTGATGGCCTTCCGCACGCCAGGCGGTCATCGGCGCGTGCGCTCGGCCGACCTGCGGGCCTTCCTGATCACCCACCAGATGCCGGTGCCGGATGAGCTGGGAAGTGGGACGGTGAAGCTGCTGGTGGTGGACGACGAGCGGCCCGTGCTCGACGCCATCAAGCGTGCGTTCAAGCCCTATGCGGCCCAGGTGGAGCTGCAGAGCACCAGCAGTGGCGTGGAAGCGCTGCTGCTCGTGTCCGAGCAGAAGCCACACGGCATGCTCATCGACTTGAACATGCCGGACATCGACGGTCTGGAGGTGTGCCGCAGGATCCGCGCTCGCAAGCAGATGGAGAGCGTGCGGCTCATCACCATGACCTCCAACCACTCGCCCGAGGTGGTGGAGCAGTCCAAGCAGGCCGGCGCCATCGCGTGTCTGGCCAAGCCGCTGGACGTGCAGCAGGTGCTGGAGCTGTTCCGCATCCCGCTGGCGCTCGGCACCAAGAAGTAGAAAAGAGGCTTCGCCACCCGGCGAAGCCTCCCTTCCTCTGAGCCCTCCCCTCTCCTCAAAGGAGAGGGTCGGAGTGGGTGCGTCGCGCCTCAGCCCTGGGCTTCAGCTCTGGACCTTCACCTCGATGACGCGGGGCTTGGACTCCTCCTTGCGCGGCATCGCCAGCGTGAGGACGCCGTTCTCGTAGCGTGCCTCCACCTTGCTGGTGTCCACGGTGTCCGGCAGCTTGAAGGACCGGGTATAGACGCCGAAGCCGCGCTCCAGTCTCCGGGCGCTCTCCTTGGCAGTGGCGTCCGCCTTGCGCTCCGAGCGCAGCGTCAGCACGCCCTTCTCCACCTTCACCTCGATGGCCTTCGGATCGTGCCCGGGCATGTCCACCTGCAACGTCACTCCGCTCTCGGTCTCGTAGATGTCCGTGGCCGGAGCGAGCTCACGGCCCTGACGCGTGGCCTGTCCCGCCAGCTCCTGGAAGAGCTGGTCGAAGTCCCTCATCAGGGGGCCCGCCACCACCGCGCCATTACCAAACTCGAACGGGTTCCAGCGATTCAGCATGGTCGTCTCCTCTTCGTCGCGCTGAAGTCAGCGGACGGCTCATGAACTCGAGTGTCTTGTTGTTCTCGGCGGCCCCCCGCCTCTTCGGGGAGCAGCGCCTCGTAGACTCAAGAGAACCATGCTTCGGAACGTGTCAAGGCGAGGCTTCAGTCGTCATCCCGGCCCAGGCTGACGAAGACCTCTGCTCCCTCCCGGGAGACGGAGACCGTCCACGGTCGGCAGCACACCGGGCAGTCTTCCACGTACACCTCTGATGAGGGCCCCACCGCGTCCGCCTGAACCTCCACCTCCTCCCCACAGTAGGGACAGCTCAGCTCCTGCTCGTCCGCGAAGGGCTGCATCGCTCACGCCTCCTGTACGGGGTAAAAGGCCAACACGGGGCGACCGATGGCACCCTCCTGGCGCCACTGGCGTACCTGGGACACCAGTACTCCTACGTCGACTCCCTCGAAGGAGGCCGGAAGGGGCTCCAGGCGCTCGAGCGCTCGGGTGAAGAGCGTCCGAGCACCCTCGGTCCGGCCCTCCTGGTGCTTGAGCCAACCCGCCGCCACCTGGATGAGCCCTTGGAGCAGCCCGCGGCGCGCCCCGGACTCCTGTCGCCAAGCCTCTTCCCAGAACTCGTGGGCCTCGTACCAGCGGCCAGCGTTGAAGAGGGCGACCCCCTCGGCCAGGCATTCGTGGAAGTCAGAATTCATCGATCGGCCGTTCCTGACGTTACACTGCCCCCATGGCCGCACCACCGCGCAACCGTATTGGGGAACTCCTCGTCAAAGCCCGCGTCATCGACGAGCTGCAGCTTCGCAGCGCACTCGCCCGGCATGATCAATGGGGAGGCCGCCTGTCCCGCGTCGTCACGGACATGGGGCTCGCCAAGGAAGACACCGTCCTCAACGCCATCGCCCAGGCCACGGGCACCCAACGCTTCCATCTGGGCAACCTCACCCGGGACGCCGGCGCACTGGCCAAGGTGGACGTGACGCTCGCCGAGCAGAAGGGCATCTTCCCCGTCGCGCTCAAGGACAACGGCAAGACGCTGGTGCTCGCCATGGCCGATCCCACCGATCTGAACACGGTGGATCAGGTCGCGGCCCGCGCCCGCGCTCGCGTGGTGGTGGTGATCGCGAGCGACCGCGAGATCGAGCACGCCATCCTGCGCCACTACCGTGGCCAGGAGCCGGTGGCCATGAGCACGCGCTACGACGGCGAGCACCGGCAACCGGATGCCCTCTCCAGCGAGGAGGAGGGGGACGAGTTCAAGGTCGTCGACATGAGCGGCAACACGGTGGTGAAGCGCATCGCCGCGATCCCTCCCCCGCAGGCCGCCCCTGCCCCCGCTCCCGGCGGAGGCTCGAGCGCAGGGGACCTGCTGGACGAGATCCTCGCTGGCGGCTCGTCCGCCCCCGCGGGCTTCAGCCCCGAGGAGCTGCAGCGCCTGGAGACGGTGCGGGTAAACCAGGAGAAGAGCTCGAAGATCCTCCGCGCCCTCCTGGAGCTGCTGCTGGAGAAGAACGCCCTGGCCCAGAGGGAGCTTGCGGCCCGGATCCGCTCCTGAGCCGCGGCGGCCCGGCTTCAGCCGCCGCCCAGGAGCCCGCGCGGGGCCGAGGCGCTCGAGGCCTCAGCCCAGCTGCGGATCGGACGAGAGGACGAGGTCGCCCTTCTCGAGGTACTCCTTGTCGGGGAACGCCTTGTAGACATCCTCGAGCATCGCGTCGATGTCCGGGTAGCGCTGCTCCTTCCGGTCCTGCGTCATCTTGTCGAAGATGGAGTCCATCCCCGACGGCGCATCGCTGTTGACCTCGGAGGGCATCGCCGAGCGGCGGCCAGGGATCTGCCCGGTGAGCATCTCGTAGAGGAGGATGCCCAGGCCGTACACATCCGCCGAGGGGCCCGCCTCCTTGGCGCGGCCGATGAGCTCCGGGGCCATGTAGACCATGCCACCGGTGCCCATGAAGACCTGCGGCATGCCCTTGGCGGCATCCACCTCGATGACGCGCCCGAGGCCGAAGTCCGCCAGCTTCGCGTTGCCGTAGCTGTCGAAGAGGATGTTCTCCGGCTTGAGGTTGTGGTGCGTGAGCCCCGAGGTGTGCGCCGCGCGCAGGCCGTAGGCCAGCTGCAGGAACCAGCGCAGCGCATGCGGCACCGGCACGCCCTTGCCGCCGCCCGCCTCCAGCTTCTCCTTGAGGCTGCCGCGCAGCAGCTCCACCACGAAGTAGGGCCGCGCCGAGTCCACGTTCTGATCGACGATCTGCGCGATGCCCGAGTGCCGCACCTGGGCCTGCGCGCACAGCTCCTTCTTCAGCCGCTTGAGCACCTCGCCGCGCTGCAGGAAGGAGAAGTAGCCGAAGATGTCCTTCAGCTCCTTGATGCAGATGTCCAGCCCCAGCGAGTTGAAGCGACCCTTGAACACCGTGCCGAGCGGCCCGGAGCCGATGGGATCGAACTTCTGGTAGCGCATGTCCAGCTCGATCCCCTTGGGGGTGGCCGGCGCGGCAGGAGAGGCGGCGGGAGGAGGCATGGAGGAGGACAGCGGCGAGGTGATGGACGGCATGGAAGCGGCGGCCGACGCGGCAGGCGCGCTCATGGGGGCAACGGAGGGCATCGGCGGGATGACCGGGTCCACCGAGGGCAGCGCCGTCCGCGAGCCTCGGGACGGGGGCAGCGGGATGGGCGGCGGCGCCAAGGCGCGCGCCAGCTCCGCGTCCTCCGCATCCGGCGGGGGGGGCGGCAGCAGCACGCCCAGCTCGTCGCCGGCCTGGGTGGCCTCGTCCTCTCCGAGGATCTGGTCCGCGAAGAACTCGCCCACCTCCAAGGTGAACTTGTCCAGCGCGTCCCCGTCCACCACCCGCTCGCCTTGATCGGTGAGCTTGAGCTGGGCCTCGCGATCCATCGCAATGTAATGGAACTTGCGAAGGAAGAAGAAGTAGCTGTCGAACTCGAGGGACACGGACGGCTCGAGCGCGGCCTTCACGTCGGCCAGCTTGTTCGAACGTCCCAGGCGACCGTTCTCCCTCAGGTTGCGGAGGATGAACAGCGCCTCGCCACTCACGGTATCGCGGTTGACGGCGGGCTTGAGCATGGGGGCGCGACTTTACGTCGGCTCGGAGCCCTGGCGTCAAATTTCCGCAGGGAAGATCCGCAGGTTTTCCTGCCGCCCCTCCCCGGGAGACACCGCTGGGCTCCGGGGGGCTACTTCCCGATACGCAACAGTTGCTTCACCGTCTCCAGCACTTCCACGAAGCGCACCGGCTTGCGCAGGAAGATGTCCACCCCCAGTTGCATGGCCCGGTCCTGGGCCTCCTTGCCGCCCGCGGAGATGGCGATGATGGGGATGGTGCGCAGCTTCTCCTCCTCGCGGATGCGCTCCACCAGGGCGAAGCCGTCCATGACGGGCATGTAGAGGTCCGTCATCACCAGGCTGAAGCGCTGCTCGTGCAGCAGGGCCAGGGCGTGGTGCCCATCCGGCGCGAAGTGCACCTCCAGCGGCACCTTGCCCGCCAGCTCCCCGCTCGCGAGCTTCTTCAGGACGTAGGCGTACATCTCGATGATGTGCGGGTTGTCCTCGACGATGAGCACACGGTAGCCCTCGGGATCGACGCCCGTGGGGAGCTTCCCGTCGCTGTGAGGTCCTGCCGCACTCAAGTTGTCACCCCATCGCCGCCGGTCTGCCCAGGCCTCTCGCGCGGCCCTCCCCCGAGGTGCCGGGGGCCCGCCGGCCGCGGCCGGAGTCTGATCTGTCCGACTTGTACCGGATCCGGACGCCTCGGAAAAGAAAGTGCCGCCCTTCCCCCACCTGCCGTGAACGCTCGCCCGGTCCACATGCGCGGTCCTGGCGCTGATCGGGCCCCTGGACGGGCGCTGCGCCCACACCCATCACAAGGGCTTGAGATCGCGTGGCCCTGTACTGATGGACGTCCCGAGGAAGTTCGAGGGTTTATGTTGACAACCCCGCCACCTGGGCAATACGAAGCGCCCGCCATGTCGGAGCCCCTGTTCACCTCTGAAGAGCAGAAGAAGTTCGACGCGGGGATCGCGGAAATCCTCTCTCACTACCCGCCGGATCGAAAGAGCGCCGGCATGCTGCCCGCGCTGCGTCTGCTGCAGTCGCTCAAGGGCTGGCTGCCCTCCGAGGGCATGAGGCTGGTGGCGAAGCACCTGGAAGTGACGCCTGAGCGGGCCTACGAGGTGGCGAGCTTCTATGTGATGTACCACCTGAAGCCGCCCGGGAAGTACGTCATCGACGTCTGCACCAACCTGTCCTGCGCGCTGTGGGGTGCGGAGAAGATGCTCGCCTACCTGGAGAACAAGCTCGGGCTGAAGGCCGGCGAGGCCAACGAGAAGTTCACCCTGCGAGAGACCGAGTGCCTGGCCTCGTGCGGCACCGCGCCCTGCCTGCAGGTCAATGAAGACCACCACGAGAGCCTGACGAAGGCGAAGCTGGACGACCTCCTGGCGAAGCTCACCTGATCGGCCCTCCTCCTAGGAACCTGACTGCACATGGCGACAACGGCCTTTGAACCGATCATCTCCGGCGCATGGGGGCAGCCCAAGTCCTGGACGCTGGAGCACTACCGCAAGCGCGGGGGCTACGAGGCGCTGAAGAAGGCGCTGGAGCTGCCGCCTGCGGCCATCATCGACGAGGTGAAGAAGTCCAACCTGCGCGGGCGCGGCGGCGCGGGCTTCCCCACGGGCCTCAAGTGGAGCTTCGTCCCCAAGGACAGCCCCAAGCCCAAGTACCTGGCCGTCAACGCGGACGAGTCCGAGCCGGGCACCTTCAAGGATCGCTACATCCTCGAGCTGGATCCGCACATGATGCTGGAGGGCATCGCCATCGCGGCGTACGCGCTGGGGGTGCACACCTGCTACGTCTACATCCGCGGCGAGTTCAAGTTCCCGACGGAGCGCACACAGGCGGCCATCGACGAGGCGTACAAGGCCGGCATCTTCGGCAAGACGATGCTGGGCAAGGACTTCCAGCTGGACTGCTACGTGGTGCGCGGCGCGGGCGCCTACATCTGCGGCGAGGAGACGGCGCTGCTGGAGAGCCTGGAGGGCAAGAAGGGCTGGCCCCGGCTCAAGCCGCCCTTCCCCGCGGTGGTGGGCCTGTTCGGCAGCCCCACAGTCGTCAACAACGTGGAGACGCTGGCCAGCGTGCCGCACGTCTTCTCGCGTGGCTCGGAGTGGTACGCGAAGCTGGGCACGGACAAGTCCGGCGGCACGCGCCTGGTGTGCCTGTCCGGCACGGTGAACCGGCCGGGTGTCTACGAAGTGGACATGAACACCACCATCACCCAGCTCATCTTCGACGACAAGTTCGGCCGAGGCATGCCGGCGGGCCGCAAGGTGAAGGCGGTGATTCCGGGCGGCTCCTCGGCGCCGGTGCTGGGCGCGGACGAGCTGGACGT
>NZ_DASPHO010000278.1:0-5070 GCF_035629615.1 Hyalangium sp. | reverse complement strand
GTGCCCTGGGGCTCCCGGGAGAACCCGCTCCTGGATGCCCTGGAGGTGAAGCTCTCCAAGGTGGACACCTCGCTGCCCATGCGCACGCTCGTGCCGCCCCTGCCCACGCCCTACACCCTGGGAGTGGAGCGCGTGGAGGCGAAGGTGCAGGCCTTCCTAAAGCTCCCCGCGGATGCGGTGCCCGTGCTGACGGATGCCCAGCTGGAGCGTCCGGTGGCGGCGGTGGTGCCCTACGGCCTGGGCAAGGTGCTGGTGGTGGGTGCGCCCGAGCTGGCGATGAACCAGGCGCTCGCTCGCGCGGACAACGCGCAGTTCTGGCTGAGCATCCTGCCCGCCCTGGGCCCGGGCCCCTTCGAGTTCAGCGAGTTCCACCATGGCTTCAAGAACGAGCGCTCGATCGTGGACTTCGCCAAGCGCTACGGCCTGCACTTCGCCGTGGCGCAGCTGCTGCTGGGCGTGGCGCTGTGGTCCATCTCGCTCAAGCGCTTTGGACGTCCGCGCCCGCCGCCGGAGTCGGTCCGCGTGGGCGCCACGGACGCCCTCTTCGCCATGAGCCGCCTCTACCGCGAGGGGGGCCACCACCCCTTCGCCGCGGGGCTCATCGCGCGCGGGCTGACGCAGGAGCTGGCGCTGTACGCTGGGCTGCCCGCGCACGCCTCCCCCGCCTCCGTCGCCGAGGGGCTCCAGGCCCGAAGCCGGGAGGATCTGTCCCAGGCCCTGCGCGCCATCGTCCGCCGCGCCGAGGAGACGCAGAGCGACAAGGATCTCCAGCAGCTCGCCGCGCGCGCCGCCGAGCTGCGCAACCGCATTCACCCCACCGGGCCCCTGCGCGCGCCCGCTGCATCCTCCGAGGAGTCATGAACGTCCCTTCCGTCCCCGCCCCTTCCTTCGCCCCGCCGGGCAACGCGGTGCAGACCGCCAACGCGATCCGAGACGGCGTGCTGAGCGAGGTACGCAAGGCCGTCGTCGGTCAGGACGAGGCGCTCGAGCTGATGCTCTGCGGCCTCATCGCCGGTGGCCACGTGCTGCTGGAGGGCGTGCCCGGCGTGGCCAAGACGCTGATGGCCAAGGCGCTGGCGCGCAGCGTGACCGCGGACTTCAAGCGCATCCAGTTCACGCCGGATCTGATGCCCGCGGACATCCTGGGCACGAGCATCTTCGATCTGAAGTCACAGTCCTTCGTGCTGGTGCGAGGCCCCATCTTCACGGACCTGCTGCTGGCCGACGAGATCAACCGCGCCCCGGCCAAGACGCAGTCCGCGCTGCTGGAGGCGATGCAGGAGCGCGCCGTGTCGCTCGAGGGGCGCAACATCACGCTCTCGCCGCTCTTCACGGTGTTCGCGACGCAGAACCCGGTGGAGTCCGAGGGCACCTACCCGCTGCCCGAGGCCCAGCTCGACCGCTTCCTGTTCAAGATCGAGGTGGGCTACCCGGCCGCCGAGGAGGAGGACGCCATCCTCGCCTCGGTGAATCGCGGCTTCGATGCGGGAGATCTCACCCGAGCGGGCGTGGGCGCGGCGGTGGCGAAGGAGGGGCTGATGGAGGCCCGGGCGGCGCTCAACGAGGTGACGGTGGAGCCGCCGGTGCTCGCATACATCCGCAAGCTGGTGTCGGCCACGCGCACCTCCAGCCGCATCCGCCTGGGCGCGGGCCCACGCGCGGGGGTGCACCTGCTGATGGCGGCCAAGGCACTCGCCGCGCTGCGCGGCCGCGGCTTCGTCACGCCGGATGACGTGCGCTTCCTGGCGGGCCCCGTGCTCAAGCACCGACTGTTGCTGTCTCCGGACGCGGAGCTGGATGGGGCAACGCCCACGGACGTGCTGCGCGAGGTGGTCCAGTCCGTCGAGGTTCCCCGGTGATTCCCACCACGCGCCTGTGGGCGCTGCTCGCCCTGCTGGCGCTGCCGATGATGGCGGCGGGATTCTCGCCGGGGCTGGGCGGGCTCGTGCTCGCGCTGGATGTGCTGGTGGTGGGGCTGGCCGGGGTGGACTTCCTGCTGGCGCGCCGCGTGCGGCTCGAGGTGCACCGTCATCTGCCTAGAAAACTGTCGGTAGGCGTGGCCAACCGGGTGGAGGTGCAGCTCATCCACCGCTCCACCCAGGCTGTGCAAGTGCGCGTGCGGGATGACGTGCCGGACGCCTTCACCGCCACGCCGGAGGAGGCCCCGCTGAGCCTCCCCCCGGAGAGCCAGACGCGCTGGGTGTACAAGGTGACGCCCACGAAGCGTGGCAAGTTCGCCTTCGGGGATGTGCACGTGCGAGTGCGCGGGCCCCTGGGGCTCGTGTTCCACGAGCGGATGTTCAAGGCAGCGCAGAGCGCCTCGGTGTTCCCGGATCTGCGCGGCGCCAGCCGGCTGCTGCTCTCGGGGGCGGCGTTGGATCTGGTGAACCTGGGCCTGCGCCAGCTCCGCCGGGACGGCCAGGGCAGCGAGTTCGCCCGCCTGCGCGACTACGCCCAGGGGGACTCGGTGCGCGAGGTGGACTGGAAGGCCTCGGCCCGGCGCGGCAAGCCCGTCACCCGGGTGATGGAGTCCGAGCGCTCGCAGTCCATCCTTATATGTGTCGATGCCGGGCGCTCCATGGCGGCGCAGGTGGATGGGCTCACCAAGCTGGACCACGCGGTGAACGCGGCGCTCTTCCTGGCCTTCGTGGCGGTGCGCAACGGCGATCGGGTGGGCTTGGTCGTCTTCGCGGACGGGGTGAAGAGGTACCTGGCGCCGGCGGCGGGGCGCGGGCAGTACCGGAAGATCGTGGACGCGCTCTACTCGGCCACTCCGAGCCTCACGTACGTGGACTACCTGGCGCTCTTCAAGGAGCTGAACGTCCGGCTCACGCGGCGCAGCCTGCTGTGCGTCTTCACGGACTTCCTCGATGAGGAGCAGGCGTCCACGATGATCAACCCCCTGCACCGGCTGGCGCGCCGGCACGTGCCGCTGTGCCTCTCAGTGAAGGACACGGCGCTGCTGGGGCTGCTGCGCCGTGCGCCGCCCGGTCCAGAGGAGGCCTTCCAGCAGGCGGTGGCCTCCGAGCTGCTGGTGGACCGCGAGATGCTCAAGGCCAAGGTAAGCATGGGCGGGGTGCAGATGATCGACGTGCAGCCAGACGAGCTGAGCCTGGCCGCCGTGAACCGCTACCTGGACATCAAGGCGCGCGGAGTGCTGTAGCCTCTGAGGCCTCTTCGCTCCGGGCGCGCATGAAGTCCGAGCACAGGTAGGCGTAGACGCCCGCGCCCACCACCAGCGCGAAGGAGATCTTGAAGGCCGCCGACAGCCTGGGCGGATGGATCTGCGACACCGTGCCCTCGATGAAGCCCGCGAGCACGAAGAGCGCCAGCGTGCCGAACAGCAGCTTCACCGCCGTCACCGCCTCCTGGCGCAGCGCCAGGCCCCGAGGCAGGCCCTTGGGCGCCGCCAGCCCTCGGGCGATGACGAGCCCCGCCGCTCCCGCAATGCAGATCGCGGTGATCTCGGGGATGCCGTGCGGGAGGATCCAGGCCCAGAACCAGTCGGCCATCCCTTTGTCTGTATAGACCTGGGCCAGTGCGCCCAGGAACAGCCCGTTGATGAAGAGCATCAACGCCGTGCCGATCCCCACGGTGATGCCCAGCGCGAACGCCAGGAAGGCCACCTGGATGTTGTGGGTGAAGAGATACGAGGAGAAGTACGCCTGCTGCTCCACCGTCATCCCCTCGCCCTTGGCCTCCTTCTCGGCGCGCTCGACGGGGTCGAGCTTCAGGTGCTCACCGGGCACCAGGTAGTGCGCGGCGTCCGGGTCCATGGCCATGCCCAGGTAGCCAAAGCCCATGCCCGCCATGAACAGCAGCACCGAGGCGAGGTACATGCGCCACTCCCGCCGCATCAGCGCCGGAAAGCCCCGCGAGACGAAGCTCCACACGTCCGCGAAGCGCGGGCGCTTGCCCGGGTACGTCAATGCGTAGGCCCGCCCCACCAGATCATTGAGGTAGGCGCTCACGTCTGCGGAGCCACTGCGCGCGCGCACCCACAGCAGATCGCTCGAGACAGCTCGGTACATCTTCCCGAGCGAGCGCGCGTCCTCGAGGCTCAGCGTCCGCAGGCCACCGACTTCTGCCTTGTCGAGCAGTGACTCCAGCTTCTCCCACCGGGGGCGCCGCGTCTCGATGAACTCCGCCACGTCCATGCCGCCGACTCTAGACACAAACCTGTCAGACAAGCAGACAGGTTGAGCCAGACCGCGCCTACCGAGGCACATCGGACCCAGATGAATCACGGAGTGTCTGGGCTCACGCGCACAACATGAATTCCCTAATTCCAAGAAAATGAGTCTCACCAATTGACGCTCTGAAACAGGGGCTCGTACAACGCTCGCATCCCCCCAAGCCGTGGAGTCGAGCGCATGCGCCATCGTCAGCTGTCCGTGGCCTCGTTGACTGTCTGTTTCTTCCTCCTCCTGCCAGCCGTGGCGCTCGCACAGAACCTGCGCTTCACCACCTTGGACATTGGCCAGGGTGACGCCGCGGTCCTCGTGGCGCCCGGTGGCTGCGCGGTCCTCTTCGATGGAGGCCCCACGGGCTCGGGCACGACCATCAAGGCGTACCTCAAGTCGATCGGTGTGACGCGCGTGCAGATGGCCTTCGTCTCGCATCTCCACGCCGACCACATGGGAGGGCTGGACGAGGTGGACGTGGGCACGAACGCGATTCCCATCGACGCGGTCTACGACCATGGCGGCACCTACGCCTCCGCCACCTATGACGAGTACGCCGCCCACTTCGCTGGCAAGCGCAACACCGCTCGCGAGGGGCAGACCTTCACAGTCTGCAACCAGGTGACACTGAAGGTCATCGCCGCGGGAGGCACCAGCGGCGACGAGAACGCCAAGTCCGTGGTCGTGAAGATCTCCTATGGGGCCTTTGACGCGCTGGTGGGAGGCGATCTCACGGGGGTGACACCGGACGTGGAGACGGGGATCTCCTCCCTCGTGGGCGAGATCGAGCTCTACAAGGTGCACCACCACGGCTCGCGCTATTCGTCCAATGCGGCCTTCCTGGATGCCACCCAGCCGATCGTCTCGTTCATCTCGCTGGGCATCG
>NZ_DASPHO010000277.1:0-3680 GCF_035629615.1 Hyalangium sp. | reverse complement strand
CCGGCGGCCCTGCCGTGCGTGCCGGTGCGGGCCAAGGCGACCGTGCCGGGGCTGCTGACGGCGGCCCGGGCGGAGGACTCGGTGCTGGGGCTGGCGTGCTCCCACCCGCTGGCGGACCGAGGCGCCACGGAGCGCTTCCTGGCCTCCGTGAAGGCCGCCGCCGCGGAGTCCGAGCACGCGCGCCCCCTCTTCCTGCAGGCCGGGCCGGTGCGGGTGGCCAAGCCCAAGCCGGAGGGGGTGGCGTTTCAGCAGGAGGCGATCTTCCGCCTGGTGGACGACGGGTTCTCCCTGGTGTCGCTGGATGTGTCCCGGCTGGATCCCAGCTCGGCGGTGGAGGTGATCCGCTCCCTGTGCGCTCCGCTGCGTGAGCGGGAGCTGCCTATGGAGCTGACGCTGCCGGCGCGCCCGCACGAGGGGGCAAGCCTGACGGACACGGCGCGCCCGCTGCTGGAGGGCCTGCGCAAGGGCGGGGTGCCGGTGGGCTTCCTGCGAGTGCCCGCGGCGGAGTTCGGCGAGGAGGATCTGGACGTGGGGCTGCTGCACCTGCTGGTGGAGCTGGCCACGGACTTCGGCGTGAGCGTGACGGTGGCGGACGTGCCAGAGCACGCCGTGCGCTCGCTGCCCACGCTGGTGGCGGCGGGGGTGCGCAAGGTGGACTGTGCAGCACCCTTCGAGCGGCTCTCGCTGGCGGCGTGGCCGGCGGAGGCGCGGGCCGTGGTGGAGCAGAAGGCCGACACCGCGGGCATGTCTCCGGGCGAGCTCTTGGGGCTCATCGAGGAGCAGCTCCCACCGCTGGAGACCGCCGCGCGCGAGCGACTGGAGGCCCTGTCCTTCACCGAGGCGACTGAGATGATCTCCATGTTGGGGGCCTCGAGGTCGGGCTGGCGCTCCATGGTGTGGCTGGCCGAGAACCAGGGCGACTGAGCGGATGCGGATCGTCGCGGGCAGCGCGAAGGGCCGAGCGCTCCAAGGGCCCAAGCCGACGTCCCGGCACATCCGCCCCACGGCGGATCGGGTGCGGGAGACGCTCTTCAACGTGCTCGGGCAGTGGCTGGAAGGGCAGGCGGTGCTGGATCTGTACGCGGGCACGGGGGCGCTGGCGCTGGAGTCCCTCTCGCGCGGCGCGGGCCGGGCCGTGCTGGTGGACTCGGACCGCGAGGCCCTGGCGCTGTGCCGGCAGAACACGGATGCCCTGGGGTTCTCCGGCCAGGTGGAGATCCTCGGCCAGCCGGTGGCGCGGGCGGTGGAGGCGCTGGGCAAGCGAGGGGAGCGCTTCGAGCTCATCTTCGCGGACCCGCCCTATGCGGCCCGGGTGGTGGAGACGGTGCTGGAGCAGGTGGGGCAGGCGGGGCTGCTGACGCCCGGCGGGATGGTCGTCATCGAGCACGACAAGCGCGAGCCTGCCCCCGAGTCCGAGTCCCAGCATGGGTTTGCCCGGGTGGACCAGCGCCGGTTCGGGGACACGCTGGTGAGCTTCTACCGCATTCCTTGACCGACCCGTGGGGTGGGCCGAGACTCCGGCGTCATGCCGGTGGCCATCTACCCAGGTTCCTTCGATCCGCTCACCAACGGGCACCTCAGCCTCATCCAGCGCGGCCTCCAGATGTTCGATCGGGTGATCGTGGCCATCGCGGTCAACCCGAAGAAGACGCCGCTCTTCACCCTGGACGAGCGGCGCGAGCTCATCCGCGAGGCCTGCCCCGATCCCCGAGTGGAAGTCGATGCCTTCCAGGGGCTCCTGGTGGAGTACGCCAAGCAGCGCAACGTGAGCGTCCTGCTCCGAGGGCTGCGCGCCGTGTCGGACTTCGAGTACGAGTTCCAGCTGGCCAACATGAACCGCAAGCTGGCGCCGGGCATCGAGACCGTCTTCATGATGACGGGTGAGGATTACTTCTACATTTCGTCACAGCTCGTCCGGGAAGTCGCCTCCCTGGGGGGAGACGTGACGGGCCTGGTGCCGAGCAACGTGCACGCGAAGCTGGTGGCCAAGTTCGCTTGGAAGCCTTGAGCCGCTCGTACCCCTTGTCCGGCCTGGCGTCTCGCGATAGCAACCGGCCATGCAATTGGCACAGCGCATCAAAGCCATCAAGCCGTCCCCCACGCTGGCGCTCAACGCACGCGCCAAGGCGCTGGCGGCGCAAGGCGTAGACGTGGCGGGGTTCGTGGCCGGCGAGCCGGACTTCGACACCCCCGAGTTCATCAAGCAGGCCGCGATTGACTCCCTGAAGGCGGGCTTCACCAAGTACACGCCCACGGCGGGCATCCCCGAGCTGCGCGAGGCCATCTGCGCGAAGCTCCAGCGGGACAACCAGCTCACCTACACGCCGGATCAAGTGCTGGTGTCCGTGGGGGCGAAGCACTCGCTCTACAACATCTTCCAGGCGCTGCTGAACGAGGGTGACGAGGTCATCATCCTCACGCCGTACTGGGTGAGCTACCCGGACATGGTGCTGCTGGCGGGCGGGCGCCCTGTCTTCATCGAGACGCGCGAGGAGAATGGCTTCGCGCCGGATCCAGAGGCCATCCGCCGTGCGCTCACCCCGCGCACCCGGGCCATCGTGCTCAACAGCCCCAGCAACCCCAGCGGCGCTGTGTTCTCGCGCGCGGCGCTGGAGGGCATTGCCGCGGCGGTGAAGGGGCATGACTGCCTGATCATCAGCGACGACATCTACGAGAAGCTGCTCTACGAGGGGCAGTTCCTGAACATCGCCAACGTGGCGGCGGACCTGGTGCCTCGGCTGGTGGTGGTCAACGGCATGAGCAAGGCGTACTCGATGACAGGCTGGCGCCTGGGGTACGCGGCGGGCCCGAAGCCGCTCATCTCGGCCATGCAGATGATCCAGGACCAGTCGACGTCGAACCCTACCTCTATGGTGCAGAAGGGGGCGCTGGCGGCGCTGAAGGGGCCGACGGACTTCATCGCCACCATGGTGGAGGAGTTCCGCGCGCGCCGGGAGCTGATCGTCTCGGGGCTCAACGCGCTGGAGGGGGTGAAGTGCCGCAAGCCCGAGGGGGCCTTCTACGTGTTCCCGGACGTGCGAGGCCTGCTGCAGCGCTCGTACAAGGGGGCGCCGCTGGGCACGTCGGCGCGGATCTCCGAGATCCTCCTGGATGACTTCCGGGTGGCGGTGGTGCCGGGTGCTCCCTTCGGAGCCGAGGGCTACCTGCGGCTGAGCTTTGCCACCTCGCGCGAGGTGATCCAGAAGGGCCTGGGGCGCCTGCGCGACTTCGTCGCAGCGCTGAGCTGAGCGCTTCCTCTTACGGGGACAGCAGCCGCATGGCGAAGTCGCTCAGGTCCCGAGGGACGCGTGGGTTGATGACATGGGGCGGGAGGATGAGTGGCCCGGGCTGCCGGCGGGTCAGGGTCTCGTAGAGCATCACGCCCATGCTGCGGACATCTCCCGTGGTCTCCGCCTCCGGGACAGGCCCCTCCCCCGCGAAGGCGCCGCCCAGGTCGATGATGACCGGCTGCAGGCCTCCTTCCCGGAGCTTCACGTCATCGCAGGTCAGGTGGGGGTAGCGCACGCCCGCGTCGTGCATGACGACCAGCGCGGTGGCGATCCGCTCGAACACCCGCATGATGTCCCGAGCGGTGGGGCCTGGCGTGCTGTACCACTGCGTGAGGGACACGCCCGGCACGTTCTCCAGGACGAGGAACCAGCCACCCAGCGACTGATCCG
>NZ_DASPHO010000276.1:0-5047 GCF_035629615.1 Hyalangium sp. | reverse complement strand
GCGGCAACCCCTGAATGGCGGTTCGTGCGCGCCATGAGGAAGCTGATCTCCGCCCACAGCCGGTCCACCCTTGGCATCCGCACGCCTGGCGGTCAGGTGCGCTCCGTGGAGCCCATGGCCGTGAATAGTGATGGGCTGAGCGCGTTCGGGTCCGCTCCTTCCGTTCGGGAGGCGGGAAGGCTGGGGGAGCTCGGCGCTCCGGACATCGCCTACATCAACCACGCGACCGAGGTGCTGAAGGATCTCAACACGTTCAAGCAGGCGGTGGCGGACGCCGCGGGCGCCCAGGGCCTGGTCCTGGACATGCGTGGCTACCCCGGTGGCGTCAACCCCCGCTTCACCCTGCCGCACCTCGTCTCCGAGCCGATCCAGAGCCCCCTCTTCCGCATCCCGACCTGGCGAGGGCCAGATCTCGGAGGGGTGGACGAGTCCCAGAGCTCGCTCCCGCCCAACCCCTCTCCGTCCTTCCTGGGGCCAATCGTGTTGCTGGTGGGGCCTGCCGCCGTCTCGGCGTCGGAGAACACGTCGATGATGCTCGTGGGCGCCCAGCGGGTGCGCGTCGTGGGCCGCCGCACCGCGGGCACCAACGGCAACATCACGCGCCTGCGGCTGCAAGGGGGCATCTGGTTCATGTACACGGGCATGGAGGTGCTCTACCCGGACCGCTCCCCATTCCACGGGATCGGCATCGTCCCGGAGGTCGAGGTGAATCCCACCGTGGAGGACTTCGCCGCAGGTCGGGATCCCGAGCTGCTGAAGGCCATCGAGCTGCTGAGGGCAGGCGGGTAGCCAGCCGCGGGAGCCGCGTCAGGTGTTGTCGCGCAGGGCTTCCGACAGGTGCAGCATGATCGCCTCTAGCAGCAGGCCGCGCGGGAAGTGCGTCCCTGCGGGGTTGCTGGCCAGGAGGTACCAGTGCTTCTGCAAGGGGAGGGCGACCGCCCAGTGGTCGGCGCGCACGTAGCCGAGCAGCTCGCTCCCTGGCAGGAGCTGATCGTAGAAGATCAGCTGGCCGTCGCTGAGCGGATCAACGTAGCGCAGGGGGCCGTCCGTGAGCGCCATGGCGCGGGCGACCTCCTCCTCGGGGGCGACGGTGGCGATGGAGAAGTAGCGGATGTGGCCCGGCAGCCGGTGCCGCGCGAGCCAGTTCATCCGCGGCTCGCGCTTCAGGTCCTCGGCGACGCCGCGATCTCCTGGTGGGCAGTCCCGCAGGAGCAGGTCATCCGTGGCCTCGAAGAGGAAGGTGTAGCGGTTGGCGATCGGTGAGCCGTTGACGCTGCCCGAGACGCTGACGACCGCGTGCACACGGGCGGCGAGGCTCGGGTACTGGACGAGGAACTCGAGGATGTCCACGACGCCCTTCGAGTAGCCCGCCAGCACGAGCAGGCCGTCGGGGGGCAGGGATGTTCGCGCGACCGCCACGGCGATGCGCCAGGCGTTGTAGGCGCTGCTCGAGCGCCCGCTGACGGGCACCGTGCTCACCGAATAGCCAGCGGCCTGCAGCCGGGGCAAGGCCTCCGGGAAGAGCCCGGCCTCCTTGAAGCACTCGGCGAAGCCGCCCGGCACCAGGAGGATGCGCAGGCGCGGATCATGCTGAGGCAACGGGGCCGAAGCTGCTGCAGGTGGCTCGGCGGCGAGGCGGACGAGCAGCCTCTCGCAGTCCAAGGCAGGGCGCTCACGCGCGGCGAGCTCGCAGAAGAGGGTTCGGAAGCGTGCGCGCCCATCGTGCACCGAGGGCTGCCCCACCACGGCGAGCTGCAGCGGCGGCATCTCGGAGGCGTCGTACTTGAGGAGCGGGGGGGCGCAGCTCACGAGCCCCTGCATGAGAACGCCGAGGGTGACGATGACGGGGACGGAGAGGAGGCTCATCCGCCGGCTCCGCCGCTGGTTAGGGACTCGATGACGCGGAGGAGGGCGGCCTCGATCAGCACATCGCGCGGGAACGAGGATGTCTCGGGCGTGGCCCCTCCCTGTGCAGGCGCCAGCCCCAGTGGATGAGCCGCGATGGACCAATGGTCGGTGTTCGCATAGCCGAGCAGCTCCGCGCCGGGGATCACCTGATCGAAGAAGGGAGCCAGGCCATCATTGCGCGGATCGATCGTCGCCAGCGCGGCGGCACGGGGGCGCAGCGGCGGGGCCACCTCCGGCCTCGGCGCGAACGCCCCGATCGAGAAGTACCGCGTCTGCGCGGGGAGCGGGTGTGCCATGAGCCAACGGAGGCGGTGGGTGCGCTTCAGGTCCCCGAGCGAGGCGCGCTCTCCCTCGCTGCAGGCCATGTCCTCGCCACGGGAGAAGAGCAGCGCGGCGCCCGCGGGGGTGTCCGCGAGCGGAGAGCCGTTGATGGCGCCGCCCACGCTCAGCACCGCCTGGACTCGCGAGGCCGCGGCGGGGTTCGCCACGAGGAGCTCGAGGATGTCCACCGCGCCCCGGCCGTGGCCGATGAGCACGATGCGCTCGGAGCGGCTCTTGGTGATCTCTCGGGCAAGACGCTCGGCGTTGGCATGGCTGTTCGAGGAGGCATTCACGGGGGCAACCCAGGCGTCATAGCCCAGGCGGCGCAGGCGCTGCACCGCTGACTCGAAGGGGGCGGAGAGTCCGTACGCACAGCCGCCGAGCAGCCCCGGGACGAAGAGCACCGTGAGCCCAGGAGCGTGCGAGGGGAGGGGGCGCGCAAGAGTCGCCGTGTCAGGCTCATCACTCAGGCGGTGGAGCAGGGCGTCACAGGGGCGCTCGGCGGCGCTCGGCTCCCGCGCCAGCAGCGCACAGAAGATCTCCCGGAAGCGCGCACGCCCATCCCGGACCGGCGGTGCGCCGGGAGGAATGAGCGTCTGCGCGGGGACGTCGAGGCTGTAGTCGAGCATGGGAGTCGACTTGCAGCCCCAGGGCAGCACGAGCGGCGCCACAGTCAGCAGCGCGGCGAGGTGCCAGAGTCCTGGAGCTCGAGTCGTCACTCCCAGCGGTGCCCCAGTGCGGCTAGCGCGGCTGCGAGGACGGGGTCGGGCCCGCGTGCTCCTCCAGGAACCGTGCCGTCCTCGCGAGCAGCTCGATCAGGTTCTCCCTGCGAGCGATCGAGTGGCCTTCGTTCTCCGAGACCATGTACTCGACGGGGATCTTCCGCTCACGCAGTGCTTGCACGATCTGGTCCGACTCGGAGCGAGGCACGCGCGGATCGTTCGCGCCCGCGTAGACGAAGAGCGGATCGACGATCCGGTCCACGTCCTTGTGCGGGGAGATCGAGTCCAGGAAGGCCGCATCCTTCTCGGGGTCGCCCATCTCGAGGAGGAAGATCTCGCGGATGAAGCCGCTGGTGGTGGCCATGAAGGTCTTCATGTTCACCACGCCGAACAGGTTCACGCCCGCGCGCCACAGGTCCGGCATGCGAGTCAGACCCACGAGCACCGTGTAGCCGCCATAGCTGCCGCCATAGATGATGACGCGGCTGGGATCGGCCCAGGGCTGGGAGGCGGCCCAGCGGCCCGTCGCCTCGATGTCCTTGAAGGCCTCCAGGCGCCCGGGCCCGTTGTCTGCCTCCTCGAAGGCGCGGCCGAAGCCGCCCGAGCCGCGGACGTTGGGCTCCACCCACGCATAGCCCTGCGAGAGGAAGAAGGCGGTGGAAGGGGCCCAGCGGATCTTGGAGCTGCCTGCCGGCCCGCCGTGGTAGCCGACGATCACCGGCAGCTTTCCCGAGCGGTTCTTCGGCAGGTACACGTTGATGGGCAGCGTCAGCCCGTCGTGCGCTTGGATCTCGGTGATGCTCGCCTCGATGGCGGGCACCTCCTTCAACGAGGGACGCGGCTCGGAGCGCAGCGGGGTGGCCCTGCCCGTCTTCGTGTCGATCACCCACGCATCGGTGGGAGAGGAGGGCGTGGACCAGATGGCGGTGAGCTTGCGGCCGTCCTCGGAGAACTCCCCGGCGCCGCCCAGGCCGAGCGGCATGGCCACCGGGGCGCGAGGCTTCAGCGTGCGCGCGTCCAGCAGCCGGATCTGGCTGTGGTTGCCCGCGTCCAGAGAGAAGGCGATCGCGTCACCGGTCTTTGCCACCAGCAGCCTGCGGATGGCGCCCGTGGCGGGGGTCTTCTCCACGTAGCGCGCCAGCTCCTTGCCGCTCTGCGCGTCGAGCGCCAGCAGCCAGGTCTGCTCGCCGCCCCCATCGGTCGCCACGTATACCTTCTTGCCGTCTGGAGAGAAGCGGGCTGCGAAGATGGTGAGCTTGCCCGCGGCCTGGGGATACAGCTGCCGGGTCTTCCCCGAAGCCAGGTCCAGGTGCAGCAGGTAGTTCTCCGAGCCCGTCAGGTAGCGCTCGAACAGGGCCTGCTTGCCATCGCGGCTCACGTCGGTGAGGAAGCCCGGCTTGTCATCGCGGAAGATCACGCGCGCCTCGCCTCCACTGGCGGACACTGCGTACACGGACGAGGACACCTCTTCCATGCGGCGGCCGCTGAAGTAGATCGTGTCGGGCGCCAGGTCCGGCAGGAATGCGCCATCGCGGTTCATCTTCTCGCCGGGAGTGAGCTCCACGAGCGCCGAGCCGTCCAGCCTCACCTTCCAGATGGACCAGTTCTCGTCCGCTCCCTTGTCCGAGAGGACGATGGCCCCCTGGCCGTCGGGCGTGAGCGTCTCGATCATCATGCGCTCGGGCCACTGCACCAGGCGCTTCGCGGGGGAGTCAGGGCGCGCGGCGTCGGCGATGTAGAGCTGCGGCAGCCCGTCCCGGTTGGAGGAGAAGACCACGCGCTTGCCGTCCCGCGTCAAGAGCGCATCCGAGTTGACGAAGGCATCCACCAGTGGCGCCGCCTGGCGCGCGAGCTCGGCGATGCGCGCCGCCGAAGCTCCGGTGGGCACGTCCGGCGACTGCTTCTGCATGCCGCTGCTCCCAGAGGGAGCCGGCGCGGGCGTGCCGGGCTGTGGAGTCTGCGGGGAGGCGGCTGCGGGAGTGGTGGCCGCGGGTTCGGCAGCAGCCTCCGGCTGGGGCTGGGGAGTGCTGGCGCAGGCCGCGAGGAGTGAAGCGAGAGCGAGTGGGTAAGGGAAGGTACGCATGGGCTGGGGACCC
>NZ_DASPHO010000275.1:0-4376 GCF_035629615.1 Hyalangium sp. | reverse complement strand
CGGCGCGAATTCGGGCCGCCTCGTCCTCACGCGATGAGGCGACGCTCCTGGCCTCGGCCACCTCCGCCTCGCGCTCCGCCAGCTCCGCCGCCGCCCGGCGCGCCACCCGCGCCGCCTCGCGCGCCGTGGAGTGCCGCGTCTCCAGCGCCCGCTCCTGCTCTTCATCGCTGAACGTGGACTCGTGGACGAGCAGGTCCGCGTCCTTCGCCGCCTGCGTCAGCGAGGCGCATGGCCGCGTGTCTCCGGAGATCGCCAGCCGCCGCCCGCTGCGCGCCGAGCCCAGCACGTCCTCGGGCCGCACCGTGGTGCCGTCCGGCAGCGTCACCGGCTCGCCGCGCTGCAGCTTGCCGAAGTCCGGACCCGATGGGACGCCCAGCGCCCGAGCCTTCTCCACGTGGAAGCGCCCAGGCCGGTCGTCCTCCGCCAGCACATACGCCAGCGCGTTGATGCGGTGGTCCACTCCCACCGCGTGCACCGTGTAGCCCTCCCGGCGCACGCTGTCCCCATCCTTCAGCTCGTGGATCTCCACTGGGAAGGCCAGCGCGTCCACGCCCAGGTGCACCGCCTGGTGGAGCACACGCTTGGCCGAGGGCGGGCCGTAGAGGGGCATGGGCTGCTCGCGCCCCATCATCCCCAGCGTGCGCAGAAAGCCGATGATCCCCAGGTAGTGGTCCGCGTGGAAGTGCGTGAAGAAGACGGCATCCACGCTGAACCCGGTGCCGTAGCGCACCATCTGCCGCTGGCTGCCCTCGCCACAGTCGAAGAGCAGCAGATCCGTGTCTGCCTTCACCGCCAGCCCGGAGAGGTTCCGGTGCAGCGTGGGCTGGGCGGCGGAGGTGCCAAGGAAGGTGAGCCTGAGGAGGGACATGCCGGCGCTTCCCACGAAGAAGAGGACCTCTGCGCCAGCGCCCCGGGCCTCCAGGAGGGGAGGACACGCGAGGACAGGCACGTGGCCGCCATTTAGCAGGCTTGGACGCCCCCGTGCTTCCCCGACTGACTCTTCGTGCGCTATGGAGCCGCCCTCCTGTCCCATGCCAGACTCCCTGACCGTTGCTCCCACCTCGGATGCGCGCCGAGTGCGCGCCCCGGACGGCACCCTCCTCACTCCGCCCCCCGGCTGGGCCCTGCTGCCCCCGGGCGACGCCGGGCTCACACGCCGCGTCAAGGCCGCTGGCCCGAGCTGGACGGTGGTGGAGAAGAAGGGCCGCAAGACGTTCTCCCACGGCATCTGGGCCCCCGAGGCCCACATTGCTGCCGCTCGCGCCGCGCTCGAGGCCGAGCGGGCCACCCCCGCCTATGCCCGGCGCCGCGCTTCGGACCAGGCCCGCCGCGAGCGTGAGCAGGCCGAGTACGAGGTGGACTTCGCCAACGCCGTGCTGCGCTTCCTCTCCTTTGCTCCTGCCTTCACCGCCCACGCCAAGAGGCTGGCCGTCCTGGTGGCGGTCCACGCCACCCCCGTGGGCAGCGGCACCGTGGCTCGCACCGAGCGCATCCCCCTCGAGCGCCGGGCCGAAGCCGCCGTGATCGCCTGGCTCCGCCACCAGACGACCGGCTATGACGACCTGCGTATCGCCCGGGTGAAAGGCGCCCGTCGCGAGGTGCGCCGTGAGCTGGCCGAGCTCTCCCGGGGCCTCCTCGACGTGCACCGCCGGGATGTCCCTCATTCAGCTGCCGGCTGCCCGCTCTGCACGGCCCTGGAGCACCCCCGAGCGTCTCAGTGAGGCAGGGGCCTGCTCCCGGGACAGACACCGCGCGGCCTCACCGTGGGTAGAACGGCGTCATCGCATCGAGGATGGAGTTGAACAGCCGCTGGCCATCCGGCGTGTCGGGGCACAACCCGCCCCACACGAGCGTGGTGCGCTCGGCAATGGGACGAAAGTAAATCTTCCCGCGCATCCGCACCGGCTCGTAGCTCTCGCGCTGCTCCGACAGGTACCCCTCTTCCGGCACCCCGAACACGGCGTAATAGGTCAGGTCCGGTGTCACCGCATCCTTCAGGCGGTGCAGGCCGCTGGGGATGATGCAGGCCACCTCGGCGGTGTGCCAGGGGCCCTCCTTGCCGCTCGTCGCCTCCTCCACGCGGAAGCACATCCGCGAGGGCGGGCAGCCCAGGTTTCCCGCCGTGAGGAAGTTGTAGTCCAGCCACGGCACCTCGAGCATCTCGTCCAGGTGGGGCCGCCCATCACTGCGAAATCCCCAGGGATTGCCGTCCGCCTTGTACGAGCGCACCCCATAGGCCCCGTAGAAGACGTTGTACCAGGGGCTGCTCGGGTTGAAGTAGCTGGAGCAGCCCTGGCCCGAGGGGAAGTCCCCGATGCTGAAGATCACCATCAGATCGAAGAGCCGCCGCAGGTCCTCGGCCATGAAGGGCTCATGGCCCACCGCGCCAATGGAACCTGACAGGTGGGGTACAGGAGTGGCGATCCCCGCATCGGCGAGGAAGTTCTTCTGGCCAGGAAGAGGCGTGGCGCGCAGGGCCAGGGCCGCCAGTTCGCGTTGAAGACCCATGACTTGCTCCGGGGAAGGAGGGTCGAGAGTAGACTACTCCCATGCAGGAGAAGCTGGTCTTCGATCAGACGCTGGAAGGTCTGTTCGTCCGAGGACTGGAAGGCCGGGTCACCCCCACCCTGAAGCTCCACCTCAAGGAGGTCGGGGTAGACTTGGACCGCAAGCTCCTGCCCGCCTATCCCTTCGAGACATGGTGCTCCTGTGTGCGTGTGGCGGCACGGACGCTGTACACGGAAGCGCCGGAGGAGCAGGCGTACCTCGCGCTGGGCGAGCGGATGGTGGATGGCTACCGGGGGACGATGATGGGGCGCGCGCTGTTCAGCGTGCTCCAGCTCCTGGGGCCCCGGCGCGTGCTGGGCCGGGTGCAGCAGAGCTTCCGCTCTGGGAACAACTACACCGAGGTGCGCATGAAGGAGCTGGCCCCTACCCACCGGGAGCTGTGGGTGAATGAGGCCGGTCCCACGCGCTACCTGGTGCAGGGCGCCATCCTGGCAGGCATGCGGGGCTGTGGAGTCGCGGACGCCCAGGTCCGGGTGCGGAGCTTCACGGCCGAGGACGTCACCTTCGACGTGGAGTGGCGAGAAGAGGACTAAGCCCGTCCCTTCGTGCGGCAGGCGACGGGGCGTGAACTCTTGCGGCACGGCCGGAATGCTCGGTGATAAGGACAGCTCTGCTGTTCTTCAGAACCAGGCCCACCGCCATGTCCAGCATGCTGATCTTGCGGGGTGCACCCGCGCTCTCCCAGTTCCGCCGCGACAAGCTGCTCGCCCTCTGCCGCGAGCGGGTGCCCGAGGCTGCCTCTCTCTACGCGGAGCTCATGCACTTCGTCGACGCCTCGGCGGCTCTCTCCGAGAGCGAGAAGGCCGTCCTCTATCAGCTGATCGAGTACGGCCCACGCATCCCCGTGGGCGAGTGGGTGGGCAGCCGCTTCCTCGTTCTCCCGCGCCCCGGCACCATCTCCCCCTGGTCCTCCAAGGCCACGGACATCGCGCACAACTGCGGCCTCGAGCGGGTGCGGCGCATCGAGCGGGGGACGGTCTTCTTCGTCGGGGATCCGGACGGGATGCCGCTGACGCGTGACCAGCTGGCGCGGCTGAAGCCGGTGCTGCACGATCGGATGACGCAGGTGGTGGTGAACCAGATGGAGGAGGCTGGGGTCCTCTTCGCCAAGCACAGCCCACGGCCGCTCTCCACGGTGGACGTGCTGGGAGGAGGCCGGGCGGCGCTGGTGGCGGCCAACCGGGAGCTGGGGCTGGCGCTGGCGGACGACGAGATCGACTACCTGTGCGCGCGCTTCGGCGAGCTGAAGCGCAACCCCACGGACGTCGAGCTGATGATGTTCGCGCAGGCCAACAGCGAGCACTGCCGGCACAAGATCTTCAACGCGAGCTGGACCATTGATGGCGTGCCGCGGGAGCGCTCGCTGTTCCAGGCCATCCAGAACACCTACGCCGCGCACAGCGAGGGCGTGCTCTCGGCGTACAAGGACAACGCAGCGGTCATCCAAGGCGTCGAGGCGGAGCGCTTCTTCCCGGACGCGGAGAGCGGCGAGTGGCGTTCGCGGCGCGAGCTCACGCACATCCTGATGAAGGTGGAGACGCACAACCACCCGACGGCCATCTCGCCATACCCCGGCGCGGCCACGGGGGCGGGCGGGGAGATCCGCGACGAGGGGGCCACGGGGCGGGGCGCGAAGCCGAAGGCGGGGCTCACGGGCTTCTCGGTGTCGAACCTGCTCATCCCCGGCTACGAGCGGCCCTGGGAGAAGGCCTACGGCAAGCCGGCGCGCATTGTCTCCGCGTTGGACATCATGCTGGAGGGGCCCATTGGTGGGGCGGCCTACAACAACGAGTTCGGCCGGCCGAACC
>NZ_DASPHO010000274.1:0-2496 GCF_035629615.1 Hyalangium sp. | reverse complement strand
ACGCGTTGAGCCGGGGGTCCACCTCGTTGCTCGGAGACGCGTTGAGCCGGGGGTCCACCTCGTTGCTCGGAGACGTGATGAGCCGGGGGTCCACCTCGTTGCTCGGAGACGTGATGAGCCGGGGGTCCACCTCGTTGCTCGGAGACGTGATGAGCCGGATGCGCCAGAAGTGACTGACCTCTGACGCAGTCGGATGGCAGCTCGCCCCGCGCCGCACCTGCCACGGGCGCCGGGCGAGACTCGCCGCACGGGGAGCACGGCGCCCACCGACTGTTAGGTCGGTGGGGTTCTCCGCGGTCGTCAATGTTGGGGCCGCGCAGCAGCCCAACGCCGGTCCGTGCATGGATGAGCCGAGTTCGCGCGGTTCCCACCTAGCTGCGGTCGCTCTGGCCCGGCGAGCTCGCGCAGCAGCGACGCCGACAGCCCCGCAGTCTCAGGGGCCTAGGAACACGGGCGCGCAGGTTGGCGCCGTGGAGCGCGGCGTGCGCCACAAGTGACTGCTTCTGGCGCACCCCACAGGGCACACATAAACACCCTGAACTATTGAGGTTCAGCCAGTGCCAGATGGCCTGGAGTTGTGGAGCACTCTCTGAGCCTCGGAACGTCCGGAGCGGCTACTGCTGCCAGGGAGGGCTCGAAGCCCCTGCGCGAGCCTTCTGGGCCCTTCTGGGCGGCATCCTGAAGGCGGCGCCGAGGGGTCCGGCCCATGTCGAGGTGCTGCCGTCCTGTCCTTCTCCCAGGGCCGTGCCGAGCTGCTCGAGGACGGTACTGGACCTCCGCCTACCCCCCTTCAGGGAAGTTGCTTAAGGACGCGGTGCGCTGGGAACCGGCCTGCGTCCTGCGGGTACCCGGATCATACTACTTCGGACCAAGCGTCATGAGTACCTCAGCAACTCCGTCCGCGTGCTGCTGGTTCTCCTGGGCCACCGTCCGGAAGCCACACTTCTCGAGGACGCGGATCGACCCGACGTTGTGGACAGCGACCCACGCATGGAGCGGACGAATCGGCTCGAGCACGAGGAACTCCGAGAGCGCCCGTGTCGCGATGCCCTTGCCCCAGTGCTCGCGACCAATCCAATAGGCGACGAAGCGCTTGCCGTCCTGTTCCCAACTGCCGATGTACCCAGCGACCAAGCCGCCAACGACGATGGTGCGGGTCACGTTTTCGGGGCGGAGAACCTTCGTGCGCCAGTGGGTCAGGAAGGCATCGCGTTCCCGCGACGGGAATGCGGCCATGCGCAGCGCGACTGCGTCCCGTTGGTGCTCGAAGAAGATCGGGAGGTCTTCATCTGTAACGTTGCGCAGGATCACCAAGTGGAAACGATCTTCCAATAACGAGGGATTTCGATCCCGCCGATCGCGACGAAGCGCGGGAACGAATCCCGCGCTCCAACGATCGCCGTAACTTCCGCCTATGGTCATGACGAGTGCGGCTTGCCGCCCGCAGCAGAGAATGAGGCACTCTCTTGTTCAGGAGCCCAGCGGCAGAGCGGAAGTTGGTGCCACGTACACCCATCGGGCGTCCGGAGGTCGAGCAAGGGACCAGGAAGAGCCATCGACAGCGATGCTGATCCGACCCGCGCTCGCCTGATCGCCCCTGTGCACCAAGGATCGCGCACCCCGCGATCGAAACGCTGCGCTTTCTGAAGATCGTCTCCACCTCTCCTGCCTGATCGACCCCTTATTTCTTTCTAGTGGGTCACCGGACTTCGTCCGGCCCCGAGGCAGAGGTTACCGGAGACCCGCGAAGGGCCTGTGCACTGGGGTTGCTATGCGGCGGTATTCATGAGGGGTGGTGTGCCCGGCCCTGTCAGCTGGGAGACGCAGCGGCGTGTCCCGCGGGCTTCTTCTGCGGATGGAGCTGCGACGCCTGGCTGTGCAGGGTTCCTTGCGACCCGCAGGATCCGCCCCCTTGCATTGAGGGCTACGCGTCATCGACGCGCGAGCCGCACCGCCCGGTCGCGCCCTTCTCCAACTGGGCCCGGCGCGCCGCGAACTTCGCATCGACGAAGCGGAGGAAGATGAGCCCGAGGACGGGCTGATTGTACTGCGCGGGTTTCAGTCCACTGTTGGCGCGAAGCTCGTCGCCGGCGGCCCAGAGCTGCTTCTCCAGCGTGGCGGTGTCGGTGTCTTTCGAGGCGGGGGCGATCCAGCGCATGGTTGTGCCCAACCAGAACAGCCTCTCGGCCTCGACGCGGTGCGGCGGAGGGTGCTCTCCAGGCCTCCGTCGGCGCGCTGAGGTAGGATGGAGGTTCCTCGTGACGAACCGTCAGGGCCCCGGCCTCCATTCGCCAGACCGCGGCGTTCGACCCGCAACCGCGGAAAGAGAAAGCCATGAGAGCGACGCGCCCCGAAGCGGGGCGAGCCCTCCTCGTCCCATTGCTCCTCCTGTCTCTGGCGACGCCGTGGAGCTGCAAGGGGTGCGAGGAGCGCACGGCTGGCTCGCCTACGGCCTCGGAAGCGATGCACGACACGGAGGACAAGCTCCAGCCAGTG
>NZ_DASPHO010000273.1:0-45571 GCF_035629615.1 Hyalangium sp. | reverse complement strand
GGTGAGTGCGGCGTGACATGCGCCCAGAGCCGGCCTGGAAGGAACGTGAGCGCGCGCACCATGTGCTCGGTGCCGTCCACGCTCCGGACGGTGGTCATCGTCTCGCCGTTCACGCTCGGAACGGCTCGCGGCGTGGTCAGCTCGTGGACCTTCTCATTCAGGATGGCCAGGACACGGTGTTGCAGCTCGAGGGCGGCACGGGACTCGGCCGCGTTGGCGATCTTCAGCACCAGATCGCCGCCGGCGGTGGTCTTCAGCCGGAAGTTCTGGTCTCGCTCGCCGGGAAGGGGCTCGGCCTCGGCATCGACGCCATACAGCGCTCTCGCGAGCCGCCGTACCTCGGGCAGGGTGAACGTGGGGAGTGGATGCGTGACTTGAACCATTGTCGAAGCATAGCGGTTTGCGCGCACCGCCTCCTGGCGCTCCCGCGTTACTCGAGGACCAGGGCTCCACCGACGGGCGCGGCGTAGCGCAGCCGCCGGACGGGAGCGCCCGGGGGACAGCCTTGGGGCCCACAGAGGTGGATGTTCAGCCCCTGGCAGGCGGCCGTGGTGCGCACCACGTAGCCAAGAGAGGGCGGAAAGAGCGTGGTGTGGTTCTCCAGGAAGACAGTGCCCCGAGCTTCCTCGCACAGGCGGCGGATGACCCCCTGCTGCGCCGCAAGTGGGGTGGAGTAGTGGATGCCCTGGGTGCCTCCGCGCTCGCGGGCGTAGCCCATCCAGGCCACGTTCACGAGGAACTGCAGCCCCGCCCCCATCAGCACGACGAGCGTCGCCACGGTGGCCAGGCGGAGGCTCCGCGTGCGCAGCGCATACAGCGCGCCCGCGATGCCCGCCGCTACCACCCACCAGGTGGGAAACTGGTAGTGCGGTTCCCTGTTGAGGCCACGCACCGTGTAGAAGAGCGCGTAGCCCAGCCACACCGCGAGCGCGAGCCCTGCCACCCGACGCTGCTCTGGCTCCTTTGCGCGCACGGTGAGGAGCAGGCCCGCGCCGCTCACGGCGAGGAGGGCGGCCGTGCTCCAGCCCGCGTGCTCCAGCAGCCAGCGGCCCGTGCTGCCCACCCATTGCAGGAAATCGGGCCACGTATGGTCGAAGAAGTAGGCGAGCTGCCACGTCGTGGCTACGCGAGCGGGCTGGAGCAGGTGCTCGCCCAGCAGGGACCAGGTGAATGAACCCGAGGCAGACGGTGGGGACGGCGGGTGCGCTCGGAGGAAGCCGAGATAGGGCAGGTTGACCAGCAGCGCGACCGCGATCACAGGGCCGAGGGTGAGTGCCAGCGATCGAGGCTGGCGGAGGAGCTCGAGCGCCAGCACGGTGAAGGTGAGCGCCACCAGCGGCAGGACCATCAGGTGCGAAGAGATGGCGAACCCGAGCACCAGGCCGAGCAGGACTCTCCGAATCCAGCCCAGGGGGCCTGGGAGGCCCAGCAACACCACGGTCCAGGACGCGAAGACGTTGACCATCTGGTCCCACGCCAGGCGCGACCAGAAGAACTGATAGGGGGAGGCGGCCACGAGTGCCAGCATCGCGGCGAGCAACAGGGCGTCTCCCCGGAAGACCCGGGTCAGCGCCAGCGCGACCGCCCCGTGCGCGAGCGTCACGGTGATGCACATGGCGAGGATGCTCGCCTGAGGGGCATCGCCGAAGAGCCGGTGGACGACGCCGTAGAACCACAGGACGGTGGGCCCGTAGGTGGTGCCCTGCGTCCCCTGGATCGGCGAGGCGGAGACCCAGTGGCCGGTACGGAGCTGCTCGTTGGCGGCGGTCAGGAAGTGGGGCTCGTCGTTGATGAAGGAGACGAGATCGAAGTGAGCGAAGCGGTAGGCGAGCATCCCCAGTGCGGCAACGACCGCCAGCCCCTTCAGGAGCGCCAAAGGGGAGGCGCGAACGGACTGGAGCCGCTCGCTCAGAGAGCGCATGGGCTCACGCGCGGTGCGGGGGACGATGATGTGCAGCCGCGGCTGCTTTGACGCGCGGTCATGGAGCTCCTCGGAGCGAGCGGAGGCCAGGGACCCTTCCGCAGCTGCGGGTCTATACCCGCGAGGGGCTGAGCGCTTCAAGGCGGCCAGCGGTCACCGAACCGCGTGGAGCGCCACGGGCATGGACGGGCCGGTCAGCTGGTGGAGCGGAAGCTCGATGACGAAGGTGGAGCCCTTGCCCACCTCGCTCTCGACACGAACATGACCATGATGCGCATTGAGGATCTGTTTCACGATGTACAAGCCCAGCCCCAGACCGCTGATGTTCCTGCTCGGAACGGCGCGGGCGAAGCGCTCGAAGATCAGCTCGTGCTTGTCCTTGTCGATGCCTATTCCAAAATCCTGGACACTGATTCTCGCCGCGTGGTGCAGCGGCTCGACGGAGATCTGGATCGGGCGCCCCGCGCCGTACTTCATGGCATTGGTGAGCAGGTTGACGACGACCTGCTCGACCCTGAACCGATCGCACTCCACGCGCAGCGAATCCGTGGCGAAGACCTCTACCGAGCAGCGAACCTCACTCAGCTGATCACGCAGCCGCTCTACCACCTCGTGGACCAGGCTCGAGAGATCGACGGACTCGAAACGGAAGTCCAGCTTCCCCGCTTGGATTCGCGAGACATCCAGCAGGTCCTCGACGAGGTTGGTCAAGCGATCGACCTGGCGGGTAGAGATGGCCAGGACCCTGGCGAGCTTTTCGAGCGGAAGGCCCACCTGCTCCTCCGGCTTGATCTTCCGCTGGGTCATCTGGAGCTGCATCTTCAAGGAGGTGATCGGAGTCTTGAGCTCATGAGAAGCGATGGACAGGAACTCGTCCCGGGTTCGGACTGCTTCCCGCAGCGCCTGCTCGACCCGCTTCTGCTCCGAGATGTCCAGCAAGGTCCCCAGGAGACGGGCGGGGACTCCGGCGGCGTCGAAGAACACCTGGCCGCGGGCCGAGAGCCATCGAGTCGTTCCATCCGGCCAGCGGGTCCTGTACTCGACCTGGAACTCGACGCGGTCCTTGAATGCCGTCTGGAGTGCATCCTGAAGCCGGTCGCGATCCTCGGGATGAACCCGGCCCATGAACGCCTCCATGGTGCCGGGAAACTCGCCGGGCCCGTACCCGAAGAACCGCGCCGTTTCATCCGACCAGACATGGCGATCCGAGGTGATGTCCCAGTCGAAGACCCCCAGCTGCGCTGTCCGGACGGCGAGGTCCAGCCGCGCCGCGCTCTCCTTCAACGCCGCTTCCACCCGCTTGCGCTCCGAGATGTCCTGGATGAGCACCACGAAGCCTCTCACAGTCCCGTTCGGGTCGAGATCCGGCATGTACGTGAGGCTGGTATCGCGCGGCCTCCCATCCTGGTGAGGCGTCAGGAGCTCGCAGCCCACCTGTTGGCCGGAGAGGGCCGCCTCGAGGTATGGCGCCTGCAGCCGTGCGTTCTCCTCGCCCACGAGCTCTTCCAGCCGCTTGCCGAGGATCTCGTGCGGAGGCTTGCCGAACCAGCGCTCGTATTCTGCGTTCACGAAGCGGAACGTCCGCGAGGGGTCGACGTACGAGACCAGCGCCGGCAAGGTATCCGAGACCAGGCGGAGCTGCGCCCGGGCTGACTCGGCCAGGTCTCTCTCCTTCTTGGCCTCCTCGTAGAGTCCGACGTTCTCGATGGCGATGGCAGCCGTCTGCGCCAGCTGGGCGAGGATCACCTCGTCGTCCTCCGTGAACTCGCCCTCAACCCTGTCCGAGAGCTGGAGCAGCCCGATGTTCCTCCCATTCCGTCCCACCAACGGAGTGGCCAACCGGCCTCGGAGCGGCGGGGGAGCTGCGCTCAGGGAGCCGGTGCTGAGGCTCTCCGCTCGGTCCGGCTCCCTGGTGGTGCGGATGAAGGCCTGGTGGCAGCCGATGATCTCCCGAGCGGATTCGGTGATCAGCTGCAAGGTAGCGCTCAGGGAAGGAGCGGAGTTGATCGCGAGCGACGCTCGTGCGAGCCGATGCAGCTGCTGGCTGCGCCGCTGCTCTCTCTCGTAGAGCTGCGCGCGCTGTCGCTGGCTGCTCTCCAGCGCCAGCTCCGCCCACTTGCGCTCCAGCACGATGGCGGCCTGGTTCGCCGCGACGTTGAGCACCAGCCGCTCCGTCTCGAGAGGGAACGTCTCCCGCTTCGCGCCCACCACCAGGACGCCCAGCCGCTGGGCCAGCCCGATCGAGATGAAGGCGAGCTGAAGCGTGCCCGGCCCGAGCGGATGCGGGACCCCTTGCGCCACGGCGATCCGCAGATCCGACTGCAGCCTGGGCTCGATGCAACGGGATACCTGCCCCACCCGCTCGTCCGTCAGGAAGCCTTGCGGCGTGTAGCCGATCTCAAGAGGACTTCCGCCCGGCTCATTGACCCGGACATAGGCCAGATCCAGGCTAAGGGTGTCCGAGAGAACCTCGGCGAGGCTACCGGCGATCTGGACCGGAGCCTGCGAGGCCCAGATCGCCGGCAGCGTCGAGACGGCGACGATGTCGCGGGTGCACCGCCTGAGCGCCTGAATCTCGCTGAAGGCCGAGTCCATTATCGATACGTCCACGTCTGAGGTGATGACAAGCGACTCGCGAGCACTCATGCCCCGCGCTGATGGAGCTCTTGCAGGAACTCGTCCGGCTTCACGAAGAACGGATTCTCCTGCAGCAGACCCCCGATGATCACCATCGGGTGGGTTCGCATGATGTCCATCACCACGCTCGCGCTGTGCTTCGACAGATCGTAGGTACAGACCACCACGTCGTCGTATCTGGGCAGCACGTGGTTGAGGCGCGTCTCGTATTTCACGATGTCCTTCACGCCGGGCACGTCCTTCTTGCACGCCCACTCCATGTTCGCGACGAGGCGGGTCATCGGATAGCCCTGGCCTCGTCCTTCCTTGAGGACACCCTCGATGAGCTCCAGCATCGCGTCCTGACTGAAATGTCCCGGCTTGAGGTAGGCCTCCTCCCAAGGACGTACTTCCAGCTGCCCGGTCTGCTTGACCTGCGAGACGGAGATGCCTTCTTTCTCGAGCTGCTTCAGGTGCTCGGCGTGGTCTTGCGCATCCAGGACATGAAAGGCCTTCTCACCCGCCTGGAGGCCCTCCTTGATGAAGGGGAGGAGGACATCGTAGTACTCCTCGCGCGTGTGGAAGAAGGCGCAGGCGTGGCAGGAACGATCCACCACCGAACCGGCGAGCTTTACGCCGGGTCTTTTTCGGGTCGTAGACTGCTCCATGGGTGCCTCTTCGTGGGGGGGGAAGACCCACTCTCCCCGTGCTCTATCAATGAAGGGGGCACCCTTCGAGCAACGCATGCGGCAAGGGACCGAATTCAATTGACTAGTGAGCTTTCGGCTCCCGGGCCGGTAGGCAGCCAGGCTCGACCAAGAGCCGCACCGGCCCAGAAGATTTGCGCCTTCCGTCCACTGCTCAACGGTTGCACATCCTGGAGCCGCCGCCGCGCTGCGCGTGCGTCGACAGCACGACACCGCCGCGAACCGCGCCGCAGGGACGCAGTCTCGGCGGCACTACTGTCTCGCACTTCACACACCTGGGCCCCCCCTCCGGAGCCATGCATGGAAGAGACGATCAAGCAGTCGCAGAAGGTGACGCCCGCAGGACCCGCTGTCGCCGACCACGCCGCCTACGTCGGGGCCATCCCCGAGAACTATCACAGCGGCGTCGGGCCCTTCCTCTTCGAGCCGTATGCTCAGGAGCTCTCCGCGCGCATCGCGGCGTTCTCGCCGCGGCGCGTGCTCGAGACTGCGTGTGGCACGGGCCTCCTCACCCGGCGATTGCGGGAGGCGCTGCCGGGCGAGGCGCTGCTCATCGCCACCGATCTCAACGAGCCGATGCTCGCGGTCGCCAAACGGACCGTCGGGCCCGGCGCCAACGTGCAGTGGGCGCGGGAGGACATGACCCGGCTCCGTTCTGGCAGTGGCGAGTTCGATGCCGTGGTTTGCCAGTTCGGCATCATGTTCGTGCCGAACAAGCCAGCGGCAGCGCGCGAGGCGCTGCGCGTGCTCAAGCCCGGTGGACGGCTGCTCATGGCCACATGGCGGGCGGTCGCGGAGAACGAGGCGATACGCCTGGCACACGAGACGGTCAGCTCCTTGTTTCCGGGCGAGCTGCCGCAGTTCTACCTGACCCAGACGGGCCATGGTGATCCCCAGGAGATCACCCGGTTGCTTGTCAGCGCCGGCTTCGTCGACGTGCAGGCCGAGGTCGTTCAGAAGAGGTCCACGATCACGAGCATGCGCGAGGTCGCCGTGGGGCTGATCGAGGGCTTCCCGATCGTGGATTTCATCAAGGCGCGTGACCCGGCATTGGTCCCGGTCGCGGTCGACACGCTGACGGAGGCGTTAGGCAAGCACTTCGGCCAGGCGCCAGCAGAGGCCACGATTTCGGCGCTGGTAACCTCGGCGACAGCGCCGGACGCCTAGCGTCATCGCCCTCTGGCCTACTCTCTGGCCGCTGGCTACCGAGCAGCCAAGCGCACCGCCATCATCCTCGCCGTACAGCTTCCCCAGCAGTCCGATGCCGACGTTGCCGTGTCACTCTCGGAGCTCGAACAACTCGCGAGCGGCCTCGGCATCCGAGTGGTGCGCACCGTCATCCAGAAACGATCGGCGAGGACGTCACCGGCCCTCGTGGGTGAAGGGAAGCTTCGAGAGCTTGCCTCGCTCAGAGCCTCGGTTATCGCCGAGCGGGTCCTTGTCGACGGCGAGCTGAGCCCAGGCCAGCAACGAAACCTCGAGCTTGCGCTCGGCGTCGAAGTCCTCGACCGAACGGCAGTCATCCTCAGTATCTTCGAGCAGCGCGCACAGACGCGAGAGGCCCGCCTGGAGGTAGAGATCGCTCGTCTGCAATATGAGACGCCCCGTGTTCGCGATGACCACGCCATCGATGATCGCGAGGGAGGTGGCGGACGCGGCGGAAAGGGTCATACCAACGTCGAGCTGGCCAAGCAGCGCAACCGCGAGCGGCTTGCCGAGCTTCGGCGGGAGCTAGCGGAGGTGCAGGCGTCGGCGGCCACGAGGCGCATGCGCAGAAAGGACACGCTGCGCGTGGCCCTGGTTGGCTATACCAACGCGGGAAAGTCCTCCTTGATGCGAGCACTGAGCGGTAGCGACGTGCTCGTGGAGGACAAGCTCTTCGCGACGCTTGGCACCACGGTGCGTTCGCTGTCGCCGGCGACGAAGCCCCCCATCCTCGTCTCGGACACGGTGGGCTTCATCAAGAACCTGCCGTCCGAGCTCGTTGCCTCATTCCGCTCCACGCTCGATGAGGCGCATGAGGCGGGGCTCTTGCTCCTCGTTGTCGACGCCGCCGATCCCGAGTGGCGTGAGCAGCTTCGAGTCACCCGCGATACTCTCGAGGCGATCGGTGCGTCGGGTGTTGCGTCGAGAGTGCTCCTCAACAAGATCGATCGCGTTGATGCGGAGACGCGTGCGGCGCTTGCCCTGGAAGTGCCAGACGCACTTCAGCTCAATGCCTACGCGCCTGAGGACATCCGGCGTCTTCATGAAGTTCTCGTCACCTTCTTCGTCCGCGCCCCCCCCGGAGGTGCTCGAGCGCTGGAGGCGTGTGCTCTCAGGGGTCACGTCATGACATCGGAGTACAAGATCGGCCGAGGCTCCACAGAGAGGCCCGCGCTATGCTCACCCCCCAGAGGATACGTGAAGACATCCTGGAAATGGGTGGCAGTGCTGCTGGTGCTGGCGACTTGAGATGCGCTCCACTCGGTGGACCTCGCCGGGTGGCAAGGAAGGGAAGGAGCTCACCTATGCGGTCGAGAAAGGTGGTCCGCGATGACCAAGGAACAGCAAGCCACGCAGCAGGCCCCGATAGCAGCAGCCCCTCTCCACTCGCTCCTGGAGCCGCACCATACGGTCTGGGATCGCTTCGACGGCCCCTTCGTGGTGGGCACTCCCGATGCGCGGTGGACCCACTTCGTGGCCGGTTCCTTCGTTGCCAATGACGGCATTGCTGCCCCCTCTTTAGAGGGGCTGCGGGTGGTTCCACCTGGGAGGAACTCCACCACCGGCGAGCCGGCCTTTACCCTCTCGCTGGCTCCGGAGAAGGGTGAGAATGATCCTCCCGGGCAGTTCGATCACTGCAAGTGGTTGGCCTACACCACCCACAAGGCGTCCACGGGCTTCCCGGGCTTCGATGCGGTACGTGGCCAGGAACTCGCGTTCGAGACGTGGATCACCGGCCGGACGTTCGGCACGCGGGCCCACCCGTTCGGCTCGGCGGTGCAGAACGGCGACGATGATCTGCGCCTGGCGATGTTCGGCCAGAACACGCTCGATCTCGAGAGCTGCATCATCTTCAACTACATGTTCACCAACGAGCGGGTGTACGCGATCTATGAGCGCCTGGCCCTCATGCGGACACCGCAGCATCCCTATGCGGCCTTCACGTACTCCATCCCCGTGGCACAGCGGACCCCGGAGGCCATGCACCACGTGAAGATCACCTATGACCGGGCGGCGGGAGTGGTGCGGTGGCTCCTCGAGGACAAAGAGGTGTTCCGAGTCGACCGGATCGGCCGCCGCCTCGACTCGCGGTGGCTCATCACCGATCACGGTGGACAGGAAGAGGACGTCGAGATCCGCCAGCTCAACGGGGGCATGGGGATGTTCACCCTGCTCGATGCCTTCCAGGACGGTCGCGGCCTCGTGCGCCTCACGGGCAAGCCCGGCTACTACGTGCTCCCTTCAACGCAGGATGCAGCGGGGAGTGGCTTCGTTGACGAGAAGAGCCAGCTCAGCCACCGTGTCTTCGGGCAGGGAGCGGAGTTCAGGCTGCGGCAGTTCGTGATCTCGAGCACCCCGATCCTCTCCGCCTCGAGCAGCCGGGCGTAGCGTCAACGGACCGGCCAGGCTCAGGGGGAGTATGGAGGAAGGAGGGGGCGGACCCACGCTGTGAGTGTACAGGAGCAAGTATCGGCCGTCGGTCTCCTCGATGAAGAGTCGCGGCGCTCCAAGCCGCCCTGGGGTTCTGGCGATCCCTCCTCCTTGAGGATGCCTCGGACTTAGGGCACCGTGAGGGGCCCTGACGAGGGAACGGCAGGCTCACGCGCGCCTTCGAGGGCTTCACCCCATACCGGAGCAAACTGTGCAGAACGATCGATTCATCAGCCCGCGCGCTGTTCGAGGAGGGAAGTGGTTGCGCTCCTGCGCCTCCTTGATCCTGGCCGGTAGCCTGCTCGGTACCGCCGCGTGCAAGGACGACGAGAAGCCACCCGAGGAGAAGCCGCTCTCGGCCCAGGCGGAGAAGGGGCTCACCATCGCGCCGTTCGAGCTCGATGTGAACGGCCTCACGAACGCGGAGAAGGAGCGCATCGGTCTCGGCAGCTACTACGTGAACGTGATCGTCTGCCAGGACTGCCACCAGACGCCCTCGCCCAGCGGGCCGCCCAAGTACCTCAGCGGGGGTCTGCCCTTCCAGATCAGCGCCGCGGGCGACATCGTCTACGGCCGCAACCTCACGCCGGATCCCGACACCGGCATGAAGCTGACCGAGGCCGAGTTTGTCGAGGCCATGCGCACGGGCAAGGACTTCAAGAGCGATAACGCCTCCGAGCAGCTCATTGTCATGCCCTGGCAGACCTTCCGGTGGATGAGCGAGGAGGATCTGAAGTCCATCTACGCGTACCTGAAGAAGGTCCCCGCGGTCCGCAACCCGGTGCCCGACGATCTCAAGGGCGCTGCAGCGGCGGCGCGGCCGGTGCCCTTCCCCAGCTCGTACAACGATGGAGAGATCTCCCGGGCGCTGCCCGCGGAGAGTGACTCGGACACGCTCAACCAGGAGCGGGGCCTGGCGCTCCAGACGCTGGCGGATCCGCCGGGGCTCGCGAGCCTGAGCACCAGCGATCGCGCCCTGTACGCGCGCGGCAGCTACCTGGTGAACGCATTGGGCGACTGCAGCGGGTGCCACACCAACCCGCAGCGGGATCCCATGAACCAGAAGATCCCCACGGACAGGTTCCTGACGGGTGGGCAGAACTTCGTCGTGCCGCCGGGCCTCAACGCGCTGCAGAAGTACACGCGCTCCATGACGTCCAACCTGCTGGGCGCCAACAACGGCGCCATTCCCAAGCTGACCTATGAGCAGTTCAAGGCCATCATCACGACGGGCATGGTCACGCGAGGTTCGACGACCCGGAAGCTGGCGCACCCCATGTCCGGCATCGCGGAGGGGTTGAAGAGTGCGACCGAGGATGACCTGAAGGCGATCTTCACCTACCTCAAGAACCAGGTCCCGCGCACGGGCGCCGCCGACAAGCTCACCCAGGAGCCGGCCCGCTACTGCACCGCGGACACGGACTGCAACATGGCTGGGGGCGAGACGTGCAGCACCGCCAGCAATGAGTGCGTGGGCGCGAGCTGCACGGCGGCTGCGGACTGCGGCTCCTGCCAGACCTGCTCCACTGACAAGTGTGCGGCGCCAGCGGCAAACTCGGCCTGCCTCACGAGCGGGATCTGATTAGAAGAGCCGTCATGATGAACCTCGTCACTCTCAGTCGTCGGTCCTCTCCTGGGGTGAAGCAGCCCCTGTCCCTGGCATGTCTCTTCGCGGCGTGCCTCCTCGCGGCGTGCTCCTCGGGCACGCTCGAGCCTGATCCGGAGCCACAGCAGAACGTGGCCTGCGGGGATCTGCAGACGGGTCTGGAGGGGGGAGTGGTACCGCCCACGCTGTCGGCGACGGGGCTCTTCCAGGACATCCGGGCTCGGACGCTCGCACCGAACGTGCGGAAGTTCGAGCCCGCCTTCACCCTCTGGTCCGATAACGCGGAGAAGACCCGATACGTGCAGATCCCGGACGGGTGCCCCATCGAGACCAGTGACATGGATCACTGGGTGCTCCCCGTGGGCGCGCGGCTGTGGAAGGACTTCGTCGTCGACGGGAAGCTCCTCGAGACGCGGTTCATCGCGCGCTATGGGACAAGGCCCAAGGACTTCATCCTCGCGGCCTATGCCTGGCGCGAGGATGGGTCCGACGCGGACTATGTGCAGTATGGCGTCGTCAACGCGCAGGGGTCTACGCACAACATCCCAGCGGCCAAGAGCTGCACCTCCTGCCACAACTACCTGCCGGAGCGCGCGTTGGGCTTCAGCGCCCTGCAGCTCAACCACGACGGGGCCGGGGTGACGCTCAAGACGCTGGTGGCGGAGGGCCGGCTCAGCACCGCGGTGCCAGCGCTCAAGGTGCCTGGAGATGCCGTGGCGTCCAAGGCGCTGGGCTATCTGCACGCCAACTGCGGCAACTGCCACAACCCCCAGGGCATCGAGTTCAACAACCCGTTCACGCTCCAGCTCTCGGTGACCGACACGAGCGTGGAGGACACGGGGACCTGGAAGACAGGCGTGCGCGTGCCAGTGGAGAAGTTCGTCACGCCGGGCGTCACGATGCGCATCAGCCCGGGCAACCCGGAGGGGAGCTGCATCGTGCATCGCATGACGATCCGCGGGACGACGGAGCAGATGCCGCCCATCGCCTCGAAGATCGCGGACGACGACGGCCTCTCGGCCATCCAGGCGTGGGTCAAGACGCTGCAGTGACTGCACCGCGGATGCAATGTTCTGCTCCGACGGCCCGCAGTGTGTAAGGACGTGTGCCTTCCAGGAGGACTCAGCAACACGTTCCTCTTCTTTTTTGGCAGGCAGGTGGAATCCACTCGGGGCTGTTCGTGACAATGACGGTCATGAACGACCACGAGAGGATTCTCAGGCTGAGGCCGGCGAACGTTGTGGGCCGTTTAGGACAGGGCTCGACGCTGCCCATTCTCGAGCCGCGGCGGCTCGGGCGCGCGCTGCTGGAGCGGCGCGTTCCGTTGCTGTGCGTGCCGGTGCTGATTCCCCCCGTGATGGCGGGCTTGCTGAGGGCCGCGCGGGAGCTTGACGCCGTCATCGGCCTGAGCTGTCCGGCCCTCTATGAGCGCCCTGTCGCGGCGGAGGCCTTCATCACCGCTCTGAAGAACGAGGGGGAGGGGCTGCACCGCAAGCCTTTCTTCCTGCAGGCCGGTCCTCTCCGCTTGAACTCCTCCAGCCCGGCCGCTCTCGAGCAGGCCTATGCCGTGGCCTGCAAGCTGCTCGACGCTGGCTTCTCGCTGCTGTCGCTCGATGGCTCGCGGCTGGGGGTGGCCAACAGCGTCCAGGCCTGCCGGGATCTCGTGCAGGCCACCATGGGCAAGGGGGTGGCGGTGGAGCTCACCGCGCCTCGCAACGCCGGTGGGCGCACCTCGGCAGAGGGACTTCGCAACTACCTCCAGTCCCTGGAGAAGGCAGGGGCTCGCCCGGACTTCATGCGAGTGGGCGTACCACTCCCAGAGGAGGAGCAGCGCCATGACGGGCTCGATACTGCCCTCCTGGGCGAGCTCGCCGCGGTGGCCTCTCGCTTCGGTGTGGAGCTCACCGTCGCCGACAGGGGCCGCACATCCCACAGCGAGTTCGTCGAGTGGGCCCGGGTGGGGGCCCGCAAGCTGGATGCAGGGGATACGTTCTCGCGCATCGTGCTCGATGCGCTGCCGGAGGACGTGAGCAAGGGGCTCCTCGCCCATGCCGAGGAGACGCAGATCCCGGTGGCGGACCTGCTCGGCGCCTCCGAGTCCATCCTCCAGGGCCTGGATGCCAGGACACAGGATCGGCTCGAGGCGCTCTCCTTCGCTGACGCGCTGGCGCTGCTGGGCGCCCTGCGGGCGGCGAACTCGGCCACGGAGAGCATGTCCTGGCTCGTCGAGAACGGCCTCCACGCACACTGAGCATGGAGGGCTCGCAGACAGGCGTTGCCTGAGGCAGGATACGCTCCGGGGCGAGGCACACCTGGAGCAGACCTCTTCCCGTACAGCCCCTCGACACCTCTTGGTTGGGCGGTGCTCTTCATCCTGGGCGTGCCCGCCTACATCGTGCTTCAAGTCGTTGGCGAGGCGGGCGTCGAGTGGCTGAGCCGGAGACTCCGGGGGAGACGCCCGGGCTAGCGGCTCTGCTTCTCCGGTGGTCCAGGCCGTGCTGCTTCACTCCTTGGCGCTCTCGGGAGCCTGCAGCGCCCGGTCCTCGGGCAGGGAGGCCCTGCGCATGGGCTGCGCCTTGCCGTACGTCAGCGAGCGCCACACCCACTCGGCGGGGCCGAAGCGGAAGCGCGCCAGCCACAGCTGGCTGAGGAGGATCTGGAGGGCAAGAAGCGCCGCGGCCAGTGCCAGCTGCGCCGCCGACCCGAGCTTGCCCATGAGCCCCAGCCCGTATCCATAGAAGAGGAGCACGCCCAGCACCGACTGCATGAGGTAGTTCGTGAGTGCCATCTTGCCCAGGGGGGCGAGCACCACCAGCCGCCGGCGCCACGCGTCGCGCTGGGAGAGCAGGGTGATGCCCGACACGTAGGTGGCCGCCATCCCCAGCTCCGCGAGATGGCGCACCGGCCCCAGAGCCAGCGGCAGCCACGGGAGCGCCTCGGGGTTGATGATCTTGCGGGAGATGAGCTGCCCGACGAGTATGCCCACGCCGCTGGCGATGATGCCCGCCACCAGGCTCCACCCGAGCAGCCGGCGAAAGAAGGGCAGGTGCTGGGGCGCGTCGTGGAAGAGGCGGCGGCGCCCCGCCCACAGTCCCAGCAGGAAGCGGCCGACGATGACGGGCAGGAAGATCCTGAGCTGCTTGAACAAGTCCCCGAAGTAGTACGCCGCGCCTATCCGCACCGTGTCGAGCCAGGAGCCGTGCGAGAAGGCCTCCAGTACCTGGGCCCTGAGGGCGGTGGAGTGCTCGGAGGCGGCCTTCGCGGCCTCCGCGGCGCCTGGCGAGCCGAGCCACTGTGGCAGCCGCAGCGCCACGTTCCAGAGCGGGGGGCCGAGGAAGATGAGCGCGGCGGCCCAGAGGAGGAGGGTGCGGTCCGTACGCCTGTAGAACAGCAGCAGCGTGAAGCCCAGCAAGGTGTACGTGCTGACGATGTCACCCTGGAAGAGGAGGAAGAGGTGCGCGAGGCCGAGGCCCAGCCCCACCACCAGCCGCCGCGTGTAGAGCGGGACGACGGAGATGCCGCGGCGCTCGGCGCGCCCAAGCTGCACCGCGAACCCCAGGCCGAACAGGAACGAGAAGATGGTGATGAACCGGCCGGCAATCAGCGGGCCAAAGGCGTACTGGATGACGGTGTCCAGCCAGGACGCGTCCTTGAGGAACGCGTCGAGCTGGGCGCGCGACAGGAACATGCGCCCGCTGAACCACAGGTAGACGTTGGCCACGAAGACGCCGCACAGCGCGAAGCCGCGCAGCGTGTCGAGGAGGACGACGCGCTCACCTGCGTCGACGGGATGGGCATTCGCGGCCGGGGGGGAGGGGAGGGGAGGGGACATGTCCGGCGACAAGGCTGCAAGCCCCATGCTCCGGTGGCCCGGAAGCGCCTTATCTGGAGTTCAAGCGCTTCGGTGTCCGTGGATGGGATTGCCGCGTCTCGCATCTGGGATTGTCCCCGGCTGTCCCCTTGGGCAACGGGCCCCTCGGGGCTCGCGCCAGAGCAGCGAGCCGCTCAGAGCTCGAGCAGCGTCTTGAAGCCGCCGTAGATCATCCGCTTGCTGTCGAAGGGATTGGACTTCGGGTCCATCATGGCGGTCATGCGCGGATCCTTCATGACCTTCTTGTTGATGCGATCGCGATGCGCGCGAGACTTGTACACGATCCACGAGAACACCACGGTCTCGTCCGCCTTGAGCTTCACGCTCTGCGGGAACGACGTGAGCTTTCCAGGTTTCACGTCATCACCGACGCATTCGATGTACTCGAGCGCGCCGTACTCTTTCCAGACCTTCCCCGCCTTCAGGGCCATGCGGCGGTAGGCCTGCAGGTTCTTCTTCGGTACGGGTATGACGAAGCCGTCGACGTATTTCATGAATCCTCCTCAGCAAGGTGGGTATTTGGAACCCGGCGACTGGCTGGACCTGCGTCGCCGTGGCCCAGAACCTGCTCCAGGTCGAGTCGTCGCTCAAGTCTTCCTACTTCCTTTTATCGTCTTGCGAGCAGAGGCAGCCTCGGCCTGTCAGCTTCGGGGGCTCCGCCGTCCTTCACACGCGCGTCGGGCCGGCTGTCCAAACCGGGGGGAGTCACATAGGATCTCTCGGCGCACCTGCTTTCTCCGCGCTACACCCGAATCGAATGAATCCGCTTTCCACGCCGGAGTTTCGCGGGAACTCCCGGTTCGCCCTCCAGCGCCGCCTGGGCGAAGGGGCCATGGGCATCGTCTACCTCGCGCATGATGTCGAGCGCGGCGTGCCCGTGGCGCTGAAGACCTTGAGCCGCCTGGATGCTGCCGGCCTCTCCTCCCTGAAGAACGAGTTTCGCTCGCTGTCACATGTGGTCCATCCGAACCTGGTCACGCTCCATGAGCTCATCTCGGAGGACGGCCACTGGTTCCTCACGATGGAGGTCGTCAGCGGCGTCAGCTTCTCCGTATGGGTGCGCACCGAGTCACCGGCACTCGCGGACTCGGACACGTTCACGGCGGCTCGCCTCGCGGATACGTCCCCCTCCCGGGATGAGGTGCCGAAGACCCCGGTCAGCTCCGGCAGCCTCGGAGCGGCGCTCGAGACGGGGGGGGAAGGACAGCCCATCCCGCGGACGCGTGCATCCGCCCCCTGGTGCGACCTCGGGCGGCTGCGGCCCGCGCTCCGGCAGCTCGTCCAAGGCGTCCTCGCCATCCACGCCGCCGGCAAGCTCCACCGGGATCTCAAGCCGAGCAACGTCCTCGTCACTCCCGCCGGCCGCGTCGTCATCCTCGACTTTGGTCTCGCCATCGCGCAGGACCCTCGCGGCGCGCGGCAGGTGGCTGGCACACCGGCGTACATGGCCCCGGAGCAGATCTCCGCGGGAGCGCTGACGCCAGCGAGCGACTGGTACGCCGTAGGGACCATGCTCTATCAGGCGCTCACCGGGCAGCTCCCGTTCACGGGCCGCCCCAGCACGATGCTGAGGACGAAGCTGTCAGGGACGCCGCCGCCTCCTTCCTCCCTGGCTGACGGCATTCCGGAGGATCTGGAGCTGCTCTGCATGGACTGCCTGAGCCGGTCTCCCGCGCGACGTCCCTCGGGGAGCGAGATCCTCCGCCGGCTTGACGGTGGAGAGGCCCGTGCAGAGACCGAGCCGGCCGCGCCGGACACCTCCCCCTTCCTCGGCCGGGAGGAGCCGCTCGCTCAGCTCCATCAGGCCTTCGAGTCGGTCCGGCAGGGCCACAGGGTGACCGTCTATGTCAGCGGCCGTTCGGGGATGGGCAAGACGGCGCTCATCCACCACTTCCTGGAGGAGCTTCACGGCCGAAGGGACACCGTGGTCCTCGCGGGGCGCTGTTACGAGCGCGAGAGCGTGCCCTACAAGGCGTGGGACAGCCTCGTCGACGCCCTGGTGGCACGCCTGGACGAGCTCCCCGCCTCCCAGCTGGCCGCGTTGCTCCCGGAGAACATCCACGAGCTGGCACGCATCTTCCCCGTGCTCCGAGGGCTCGGCGCGCTCCCCGAGCCTCCGGAGCAGCGCGCGCTCGATGAGCACCGGAGCGAGTCGCGGCAGCGGGCCTTTGACGCCCTCAAGGAGCTGCTCCAGCGCTTCGCCCAGCAGCAACGGCTGGTGCTCCACATCGACGATCTCCAGTGGGGTGACGTTGACAGTGCCAGGCTCATGGCAAGCCTGCTCTCGCCACCGGCGCCTCCGCTGTTGCTCCTCTGCAGCTATCGCAGCGAAGAGGAGGAGACGAGCGAGTTCTTCCAGGCACTCCAGCACCTGAGCGAGAGCAGGGCGCTGAACCTCGGCGAGCTGCGCAGGATCGAGATCGATCGGCTCTCCGTGGAAGCAGGCTCCCAGCTGGCGCGCACGCTCCTGGGACCGCACGGCTCGAGTGCGATGGAGCTGCCCACCCGGATCGCCCGCGAAGCGGACGGCAGCCCTTTCTTCATCTCGGAGTTCGTGCGGCACGTCCGCGCACGGGGGGAGGGTGCGAGTGAGGCGGCGCTCCAAGGACTCTCGCTGGAGAACGTGCTCCTGCACCGCGTGCATCAGCTCCCAGAGGAGGTCCGCCGGCTCCTGGAGATCCTCTCGGTCGCGACCCGGCCGTTCGAGCAAGGGCTGGCTGCGAGCGCGGCCGGGCTGAGCTCGGACACGACCACGGCCTTCGGTGTTCTCCGCGCCGAGCACTTCATCCGCACGCATGGAGCGAGGCCCCGCGATCTGGCCGAGCCCTACCATGATCGCATCCGCGAGACGGTGACCAGCGCGCTGGATGAGGCGCGGCTGCGGGACTGCCATCGTTGCCTCGCCGCCGTCCTCGAGACGAGCGAGGACACCGACCCCGAGATGCTGGCCGCCCACCTCGAGGGGGCAGGGGAGACCTCGCGCGCCGTGAGGTACGCCCTCCTCGCTGCGGAGCGAGCCGAGGCCGCGCTGGCGTTCGAGCGTGCCGCCGGGCTCTACAGGCGTGCGCTCTCCTGGGCCGCCCCCGATCAAGAGGCGCAGCTCCGGCTCCGGCTGGCGGATGCGCTCGTCAATGCCGGCCGAGGCGCGGAGGCAGCCCCTCTGCTGCTTGCAGCCGCTGAGGGGCGGCAAGCGGCCGAGGCGATCGAGCTGCGGCGCCGGGCTGCGGAGCAGCTCCTGGTGAGCGGGCACATCGATGAAGGGGCCCGCGTGCTGAGGGATGTGCTCACCGGGGTGGGCGTTGGGTACCCGAAGACGACCACTCGAGCCATCCTCTCGCTCCTGGTCAGGCTGGCCCACCTCCGGCTGCGCGGCACTCGCTTTCGCGAGCGTGCGGCAGCGGAGGTCCCCGCCGAGCAGCTCCTCCGCATCGACACTTGCTATTCGGCGGGCAAAGGCTTCGTGCTGGTGGACCCCCTCTACGGGTTCGTGTTCATGACGAAGGAGCTCCTGCTCGCGCTCGAGAGTGGTGAGCCCCGACGCGTGGCGCTCGGGCTCTGCCACTACGCCACGAACCTGGGAGTGCAAGGCAAGGCGACCGAGGCCCGGGCTCAGGGGCTCCTCGCACAGGCGAGGGACATTGGAGAGCGCCTCGACGATCCCTTCGTCCTCGGCACGGTCGAGAGCTGCCAGGCGGCGGTGGAGATGTGCCTTGGCCGGTGGAAGGTGGCGGCCGAGCTCGCCACTCGCGCCCGCGACATCTTCCGCACGCGCTGCACCGGGGCGTCCTGGGAGGTCCACACCGGCGTGGTCTTCCGCCAGGTGTCCCTGCTCTGGATGGGCCGGCTCCAGGAGGTCACCGGGCTCGTCCACACGCAGATCCGCAGCGCACTCGATCGCGGTGACCTGTACGCGGCAACGTACTCGCGGCTCCACACATGGTACGAGCCCATCGCAGCGGACGACGTGGCGCGGGCCAGCGCGGAGATGCGCGAGACCATCAGCCGCTGGTCCCAGCACGGCTTCCATCTCATGCACTACTGGGCCCTCTACGGAGAGGCCCACTATGAGCTGTACGCGGGTGACGCCGTTGCGGCGCGAGAGCGGCTGGCCCGGGCCTGGCCCGCGCTGAAGGCCTCGAACATGCTGCGCATCCAGTTCCTGCGGATCTTCATCACGCTGCTGCGGGGCAACACCGCCGTGGCCGCGGCCCATGCCCGGCAAGGCGGCGACCCGCAACGGCTCCTCAGGGCCGCGGAGGAAGACGCCGCGCGCCTGGCGAATGAGGGGACGGCCTGGGCGGATGCGACCGCATCGCTCCTTCGTGCCTGCATCCATGGAGCCCGTGGGCGCCCTGAGGAGGCCGTGCAGCACCTGGACGCCGCCATCCACGGCTTCGACGCGGCGGACATGGCGCTGCACGCGGCCTGCGCGCGGCGGCGGAAGGGGCAGCTGCTCGGTGGCGACGCAGGGCGGGCGCTCGTCGAGGCCGCTGATGCTCTGATGGGCGAGCAGGGGATCAAGAACCCCGCCCGCTGGACTGCGCTCCATGCGCCGGGCTTCGACGAGAGCCCAGGCTCGCGCGGCGAATCCTCGTAAAGGAATGTGCAACCTATAAGTTGATGACGTCTACCTCATGCCGCACGGGCTTCGCGTCAGACAGCGTCGGAGACCTTTTCGAGCACCGTGCCGGCTTTGCAGAGCGGGCAGTCGGCGGGTTTCCACAGGCTGAAGGACATGAGGGCGATGCCCTCCAATGCGAGGTGGTGGTCGGCGGCGAAATGGCTGGCAGCTTCGCCGAAGATGAAGAGGGCGCCGAGGGCGACGGGTCTGGCGCCACAGGTGAGGAGATCGGAGTAGGTGCCTCGCACGGCGGAGCCGGCGCTGATGGCATCGTCAACAATGGCGACGGAGCGGTCGCGGAGTTTTTCGCGTTCGGTCTCGGGAATGACGTATTGGATCGGGAAGAGGCCGCTGGCGTTCGGCGGCTCGAAGCGGTCGGCGTGGAAGTGAGCGATGCCGAGCTCGGCGGCGATGAGCTCGGCCAGCTTCGCGCCGCCGGTCATCGGGCCGCAGACGGCGTCGATGCGGTGCGCGGCGAGGCGGCGGGCGAGCTCGGCGGTGAAGGGTTCGAGCTGGGCGCGGTTCTCCGGCCGAAACAGCCGGTTGAGGTCGAACCAGCTCTCGCTGTGGTAGCCGGACTCCATCTGGAAGTGGCCGCGGCGACCGGCGAGCAGGGTGATCAGTTGTTCCTGCATGGGGTGGAGTTTGCCCACGGATCTCCGCGAATGAACATGACGGATTTCGCATTCACGCCAGCTGGGGCTCACCCACCTTGCGTCGGTGTACCGGGTGCCTCCCCGCGGTAGCTTCGGCGTCAGCCGTGGACCATTCAATTGTATGCTGCGACACGAAGGGGGATCATGCATCCCCGGGCGCCCGGTGACACGAGTGCTCCGAGCTGAGAGGAGATCGAACGACATGCAGCACTCCTACGCGGACATCAACGGCATCCGCATGCACTACGTGACGCACGGTGCGGGTGAGCCCATCCTGTTTCTCCACGGCGCCCCCGAGTACTGGGGCGTCTGGAAGCCCTTGATGAAGGAGTTCTCGAAGGACCACCAGGTCATTGCCCCGGACATGCGCGGCTACAACCTGACGTCCCAGCCCAAGGACTTCGAGCAGTACAGCATCCATCACCTCGTGGGCGACATCCGCGGACTGGCGGACCACCTGGGCCTGCGCAAGCTCACGCTGGTGGGCCATGACTGGGGCGCCCTGGTGGCCTGGGCCTTCTCGCTCTACCACCCGGAGTACGTCCGCCGCCTCGTCTCTATCAGCATGACGCACCCGGCCCTGTTCGATCGCGAGCTGCGCGAGAACCCACAGCAGCAGCAGATCAGCCAGTACATGCTGCTCTTCCAGGCCCCGGATGCCGGGACGACGCTCACGGGCGACGACTTCGCCTTCCAGCGGCAGAACGTCTTCGTGGAGGCCGGCCGGCCTGGCTCCGCGCTCACGGAGGAGGACGTCGCCGAGTGGTTCCAGAGCTGGAAGACGGGGGGCCTCACGGGCTCCTTCAACTATTATCGAGCCATGAAGCTCGGCCCTCCGAACGGACAATTCCCGGGCGGCAGCACCATCCTGGAGGGGCTCCCCCCGGAGAAGTGGAAGGTGAGCTTCCCCGTGCTTGTGGTGAGGGGAGACGGAGACTACTACGTCGTGCGGAGCGGGCTGGACGGTCTGGAGAAGCTCGCGCCGGATCTCACCGTTCAGGAGATCCCCGACGCCACCCACTGGGTCATCATGCAGAAACCGGATGCCGTCGGACTGCGCATCCGTGAATTCATGTCCACCCACGGCTGAGCCGCCCAGCGGGCTCTCTGACAGCGGCTTCGGGGTGGACTCAGGCCAACGGCAGCCGTGATCAGCTCGCGCGGACGAAGTCGACCAGGCCGCTCAAGTCGCCGCCCGCACCATCGGCGGTGACGCCCAGCTCTTCGCCGGCCGCGCCGGCGCGATTGACCCAGAAGGTGCGGTAGCCAAACCACCTGGCGCCCGCGGCATCCCAGCCAGCGAAGGGGACGAACAGGATCTCCTCCCGCTGCAAGCCGAGCGCATCCATCGCCATGCGGTATGCGCGCGGGTCCGGCTTGTAGCTCTTCACCCGATCCGTGCTCAGGACGTGCTCGAACAGGCCCTGGAGGCCGGCGTTCGCAATCGCCGCGTCCAGCATGGGGGGCGTGAAGTTGGAGAGGAACACGAGTCGCAAGCCACTTGCCTTCAGCGAGTCGAGAGCGGGCTTCACATCGGGCCAGGCGCCGAGCTCGAGATAGGCGTGCATGAGGCGGGAGCGGCGCCGCTCGTCGAGGTCGAGCTTCAGGGTTCTGGCGGCAAACACCAGTGCCTCCTGGGTCACCTGCCAGAAGTCCGCGTAGCGCTGTGCGGCGACGCGCAACCAGGTGTACTCGAACTGCCGGGCCCGCCAGAGCACGCCGAGCTCCGCGCCTCTGCCGGGAAAGAGCTGTTCGGTGAGTGCGAAGATGGGACGCGGATCGAAGACGGGGAAGGCATCGAAGGCGAGCGCCTTGATGCGCCTCCTGGTCGCCGCGACCCCTGGCGGAAGGCCCGTGTTGGCTGCACACGCCTCCGCGAGCAAGAGCGGAGGTGACAGCGCCGCCAGGCGGAGGAACTGTCTGCGGTCAGTTGACATGCGGTGAGCATGCGCGGGGAGGCGCTGTGCAGCCATCCACCAGCCGCGTATACTCGCCATGCGTCAGCGCATGGGCACGGTCCGCTGGCAGCTCGTGTGACGGAGCAATGCTTGACTGGGACGACCTCCGGATCTTCCTCGCGGTCGCACGCTGCGGCAGTCTCTCGGCGGCGGCTCGCGAGCTGAAGGTCAGTCAGCCCACGGTCGGACGGCGCATCCAGGCGTTCGAGCGACGCCTGGGGGCTAGGCTGTTTCGCCGGACGCCCGGTGGCTACGCGTTGTCGGCCGTGGGAGAGACGGTGCGCTCTCACGCAGAGCGCATGGAGCAGGACGCGCTGGCCCTGGAGCGCGCGGCCACCGGGCGCGACGCCGGGCTCGAAGGGCCGATGCGCATCACGGCGTCCGAGTGGCTGGCGGTGCGGGTGCTGGGCCCCGCCCTGGTTCCCTTCATGAAGCAGCATCCCGCGATCACGCTCGAGATCGTGGCGGACGTGCGCTGGCTGAGCCTTCCCAAGAGCGAGGCAGACATCGCCTTCAGGCCCGCCGCGTTCACGCATCGCGAGGTGTTCCAGCGTAAGGTCGCACGCATTGCCTTCGGCCTCTACGCGTCGGGCGAGTACCTCGCACAGCACGGGGTGCCCGATTTCCAGAACGCGTGCTCAGGGCACTCGCTGATCGCGATGAGCAACGGACAGACGCCGATCGCGGACCTGCCCTGGCTGGCGAAGATCGCGAGCAAGGCGCGAGTCGTCGCCCGCAGCAACGGGCGGGAAGCCCAAGCTGCCATGGCCGCCGAAGGCGGGGGCATCGCGTGTCTGCCTCGCCTCCTGGGGGACTCGACGCCGAACCTGCGCCTCCTGGCGCCGCCCACTCCGCCGCCCGAGCGCACGTTGTGGCTCGGGGTTCATCGCGAGACGCGCACGGTACCGCGTGTGAGGGCGCTGATCGCGTTTGCAACCCGCATGTTCCAGAGCCTTGCTCCCAGGCTGAATCCCGACGGGTGAGTCGTCTGCGTCGTGTCCAATGAGTGCACGGCTGCCGATGGGGCCGGCACGGGAGCCCTGTTCTCGCTCGTATCAGCGCAGGCGGGCCTGGAGCAGGACCCACCCTCACGCGTGTCACCCCTGAGAGGCTCCTCCGCCGTTGCGCTGCCGGAGGTAGTGGGCGGCCACCTTCATCCGGTTGCCGCACAGATCCATGCTGCACCAGCGTCGCGCGTGGTTCCTCGAGGCGTCGTAGAAGTAGAGGACGCAGTCGGGGTTGCCGCAGCGCTTGATGAGCTCCGGGTCCGCACCACAGAGGAGGCTCGAGGCGGCCTCAGCGACGGGGCGGAGGAGCTGCGCCGGCTCATGGATGTGAGCGTGGAAGCGGCGCCTGAACTCTCCGCGCACACGCACGACCTCCGCGTACCCCGCATCGAGGCGGAGGATGGCGTTGATCGCATCGATGGCTTTCTGGCTTGGTGACTTGCGCTCTCGCAACCGCTCGACGAGAGCGTGCAATGCCCTCCGAAGCTGCTGCACCTGCTCGAGAACGCTTGCACCCTCGCTTGACCCCTCCCATCGATCGAGGACGACGCCTGCGGCCTCTCCATCGAGGAAGCCCGCCTCTTGGGACCAGTCCACCAGGCCGCGCAGATCTGGGAGCAAGTCTACGCGGCGGCCGCGCACCACGGGCTCGGTGTTGAGGAAATCGAGCGCCCGGTGATTGCCGAGCCAAAGGAATCGCGACGCGTCACTAACCATCGAACACCGTATTGACCGGTTACCATGTCGGGTTATAACCGTCAAACCCGGCTCAGAGGGGTTAGATGCACGCAGGAGAAACCCGAGGGATCAGCAATATGGACGCTGAAAAGAAGGCTGCCGGGGGCACTGATGCTGCGGCTGGAAGGGGCTTCGGATCTGCAAGTACCAGCCGAGTCGCCGGCCGGTGGATGGTCACCGTTCTTGCAGCTGTGCTCGTGGGCTGCGGCGGTCGGGCGGTGGTGCCAGCCCCTTCGCCCATCGGGCCAGGCGGAGGCGGAGCCACCGCGGCTGCAACGCCCGAGGCGAGCTGGCCGGAGAAGACCTACTACCGCACCGTCGAAGTGCGTGGGCGCCGGATCTTCTATCGCGAAGCGGGAAGCAGGGATCGTCCCGTCCTGCTCCTGCTCCACGGCTATCCGTCATCGTCCCATACCTATCGAGAGCTGATCCCTCTGTTGTCAGGCCGATACCGTGTTGTGGCACCGGACTACCTGGGTTCGGGCTTCAGCGACCACCCAAGCCCCGAGGAGGTCACGTACACGTTCGATCTCCTGGCAGAGTACGTCACGGGCTTCGTCGAAGCGTTGGGGCTCACTCAATACGTGATCTACATGCAGGACTTCGGCGCGCCGGTCGGGTTTCGTGTCGCTCTCGCTCACCCCGAGAGACTGCGTGGACTTGTCGTTCAGAATGCCAACGCGTACCTCGACGGCCTGACTGAGGATCGTCGACAGTTCTTTCGACGCGCCCACGAGGACAGGTCCGAGGCTGGCCTCGCAGCTCTCGCCCAGACCGTCAGCGCCACAGCCATCCGAGAGCGGCAATACCTCCGGGATGTGCCAGGGGAAAAGCGCGAGCGCATGAGCCCCGACACCTGGACCCACGACCTCGCGTTGCTAGCGACAGCTGAGGACCGCGCGATCCAGGTGCAGCTCTTCCAGGACTACCAGGCGAACATCGATGCGTATCCGTCATGGCAGGCGTTCCTGCGCGCTCGCCAGCCGCCCACCCTCATCGTCTGGGGGCGCAACGATCCGGCCTTTGTCAGCGCGGGTGCGAGGGCCTACCTTCGCGACCTCCCCCAGGCAGAGCTCCACCTGCTCGATGCCGGGCACTTCGCGGTGGAGGAGCAGGCGGTTGCCATTGCTCAGCATGTCGTGCGCTTCATGGAAGGCCTCAACGCAGGCGCAGGGCGCGAACCTGTATGCTTGTCAGACAGGTTTTGAGAGACTTCGAGCAGCTTGAACAGGTGCGGGATGGACTCGGGCCCATGGTGTGTGGGCGCCCCAAAGCTCCCGGCCCCCACCACGTGGAGCCGGCGTACCGGATCCAGATAGTTCACCAGGTCCGCGCGATCCTCATGCACATGGCCGTGGAGGCACACCCGGACGTCTGCCTGCAGCAGCCGGCCCAGGAAGGCATCCGCCTGGATCTTCTCATTGCCGGTGATGCGGTGGTGCCAGACGGAGATGACAAGGTAGTCCAGGTGCCTCACCCCCAGCTCCCGCTCCTTCTGCGCCGTCTCCAGGGGCTGGAGCAGGTTGAGGGGATCGTCCCCGGGGCCCACGTGCAGGTCGATGGTACTGGGGGCGCAGCGCCGCGAGCCCTGGTGTCCCATGTGAAGATCCGAGAGGTGAAGAAAGCTGATCCACTCCAGGGAGCCCCCAATGAAGTCACTTCAGGAGCAGCATGTACCAGGGTAGGTAGCATCAGCTCCAGCGGCCAGCCACCTTGATGCGGGTCAGCTTGTCCTGGATGCGCTCCTGCTCGCTCGTCCACCAGCGCGACACGTGGCAATGGGCGTGGCCGTAGAGGTAGGTGAAGATCTCCTCGTTCTTCTTGAGGATGCGGATGGAGCGGTCCGGGTAGAAGACGATGACGGGGGGATCGGGCCTGATGAGGCTGGGGACCCAGTTGGACTTGTGATCCCGCTCCTGGGTGAGCATGAAGGCCGGGTAGTTGTGCTGGGCGCCGTGCTGGATGACCTGTGCGAACTTGTCCTCCACCAGGCCAGCCGCGGAGTTGCGACTGCGGCGGATGCTGTTGTTGATCAAAGCGGCGGCGCCGATACTGAAACCCTGCTGCAACATCATCCGGAGCTTGCTCTCGCCCACCAGATGATACTGAAAGAGCATTCGCTCCTCGCTCACGTCATCGGGGGTGGACACGGCCCGGATGAAGCGGCCACTGCCCGCCGAGACGAGGATCTCGTGCATGTCGTAGTCGCCTGTGTAGGCATCGGGCGGGACATGACCCGCTGTCTTGATGTCCTGGAAGGTGACATAGTGGTCGTATCTCTCAGGGCCCGGGATGTGGCTCCAACGGGCGCCACCTGCGCTTCGCTTCAGCTGCCACTTGCCCACGGTCCGCACACCGAGCGGCTGCTTCTTCTGCTCGAGCGACTGCCAGTAGCCTACGAAGCCCCCGCACATGCCCAGGATCTGGTCCCTGCTGAATCCGCTCGGAAGGACCGTCTCCTTCGCATCCAGAGACTTCTCCTTGAGGGATTTGTCCAGGATGTGGTGTCCCTTGGCGGCATAGCCCTCTCTGAGCCGCTGGAGGCTGAGGGCGCCTGTATCCCGGATGCTGATGTAGAAGCGGTGCTTTGCGCACAGCTCCTGGATCTTCTCCGCATGCTGCTGAAGCACGAACCCCTCTCGTTCGGCCTGCTCGGGGGTCAAGCTGTGATCAGTGTGCGCCTTTCACCTCGAGGCGCTCATCGGCCACCTTTTCGCCCCGTAGGAAGGCCTTCATGCGCTCCAGGATGCGCGGATCCGACTGGAAGAGGCCGTCATGGCCCGCGCCCTCCAGTATCAGGTGAACGGCTCTGGGCAGCCCGGGGCGCAGGGCCTCCGCGTTGTCCGGCCCTGTGCGGCCATCCAGTGTGCCGCTGATCAGCAACACGGGGACCCCGGCCTTCAGCGGGCCTCGGAAGTCTTCGCCCAGGTCCACCACGCCGGGAACCCACTCGGCCTCGGGCACGCCGGCGTTGACCGCTCCCCCCAGCAGGGCTGTGCCCGCCTCTCGGGCGATCCGAGCGCGGCGAGCGGGGCTGACACCCGAAGCAGCATCCATGGCCAACGGCATGGGCTCCAGGGCTCCTCCCCGGAGGAGCATTGCAAAGGGGGCCATCGCCTCGAAGTGTCCCGCCTCCAGTGCCGAGAGCAGCGCCAGGAAGCGCTGGAAGGTAGTGGGGTCCCGCAGGGATTCGAACGTGGCCCGCTGCAAGTCGAACCGGGTCGCGATCCATGTCTGCGTGGCGCCCGTCCTCGGGTCCGTGAACTTCACGGTGCGTGGACTGCGCTCCAGCTCAACCATCAGGGCTCGCAGCCGGCTCCGGAGTCTCTTGCTCGTCTTGTCCTGAGCCCGCAGCCGCGCATCCCAGCGGTCCAGCAACGCCTCGGCCTGAGCGGGTCGCTTCCAGGTGTCGTCCGGCCCTTCCACCCCCGCCAGGATGGCGTGCTCCACCCTGTCCGCATGGCGCCTCAGGTACGCCAGCTCCAGGTGCGTCCCGTAGCTGATGCCCCAGAGATTCAAACGCGGCACGCCCAGGGCCTCCCGGAGGGCCTCCAGATCCTCGGCGCTCTCCACCGTGGTGTAGGCGCCGAGCTCCACGCCCGCAGCGGCCCACTCCTTGGCGGCCTCGGTGGCGGCCTCCTTCAGCGTCGCTGTCAGCAGCGCCTCATTGACGGGCTGGTCCAGCGGTACCGACCAGGGGTGGCTCAGCTCGGGATAGGGGTTGGACTGTCCCGTGCCTCGTTGATCCAGGGCGATGACATCCGCCACCTCGCGAAGCGCCAGGAAGAGCTCATGGCGGATCCCTCTCGCGGCCTCGATGCCCGAGCCTCCCGGCCCGCCCGCCAGGTACACGATGGGAGCCTTCGGCTTCGGGTTCGTGCTCTTGAAGCGGACGAAGCGCAGGGTCAGTGAAGGCCCCTCGGTCTGGGCGTGACGTAAGGGCACTTTCAAGGTGCCCAGCTCGGCCTCGACCGTCCGGCCATCCTTGGCGCGGAAGGTGTGGGGCTCCAGTTGGAGGCCCGAGGCATGGGCCAGGGCCAGGGGCGCGATCAGGGTGAAGAGCAGCAGGGCTTGCATGAATCTCCTCCAGTGAGTGTTCTTCAAGGCTAGGGGCCGTCCTGGCCTCGCGCTGGAGGTGATCGCCCAACGTCTCGTGGCGTCGCCCAAGTGCGATGCGGGCGGCGCTGGCCTGCGTATGCTGGGAGCTGTGATGCCGCGCTGGTTGCTCATCGGGTGCCTGGGAGTCTTCCTCTCGGCCGAGACGCCGATCCCCTCGACCGAGGAGGGCATGGTCGAGGTCCACTCGGAGGATCTCTCCATGGAGCGTGCCCTGACGCCCGGCGGCGAAGGCTGGCGCACCGTGGCCCTGGGGCGAGTGGCCGAGGGGCCGGGGCCGTTCTGGATCCGCGCTCGGGTCCCGGTCCCTCCTCGAGAGCCAGGGACTCCCTCGCCCGTCCTGGCGCTCTCCCTGTTGGGATCGTGGGAGGCCTGGTGGGACGGCGCGCTCCTGGGGCGCAACGGCCGCGTGGGCCGGACGCCCGAGGAGGAGCTCCCGGGCAGAGTGGACGTCCTGCTCCCCCTCCCACCGGAGCACGCCACTCCAGGCTCTCACCTGATGGTGATCCGAGCCTCGGCGCACCATCGAGGGTTCCAGCCTATCGGTGCGCTCTACCGCCTCCAGGTGGGCGAGGCCTCCCAGCTTGCCCGAGCCCGCCTGCTCTGGCTGGTGCCAGCCTTGAGCACGCTGGGGGCCCTGGTGCTGATGGGACTGCACCACCTGGCGCGCTACTTCATGGAGCGGCGGAGCCGCACCACCCTGCTGCTGGGGCTGCTCTGCCTGGCCGCCTCGGCGCTGCTGCTCCTCGAAGCATGGCGGGGGCTCGCGAGCTACCTCTATCCGTTGCACATCGTCCGGCTCTGGCTCTTGTCCGCATCTGCGTTGGCCGTGGCCGTCCTCCTTCCGGCCACCCTGCATGTGGCCTTCGGCGAGCCCCGCCGAGCGCCCTGGTGGGGTTTCTTTGCCGTGAGCCTGCTCTGCCTCTCTGGAGTCCCGGGCTTCGATGGCAAGAACACCCTGGGTCTGGGCATCGCCCTGGGCGTTTCTCTCGTGATCGTGCTGCGAGCCTGGCGGCGCCGGGAACCTGGCGCCTGGGGCGCCCTGGGAGGCCTGGGCTTCGCGACGACGCTCTACCTCATGGATCCCCTGGGCTTTCCCGAGCGAGGCTTCTTCCTCGCCTTCGGAGGGCTGCTGCTGTGCCTGGGCGCCGTGCACGCCTACCAGCTCCGCCGCCAGCAGCAGCGCCTCGAGGCCGCCACTCGCGCCTCGGAGCGGCTCCAGCTGGAGCTGCTCAAGCGCAGCATCCAGCCCCACTTCCTGATGAACACGCTGGGGGCCCTGAGCGAGTGGATCGAGACGGAGCCCGCCCAAGCCGTGCGCTTCATCGAGTCCTTGGGCGCGGTGTACCGGCACCTCCTCAGCGTGTCAGGCGAGCGGGCTATCTCGCTGGCTCGGGAGCTGGAGCTCTGCCGTGCTTACCTGGAGGTCATGGGCTACCGCTACGGCCTTGCCTTCACCTTGGAGGCCCCGGGAGTGGAGGGCCACGCGGCCGTGCCCCCGGCCATGCTCCACACCCTGCTGGAGAACGCCTTCAGCCACAACCGCTACACGGCACCGGTCACCTTCCGCCTCCAGGAAGCGCGAGCGGGAGGCGTCCGGCGCTATACCTTCACTGCGCCTACCTGCACGGGCGCTACGCCGAGTCTGGGCGAGGGCACGGGCACCCGCTATCTCCAGGCGCGGCTGGAGGAGAGCTTCCCTGGAGCCTGGAGCCTGGAGGATGGGCCGACGGAGGCAGGGTGGACCACGGTGGTGGAGGTTCCCGCATGAGAGTGCTCATCGTGGAGGATGAACCCGTAGCGGCCCGGCGCCTGGAGCGGCTCTGTCAGGAGCTGCTGGGGCCGGGCGCGCCCACTCCCCTCGTGCGCGCCAGCCTCGCGGACGCGCGCGAGGTCCTGGCCGAGCGCAGCCTGGAGCTGGTGTTGCTGGACTTGAACCTCGCGGGGGAGGACGGCTTCCGGCTACTGGAAGAGGCGGCGGCCGGTTCCTTCCACACGGTGGTGGTGTCGGCGAGCGCGGACCAGGCCCTGCGCGCCTTTGAGCTCGGGGTGCTGGACTTCGTGGCCAAGCCCTACACACGGGAGCGCCTGGCCAAGGCCCTCACGCGCGTCCAAGGCCGTGCCGCGGCCCCCTTGCGGACCCTGGCCGTGCGCAAGGGCGGAGGCATTGTCCTGGTGCCCCTGGAGACCGTGGCCTACATCCAGGGTGCGGGGGACTACGCGGAGCTGGTGCTCCGGGATGGCCGCACCGAGCTGAGCGAGAAGAGCCTGGAGCGACTGGAGGCACTGCTACCCACGGACTTCGTGCGCATCCACCGCTCCTATCTGATCTGCCTCCAGGATGTGGCCCGCTTGCAGACGCTGGAAGGCTCACGCATGGCAGTGGAGCTGAAGGATGGGACTCGGCTCCCCGTGGGCCGAAGCCGTGTGAAGGCACTCAAGGATCGGCTGGAGCCGAGCTGAGGTGGGGCACCAGCATTCCTCGGCCATGGAAAGAGGATAGAGGGGCGGATGGAGCTGCCACATCTGGTTCGAAGCGTCAGGCGCGTTTGCGAATCCACCACGGGCCCACGACAACGGCGTGGAGCCCGGTCGTGGCGAAGACCGTCAACACATCAGCCGCGCTGTGGGAGATCGGCTTGCCCATGACGTTGTAGGAGGTATTGACGAGCACGGGAATGCCCGTTTGGCGCTCGAACGCGCTGATCAGCGCGTGGAAGAGGGGGTTTCTCTCCCGCGTGACGGACTGCAGCCGCCCGGTGCCGTCGAGATGCACCACGGTGGGGACGAGCGCCTTCACCTCGTCGCGGAAGGGGAGCGCCCGCTCCATGTATGGGCTCTCCTCGTAGCCGTGAAAGAACCGCTCGCCGTGCTCGTGCAAGATCGCCGGAGCGAGCGGACGGTACTGCTCGCGGAACTTCACGCGTCGGTTGATGACATCGCGCATGTCTTCGCGCCGCGGGTCGGCGAGGATCGATCGGTTCCCGAGGGCGCGCGGCCCGAACTCAGCGCGTCCTTGGATCCAGCCGATGATCTCGCCTTGCGCGAGGGCGGCGGCTGTGCGGTCACACAGCTCCTGCTCGTCGTCGATGCGGACGGCGTCAAACGTCGCGAACGACAGCGCGCGCTCGAGCTCGTCGAGATCGATCGTGCTGCCGAGGTAGGGCGAGGCGATCGCCGGCGTCCGAGGGATGCGCCGCACCGCATGGCGCTCGTACAGCGCGGCGCCGAGCGCGTTGCCATCGTCGGCCGGGGCACTCGGCACGTGGCGTCGGCGAAACCCGGTCACGCGCACCATGCGCCCGTTCGCCGCCGAGTTGAGGGCGCAGCCGCCACCGTAGGCGAGGTCGTCGGAGATCCCCAGGGCGTGCACGTTCTTCACGAGTGCCACGAGGGTGTCGGCGAAGTAGTCCTGGAACGAGCGTGCCAGGTTCGCCGCCTGGAGGACGCCGGCCTCGCGGCGCCCGGGGCGAAGCAGCGCGCGCAGCTCGTCGATCCACGACAGGCCCAAGGCGAGCTTCACCTGGAGGCCGTCAACCTGGGTGCGATCGTGGAAGAACCGGTACAGCTCAGGCACGCGATGGCCGTGCGCCGCCATGCCCATCACCTTCCACTCCTCGCCTTCCCAGTACTGGAAGCCACACAGCTGGGTGACGGTGCTGTAGAGGTGGCCGAGGCTGTGCTCGGCGCTCGTCGACGACACCGGAAGGAAGGTGTCGTCGGCGAACGAGAACACGTCGATGCTCGAGCGCTCGCCCGCGCCGTCGATAACGAGAGCCACACACCGCTCGAACGGTGGCGTGTAGACCGCGTGGGCGGCGTGCGCCAGGTGATGGGGCACGGCTGCACGGTCGATCTCGACCGGCGCGGTGCGGGGCACGGCGAAGCGGAGCGTCGCGCCCGGGCCGGAGGGCAGCACATCCCCGAGTGGCGGGTGGACGTGAGGGAACTCACCCCGCAGGATCCAGCCGAGCTGGATCGCGGTCGTGGAGTCCCAGGCGGCGCCGCCGGCGATCATCGAGATGTAGCCATCGTCGGAGCCTGCGGGCGACAGCGTGCGACGCAGGATGTCGAAGTCGTCCTCGCCGAGCTGCCACGTGGTCCGGACGGAAGCGCGCTGAAGGGCGGTGGTGTCGACGCCGACGCGGCGCAAGGCCGCTCGGAGCGGCCGCCACGATGAGAACAGGCCGGCGCAGCCGAGCGCCCGCTTCACCTGCACATGCCGCTCGAACGCTTCGGCGAACACCCCGTCGTCAGAGCAGAACGCGATCGCGCCGTCGTGCACACTGTTGGCGAGACCGACCACGAGATCCTTCATGTGCCCTCCATGTCTTCCCTGCAGCACCCAGGCGACCAGCCATCGTTCGGGGCGGCCAGTCGCGAGCCACCGCACGTCACGGCAGCCGCGCCCGCATCGAGCAGGCCGGTCCACTTCTGGCTCTGCTGGAATCGTGCCATGAAAGGCGAGCCACAGATGGGGGGGTAGGCCCAACAAACGCCAGCACTGGCGCACCTCCGGCGCGGCAGTGCTCGATCTGCCGTTCAAGAGCGTCCACGTCCGGGCGCGCTGCTGACATGTCTATTGACATGTCAGTTGACGTGTCCGGATGCTCCGACTCGTCACCGCGCGGCTGGTGTTACGCCGGCTTGGCACACAGCCCCAGTGGCCCCCGTCAGCGGCCCTCCTCGGCCCCTCCGCTCCAGCCCTCGCGAGGGACATCCAGGAGCAGGCCCGGGCCGGAAGGGGTGTGATGAGCGGCATGGGAGGGTACCTGATCAGGATGGGCGTGGAAGGTTGCCGCCGCCTTCGTTGTCCCAGCCGTCCTCCCGCTGGCCCGCGCCAGGCCATGCTGTCGCAACAGCCACATGGGGCGGCAGAGGCGTGCTGCTCCAGCTGCCGAAGTCCAGAAGCCGAAGGGTGTGCTCCTCGTCACTCAGGCAGTAGGCCATCCACTGCCCGCCTACGAACACGCGATGCTCCCCAGGTGAGATGTCGGCGACCTCCAGCCAGTGCGGAAGCACAGGAGGGGAATGGAATGCGTCCTGGGCGGCATTTGCCAGCATGTCCAGCCGCAACTGAAGGGTCAGGTGATCCTCGGGAGAGAGCTGACGGTAGGCCTCTGCAAGCTCCGGCGGGATGATGACGCGATAGAAAGCGGGCATGGCGATACACCTCGGGGCGGCCCGCCATGCGCCGCGCTTGGAAGGTCACATCTGGAGAAAAGGGAACAGCCCAAAGTTAACCGCGACCGAGTGGAACCACAGGGCCAGGTGCTGCCTCCGAGGGCATGACCCTTCGTAAGGGTGCCTGGCAGACGCTCGTGGCCGAATCCTGAGCGCGTCACAAATCCGCACCGCTGACTCTGCCAATGGATGCCAAGAGGGGGCTGCGGATGGAGACGGGCGTGATACGGCAACAGGCTCTCGGGGGGGAGAGCACCTCCTCCCTGTGGATGGGCGGGCGGTACCTGAAGGAGCAGTGTCTTCACCAGCAAGGGGCCATCCAGACCTGGCAGGGCAAGGAACTCTCCACGCTTGCCACTGTGGTGGTGAAGACCGCGCCCCTTCACAGTCTCCAGGTGGGGGCATTCGACCGCATGCTGCGGGAGGATGCCGTGCTGCGAGATCTGCGCAGCCCCTGGCTCGCTCCTCCCCGTGACTGCGGGCTGGAGGGGGAGCTCCTGTTCCGCGTGACGCCGTGGGTCTCCGCGGGAACGCTGAGCGAGCGCCTGGCGAAGGGCCCGCTCTCCATCCCCGAGGCCCTCGTGTTGGGACGCGGCCTGCTGCGCGCGCTGCGGGAGGCGCATGCCCACGGTGTGCTGCACCGCCACCTCAAGCCCTCCAATGTCGCTTTCCTTCCCGGGAAGAGCTTTCAGGAGGTGCTCCTGATCGACTTCGGGCTGGCGCTGGAGGACCTCCGAGAGCACTCCCTGCTGGCGCTCCCCCGCTCGGCCATCCAGTACCTCTCGCCTGAGCAGCTGGGGCTCGTCTCCGCCGACGTGGGGCCTGCCTCGGACCTCTATGCCGTGGGCATGATGCTCTTCGAGTGCCTGACCGGCACCCCGCCGTTTCGAGCAGAGCCGCTCGGAGAGCTCCTGCGGCAGCACCTGCGCACCGTCCCGGAGCTGCGCGCCCAGGGCCTCCTTGTTCCTCGGGCCTTGGAGCAGGTGGTGCAGCACCTGCTGCGCGAGGATCCACGGGAGCGCTATCAGTCCGCGGAGGCGGCCCTGTCCGATCTGGAGGCCATTGCCTCGGCATTGGAGCGCGGCCTCGCTGAGCCCGTCGTGGTGGTGGGCCGGTCCGACCGCCACCAGGCACTCACCGAGCCGACCTTCATCGGGCGGGCCGCGGAGGTGGAGGAGTTGGAGCGCGCCCTGGGGGAAGCCACCCGAGGGCAGGGGAGCCTCGTGCTCGTGGAGGGGCAGTCGGGAGGGGGCAAGACGATGCTCCTTGACGAGCTGGCGCGGCGAGGCCTCGCACAGGGCGCCCGGGTCCTCAGGGGGCAGGGCTTCGATCGGACAGCCCCAGAGCCCCTTCAGCTGCTCCGAGGAGTCCTCCGGGATCTCGAAAGCGCTGTGAAGAGGACGCCCGAGTTGGCACGGACTGTACGTTCGTACTTCCGAGAGCAGCTCGGCATCTGTTCCCCGGAGTTCTCGCGGCTTGTGGAGATGTTGGGGATGGCGCCTCCCTTGCACGCGTGCGCTGAAGAGTACCTCGACCTGGCCAAGACGGTGTCTCCCCAGCTCGCGGAGGAACTGGAAGCGCCGGTGCCCACGAGCCTGGAGTTCGAGAGCCTGGGGGAGGCCCGCGTCGCACGGGCCCTCACGGCGGTCCTCGAGGTGCTGGGGGATGCGGAGACCCCGGCGCTCGTGCTGCTGGATGACTGCCAGTGGTCCGATGAGCTGACTCTCAAGCTGCTCGAGGCGTGGGCCAGACCCTCCGAGGACGCCCCAGGGGCGCAGCGCTTCGTCACGGTGGTGGTGGCTTTTCGGACGGAAGAGGTGCCCGAGGCGCACCTGCTCCGAAGGCTGCCCTCCACGCATCATGTCTGCCTGGCGCCTTGGGGGGCCTCGGACGTGCGGGACCTGGCGGAGTCGATGGCAGGCCGTATCCCGGACGAGGCACTGGACCTCGTGGTCCGGCTCTCCGAGGGCAACCCGTTCATGACCGCCGCCATGGTGCGCGGGCTCGTCGAGTGTGGGGCCCTGAAGTCCACGGCCTCGGGATGGCATGTGGAGCCGGAGCGGCTCGCGGAGGTGAGCTCCTCGCGACGGGCGGCATCCCTGCTCCTGCGACGCCTCGAGCTCTTCTCCGAGGAGACACGCTCCTTGATGGTCGCGGGTGCCATCCTTGGAAGAGAGTTCGAGGTGGGCCTGGCGGCGGTGCTGGCGAGGCAGAGTCCTGAACAGGCCGTCGTGGCGCTCGAGGAGGCCCGGCGACGGCACTTCCTCTGGACGGAGACTTCCACGGGCCGCTACACCTTCGCGCACGATCGGATTCGGGAGGCGTTGCTGGAACGACTCCCGGCGGAGGAAGCGCGCGCGCTGCACCTGATGGCCGCGCAGGAACTGGAGCGCCGGGCCCCGGAGCGCACTTTCGAGCTGGCCTGGCACTTCGAGGCCGCCGGGGAGCTGGAACGCGCAGGGCCGCAGGCGTTGAAGTCGGCTGAAGCGGCTCGAGCCAGATACGCCTTGGACCTCGCCGAGCGCTACTACCGGCTTGCCGACCGCGGGATGCTGGACGCGGACGCTGCGACGCGCATGGCCCTCCTGGAAGGACTGGGGGACGTGCTGCTTTTCCGCGGGAAGCATGAGGAGGCGGAGCGGAACTACAGACGGGCCCAGGCCTTCGCCGTGACGCGCCTGGACCAGGCCCGCCTCGAGGAGCGGAGAGGTGAGGCCATGTTCGGAAAGCTCGACCTGCCGGCCGCCAGCAGCAGGATGGAGCGGGCTCTGCGGCTCATCGGATGGAAGGTACCTGGGAGCAGCCTGTCCCGCGTCGTGTTCCTGCTCTGGGAGGTGTTCCTCTATGCGCTGCGGCCCCTGCGGCTGAAGCGCCAGGCGCGGCGCGCGCCTCTTCCGGACGGGCAGGCACAGCTCGCGGTACGCCTCTACATGTGGCTGTTGCAAGTCTACTGGCTTCAGGGGGACTCGGTGCTAGCCGCTGCGTGGATGCATCTCCGCGGGTGGAGGCTCGTCGAGCGGTACGCTCCCCACCGGGCGCTGTCGATGGGCTATACGAATCATGGCGCCGGGCTCGTGCTGTTCATGCAAGCCATTCCGCGCATGCCCTCCTTCCTAGCGGGGTTCACCCTGGCGCGGGCGAGGAAGTATTTACAGAAGGCGCTCGCCCTCCAAGAGGACTTCGGCGATGTCCTGAACCAGGCCCATACTCTTTCCGCGTACCAGTACTGCCTGCTCTCTTGCGCACGGTATGAGGAGAGCGCCGAGCTGGGTCGAAGAGCCGCGCAAAGGTTCCGACAAGCCGGCGCCAATGAGGGAGGGGCTGCGGATGACGCGAAAAATAACTTAGGCCTCGCGCTCTACCTGATGGGAGACCTGTCGGGGGCTGCCGAGCTTGGGCAGCGGATGTACCGCCGGGCCAGGGAGTCCGGCGACGCGTTCAGGCGCGGCCTGGCTCTGGACCTCTGGGCCTGCGCCTCAGAGGGCCAGCTCCCAGGTGAAGTCATCGCCGCCGAGCTTGTTGCTCGTGTCGAACCCGACGCAGGGCACGTCTTTGCACGACACGCCCTGCTCCTCCACGCCGAAGGGGTGCGGCTGCTCCGAGCCGGTCAGCCTGGGCAGGCCGTGATCATCTTCGAGCAGGCCGTCCAGCATGCCAAGAAGTCGAAGCTGCGGGTCCCTTTGCGCATGTTCCTGGGCTGGTCACAGCTCGTGACGGCGCTTCGCGAGCAGGCCGCTCAAGTGCCGAGCGAGGCCTTCTCCCTTCGCGTGGCGCTGTTGCGCCGGGCCAAGGCCACTGCTCGCAGGCTGATTCGTCACACACTGCCCTTCCGGGAGAACCGGGTGCTCCCCTTGCGCGAGTTGGGCTTGATCGCGGCGATGGAAGGAAAGAATGCCCTGGCCCGCCGGTACTTCGCCCGGAGCCTGGCCGGGGCCGAGCGCCTGGGCATGCGCTACGAGCGTGCTCGGACGTTGCTGGCCAGAGCCAAGGTGGGAGCGGCCCTGGGCTGGCCGGATGCCGCCCAGGATGCCGCCGCCGCGGAAGAGGCGCTGCGGCCCATGCGCGCGGCGCTGGAGCCCGCCACCGTTCCCCAAGCTCCGGCGAGTCTGTCGCTGGTGGACCGGTTCCCACGGATCCTGGAGGCAGGCCGCGCCATCGCCTCGGCGCTGACCCGGGAGGCGGTCCTTGCGGCGGTGCGCGAGGCCGCGTTCGGACTGCTCCGGGGTGAATCCTGTGGGATCGTCGAAGCGACGTCCGAGGAGCTTTCCGGGGAGGCGCGCTGGCCGTTCATGCAGCGTGCACGGGAGCTGCGGCGGCCCGTCGTGCCCTCGACGGAAGAGCTCGAGAGCACGGGTCACGGAGCGGAGCGCTCCGCCCTGGGGGCGCCCATCCTGGTCCGCGGGCAGGTCGCAGTCCTCTTCTACGTCACCACCCACAAGCTGGCCGGAGCCTTCGGTCCTGAAGAGCTGCGAATCGCCGAGTACATCGCCACTCTGGCGGGTGCGGCGCTGGAGAATGCCCAGGGCTTCGCTGAAGTCACCGCGCTGTCCGAGGAGCGGGAGCGGTTGTACCAGCAGGCTCAGACGGCCCTGCGCAAGCGCGACGAGTTCCTGGCAGTGGCCTCGCACGAGCTGCGCACGCCCTTCACCCCCATGCGGCTCTACATGCAAGGGCTGCTCAACGCCCTGCGCAATCCAGCCAAGGCCGCGGGGTTGGAGCCTTGGGTCGCCAAGCTGGAGACAGCCAACACGCGGCTGCAACGGTTGGCGAGGTTGGTGGAGGAGCTGTTCGACGTCTCACGCCTGTCCTACGACAAGCTGCCGTTGAGGCGGGGCGAGGTGGATCTGTCCCTCCTTGCGGCGGAGGCGGGTGAGCGGTGGCAGGAGGAGCTGGCACGGGTGAGGTGCACCTACACGCTGAAGGCGCCAGCGCCGGTGGTGGGGCAATGGGACGGGATGCGATTGGAACAGGTCATCGACAACCTGCTGTCCAACGCGATGAAGTTCGGTCCCGGCCAGCCCATCCACCTCACCGTGACGAAGGGCTCAGGGTGCGCCCGGCTCACCGTGCGTGACTTCGGCAAGGGCATTGCGCCGGAAGATCAGGGCCGCATCTTCGAGCGATTCGAGCGGGCCGTCTCCGAAGAGAACTACGGGGGCTTCGGGTTGGGGCTGTGGATCGCCCGTGAGGTGGTGCAGGCGCACGGGGGGCATCTCTCCGTGGAGAGCGCTCCCGGTCAGGGCGCGACATTCACCGTCGAGTTGCCTCTCTAGTCACTCGCCGTGCACTGGGCTGCCGTGAGCAGATCGCTCGCTGCCCAGGGGGCGCAGCGTGCGCTGGACGGCTACCTCTAGACGCCATACCAACCAGTTGGTATGGTGCTCTCATGGCTCGAGCACACGGCGATTCGAAGACGAAGTTCCTGGACGCCGCCCTGCGCGTCATTCGCGCCAAGGGCTACGAGGCAACGACGGTCGACGATATCTGTGAGGCGGCCGGACTGACGAAGGGAAGCTTCTTCCATCACTTCGAGAGCAAGGAAGAGCTCGCCCTCTCTGCGGCCGACCACTTCGCCGCGATGGCCGAGAGCGCGTTCGCGGCTGCGCCGTACCGGGAAGCGGCAGACCCGCTTGACCGGGTTCTGGGCTACGTCGATTTCCGCGCGTCCATCATGCGGGGCGAGCTTCCCGACTTCACCTGCCTGCTCGGCATGATGGTGCAGGAGACCTACGAGACGCACCCCGAGATCCGGAAGGCGTGCGACAGTCATATCAGCGATCACGCCAAGACCGTTGAGAGCGACATCGCCGAAGCAAAGCGGCGCTATGCCCCTCGAGCGCAGTGGGATCCCGGAAGCATGGCGCTCTTCACGCAGGCCGTGATCCACGGTGCCTTCATCCTGGCCAAGGCCAGGAACGGACCCGAAGTGGCCGTGGAGTGCCTCTCGCACTTGCGCCGGTACCTCGAGACCCAGCTCACCCCCACCCAACCCAAGAGGAGAGACACCCATGTCTAGCAAGCAGAAGATCACGACGTTCCTTTGGTTCGACAACAACGCAGAGGAGGCGATGAACCTCTACGTCTCCATCTTCAAGAACTCGAAGGTTCTCAGCGTCACGCGCTACGGAGATGCGGGTCCGGGACCGAAGGGTTCCGTCATGACGGCGACGTTCCAGCTCGAGGGGCAGGAGTTCATCGCGCTGAACGGTGGCCCGCACTTCAAGTTCACGGAGGCCATCTCGTTGTTCGTGAACTGCGACACGCAGGAGGAAGTGGATGACCTGTGGACGAAGCTGACCGCAGGAGGTGGGGCGCCGTCGCAGTGTGGCTGGCTCAAGGACAAGTTCGGACTGTCGTGGCAGATCATCCCGTCCGCGTTGATGGAGCTGATGGCGGATAAGGACCCCGCGAAGTCGAAGCGGGTCATGGAGGCCATGCTTCAGATGACCAAGATCGACATCAGCAAGATAAAGGCGGCGTACAGCCAGGCTTAGGGGGGCGAGCGGGGGGCATTTGAAGATAGGCTCCATCTCCAGCACAGGAGCCTTCTCATGGATGCCCCGTCCCCATCCTCACCGCCTGCCGCGCCCCGGATCGCCACCGGCCCACGAGGGCTGCCCCTCATCGGAGTGCTTCGCGATGTCCGGAAAGATGTTCTGGGCTGGCTCATGCGGACAGCGACAGAGCATGGGCCCGTGGCCCGCTACCGCTTCGGCCCAGCGCGCTCTTACCTGGTGACGCACCCAGAGGGCCTCAAGCACGTGCTGCAGGACCACGTGAAGAACTACACGAAGGACCACTTCAGCTATTCGCTGTTCCGCCGCGTCGTCGGCGATGGTCTGATCACGAGCCAGGGCGAGACGTGGCTCAAGCAGCGCAGGCTCGCGCAGCCGGCATTTCACCGAGCACGCATCTCGGCGATGGCGGAGCAGATGGTGCGAGCGACAGGGGATCTCGCGGAGCACTGGAGTGAGGCTCAGCGCTCGGGGGAGCCGCGCCATGTGGTGCGGGATATGATGGCGCTCACCCTGCGCATTGTCGGCGAGGCGCTGCTCGGAACGGACGTGCGCGCCGAGGTCCAGGCCGTGTCAGCAGCCTTCAACGTCCTCAGCGAACAGACGGTCGAGCGGTTCCGATCGATGCGGATCATCCCACCGGTTCTTCCCACCGCCTATGATCGCGCATTCCGCCGAGCGAACCACACACTGAGGGAAGTGGTGGCTCGGGTCATCGCAGAGCGCCGTCAGCGCCTGGAGGACCGAGGAGACCTGCTCTCCATGTTCATGCTCGCGCGAGACGAAGAGACCGGCGAGCAGATGGATGATGCGCACCTCGAGAACGAGGTGCTGACGATGATGCTCGCGGGCCATGAGACCACCGCCACCGCGCTCTCGTGGGTCTGGGTGCTGCTCGAACAGAATCCGGGCCCAGAGCAAGCGCTCCATGCGGAGCTGGCTTCCGTGCTTGGAGGCCGCCTGCCCACGGCGGACGATGTCCCGCGGCTCGTGTACACGCGCAGAGTGCTGGATGAGGCGCTGCGCCTCTACCCCCCCGTCTACGTCCTGGGCCGCAAGGTGTTGGAGGACGACACGGTCTGCGGCTACCAGGTGCTCGGCGGGTCGTCGGTCGATATCAGCCCCTACGTCACGCAGCGCCTGCCGGAGTTCTGGCCAGACCCCGAGCGCTTTGACCCGGACCGCTTTACGCCCGACAAGATCGCCGCAAGGCCGAAATATGCGTACTTCCCGTTCCTCGGAGGGCCGCGGCAGTGCATCGGCAACAACTTCGCCCTGATGGAGGGCACGCTGATCCTGGCGACGCTCGCCCAGCGCTACCGTCCGCGGATGGTGGCTGGCTACACTCCGACGCCCGAGCCTCTCGTCACGCTGCGGCCCACGGGCGAGCTGCCTGCCATGATCTCCCCTCGCTGAAAGTCCTGTGCCCCGCGACCGCAGCCACCTCCGTGAGCACGCTGTGGCAAGGTAGCCTCGATGCGCCAGCTCCTCGACCAGCTCCACAGCCCTGACCCGGAAGTCTCCCGCTCGGCGCGCGCGCGGCTCCAGCGCGCACGCGTCACCACCGCGGAACAGGCCCACGCCGTGCTCGAGGCCCTCTCACGAGAAGCTCCCAGCGCTCGGAGCGTGCTCGACCCTCCCCAGGGTGTCCTGCTGAGGCTCATCCAGATGCCCGCCAGCCAAGAGGCCATGGAGTACTTCCGGGACAAGGCCTCACCCGTCATCCTCGCCGCATGGCCGAAGCTGCCCGAGCAAGAGCAGACGCTGGCACTCATGGTGCTCGCGCGGATCGGCGCTCGGGAGGGCCTGGCCTTCGTCGCCCGGGCGGTGGTGGCGCCTGACGGACCCACGGGCCTGAGCGTCGCTGTCATCCTGGAAGGCGTCCCCGTGGAGACCGAGCACGTGGACGTGCTCTTCCCCACGTTGGCACCGCTCCTGGACGTCGAGGACGCCCGCGCGCTCGAGGTCCTGAACCTGGCCAATCGGCTGGTCGCGGCCCGGCGGCTCTGGCCTCACCCCGTGGCCACCCGGCTGGCGCGCCTGCGTCGCTCCATCGAGAGTGAGAACGAGAACGACTACGGTCCTGCGCTCGCCGCTTGCTATGCGCTCGCGTTGATTCCGGGCGCCGAGCCGCTCGAGCTGCTGGAGCTCGCCTCGCAGCACCCAGAACCGGAGGTGCGGCTGGAGTCGCTGTACGCCAGGAGCCGGCACGGTGTCCCAGGCGCGGTGGAGGACCTGGCGCGGGCGACGCTGGATCCGGTGATGGCCCTGCGAGCGCGGGAGTACCTCCAGGAACTCGGCAAGGCGCACCTCCGCCCGAAGGAAGCGGATGATCCCGTCCTGCTGGCGAAGGCGGAGCTCATCTCGTGGCTCCGCCACCCTAACGAGTTCGGCGAGGAGCCCGAGTCCATCGAGCTATGGGACCGGCGAGTGCTCGACTGGCCTCCCACGGCAGACCGCCGCGAGCTGTTCCTCTTCCGCTACCGCTACCCTTCCTATGTCTATGGGCGTGACGAGGAGTCGGAGGAGGGAGTGGGACTCGTGGGCTCCGTCACCTTCAGCCTCACCGGCGACACGAAGCCTCCCCCAGAGGGAACGCCCGAGGACGCGTACGTGGCGCACTGCCTGTGGGAGCTCCAGCAGGAGCGGGATCCGCGCGCGGAGACGTGGACCCCGGAGCAGGTGCGAGCGCTGCTGGGCTTCCCACCGAGGCTCTTGAACTGACACTGCGTGACCGGTGGTTTTTTCGGGTAGGAACTCAACGGAATCGCCCGCGTGGGGTTCTTCCAGGCGATGTCCAAGCGAGATCCCAGATTTTTCGTCGTTCCCCCCTCGGAAGGGCGGGCTGAGGAGCGCTCCGATGCGGAGCTGATGCTCCTGGCCAGCGCGGGGGCGCAGGACGCCTTCGAGGTGCTCGTCAGGCGATACCTGGCCCAGGTGCAGCGGTTCGCCACACGCTACCTGGGGGACCCCGCGGCTGGCGCCGAAGTGGCGCAGGAGGCGCTCCTCAAGGTCTGGCACGCCCGCAAGGAATTCCGGCCGGCCCGCCCGTTCACCGTCTACCTCTTCACCGTGGTGCGCAATCTCTGCCGGAACCGGTACCGCGACAGCCAGCGCCGCCACCACCGGCTCGCGCTGGAGGAGGGGGGGGACGCGGCGCACTCGCCGCTCGATGCACTGCTCGAGGCCGAGCGCCACCGCCGCACCCTGGCCGCGCTGCACGAGCTCTCCCCCAAGCTGAGAGAGGCCGTGCTGCTCCGCTTCGACCAGGGGCTCGACTACCCGGAGATTGCCCGGATCCTCAATGCCCCCGAGAGCACCATCCGCTCGCGCGTCTTCCTCGGCATCCGCCAGCTTCGCGCGCGCACCCAGGAGGACGACGCATGAGTACCCCCTGTCCCGAACCGATGGAGCTGTTCCAGTGGCTGGATGGCGAGGCCACCACCAATCGCGTCCGACAGCTCGAGGCGCACGTGGCCGACTGCCCGCGCTGCCGTCGCGAGCTGGCCGCGCAGCAGCACCTGGTGGCAAGGCTGCGCGAGCCGCCGAAGTCCCCTGACGAGCGTGACGTCCAGGCCGTCATGGCACGCATCCGCGCCCAGCCTCCGCTTCCACGCGCCCGCTGGAAGCCGGTGTTGAGCGCCGGGCTGGCCGCGGCCTTCATGGTGACGCTCGGGGTAATGGTGTGGCCGGCCGGCCGGGAGACCTCGCTGGAGCCATTCGCCGCGCGCGGTGGAGGGCTCGCACCCTCGCTACACCGGCACGTCGGCGTGGATCTGCTCTCCGCGGGGCAGCCCTCCGTGCTCCTACGGCCCGGCGCGGTCCTGTCTCCGGCGACGCCGCTCTTCGCCCGCTACCGCAACCTCGGTGAGGCGCCTGCCTTCCTGCTCCTCTTCGCCCAGGACGCAGCCGGGGAGCTGCACTGGGTCTACCCGGCCTACCTCACGCCGAGGGATGACCCGCGCTCCATCGCACTCCCGCCCTCGGTGCGCGACACCCCCATGCCCGAGGCAGTGGTGCTCGACGGCCCCGCGGCCGGCCCGCTGCACGTCTTCGCCCTGGTGACCGCCGAGCCGCTGCGCGTCCTCGACGTGGAAGCGCTCGGAGAAGGGCTCGGGAAGGGCCAGCTCACCGAAGCACTCCTCCTTGCGCGCTGGCCGGAGGCCGCCGTCACCCACTGGACCTTGATGCTGGAGGAAGCGCCATGAACCCCCGCCGATGGATGAGCCCGCTGCCTTGCCTGCTGCTCCTCGTCCCCACGCTCTGCATGGCGGCGCCGCGCGAGCGCTTCGTGCTGATCGTAGGCAACAACACGAGCGCGACGCTCGGGCGTCCTCCGCTGCAGTTCGCGGACGATGACGCCGCCAAGTACGACACTGTCTTCCGGTTGCTGGCGCCCGAGGCCAACGTCCGGGTGCTCACCGAGCTCGACAAGGACACCGCTCGCCTGTTCCCCGAGGTGCAGCAGCGAGCCGAGCCGCCCACCCGCGTGCGGCTGCGCCACGCGTTCGAGGAGATCTCCGAGCGCGCCCGAGAGGCCGCGGCCCAGGGGCGGGAGAGTGAGCTGTTCTTCCTCTTCGCGGGCCATGGTGACGTGGAGAAGGGCAAGGGGTTCCTCGAGCTGGCCGACGGGGCCTTCACCGCCGACGAGCTCGAGGAGGCCCTGTCCCAAGTCCCAGTGCAGCGGGCGCACGTCGTGCTCGACAGCTGCAACTCGTTCTTCGTGCTCAACCCGCGCAAGCCCGGGGGCAGGCGCTACGCCACGCCCACGGACTCGGCCGAGGCGATGGGGCGGAGGCTCCCGCATGTTGGCGTGCTGCTCTCCACGAGCGCCGAGGCCGAGGTGTACGAGTGGTCCGAGCTCCAGTCCGGAATCTTCAGTCATGCCGTGCGCTCGGGACTGCTCGGAGCGGCCGACGCGGATGGGGATGGCGCCGTCAACTATGAGGAGCTCGCCGCCTTCGTGGACACGGCGAGCCGGGAGGTGAAGAACCCGGCCTTCCGCCCTCGCGTGTTCGCCCGAGGGCCCGCGGGTGACAATCAGACCCGCTTGATCGAGCTTTCCTCCTCCGGTGCCGCCGTCCTCGACGTGGACGGAAAGGACGCCGTCAGGCTTGTTGTCCGAGACGCGGAGGGGCTGCGCTGGATTGATAGCCATAGCGAGGCAGGGCACCGCGTTCGTCTGAGCCTGCCTCCGGCCACCCAGGGGGGAAGCGTCGAGCGGGTGCTCGAGGGCGGACGCTCCGAGCGCCTCGCGCTGCCCGAAGGTGGTGTGACACTCGCGTCCCTGTCAGCGGTGGCAGGTGGCCCCGAGCCCCGAGGCCCCGCGGAGCCTCTGCGCGCGCTCTTTGCCCAGCCGTTCGGTCCTCGGGCGCTGACGGCCTTCCAGAGCGAGCAGGCCCAGGCGCCAGCGCCCGTGTATGGCATCTCACGCGATGACAGCGAGCGCATGGGCCTGCTCTTGGGACAGCTCGGCCGACAGCAGCGCCAGAGACGACGCTATGAGGGCGCCTTCGGTCTGGCTGGAGGGGCGGCGTTCGGACTGGCGGGCGGGCTGAACCTGCGGGCGGGAGGTTACGAGGCCAGCACCTGGACCTATCTCACTGCGGGAGTGTTTCTCGCCGGGGTAGGGACCTGGACGCTGCTGAGCACCTCCGAGGGAGAAGAAGTGGAGGCCGACTACCGGAGAGGGCTCCTCGCCAACGAGGACCGCGCTCACTTGGTGGCGCTCACCGAGGAGCGGCTCCGGAGCATTGCGGAGGCCGAGAAGCGCAAGAGGTTCCTCGTCAAGGTGTCCAGTGCCTTCACACTCGCCACGGGAGCGGCATTCACGGTGTGGCAGGAGACCTCCAGGCCCCCCTTGCCCGAGAACTATGGGCGGTCACTCAACCGGATGGTGGGGCCGGCGCTCATGCTCGCCGGCACAGGCGCCCTGCTGAATGCTTTTCTGCAGAGCACCCCGACCGAGCACGTGCTCGAGGCGTGGAGTGTCGACCCTGAGCGCCGCGACATCCCCCTGGTGTCGGTCTCGCTTCTGCCCAAGGGCGGGCTCATGCTCGGACTGTCGGGCCAGTTCTGAGAGGAGCGACGCCGGGTCCTCCCAGTGGGGTCGCAACGGAGCGAGCCGCAGACCAGGGTTGCAGCTCACTTCGATGGAGATCCCCACGCAAGGAGGGTGGCCTTGAGCCACGAGTGGTTGACGGCGCTCTGGGCCGAGCACGCGCGGATGCCGGCCTCGTGGCTTCTCACCTTGGGAAGCGTCGCTGTGGTGCTCGTGCTGGGCGAGCTGGCCTACCGGCTCATCTTCGGCGCCCTGCGCCGCTTCTCCCACCGGACGCAGACCCAGCTCGATGATCTGCTCGTGCGGCGGATGCGGTTGCCCGCTCGCGTGCTGCACCCTTTCCGCCAAGACGCGCCTG
>NZ_DASPHO010000272.1:0-9883 GCF_035629615.1 Hyalangium sp. | reverse complement strand
TCCCCGGCGCTCCGCCCGCTGGCGCGCCAGTCCCCCACCCGCTTCTTCCACTCCTCGATGTCTGCCATGCGCCCCACCTTGCGCGCTCTTGTTCAGCTCATCCAGACGGGGCTCATGCAGCGGATACTCGGAAAGTGGCGGGCCGGTAGAGCCGTTGGAGTAGGGCGCTCCCAAGGGGAAGCCTAACGTTTGTGACACAGTAGGATTAGTTCTACTGTGTCATAAAAGTATGGTTTCCCTCGGAGAACGGCGTGCCAGCAGAGGCGCTGGGGCAAGGCGTTCCCAAGGGGAAGGCAGACGTTTATGACACAGTAGGATTAGAGCCGCAGTCCCACACGCCTACTCCTCGATCATGCGAGTGCGGGACCAACCGGATCCTCACCACAACTGGGGCTGAACCCCTGGCTTTCCGGCCGTGAGGATCAAGGAATGGGGTGTGCCGAGATGGCACCGGCCAGCCCTTGGAGGGGCGCACCCTTTCCGATAAGGGTAAAGGGCGCCCAGGAATACGGGTGTGGATACTTCTGACGCAGGGTCTGCATCGCTGTACGGAGTGCCTCGGCGCGCCCCTGCCCGGCTAGGAGATTGACGTAGTATCTCTCCATCAACTCGCGCGCGCTCTCATCATTGACTTTCCATAGGCTGGTCACCAGGGACTCGGCTCCAGCGGTCATCAGCGCACGGCGCAGTCCGTAGACGCCCTGGCCGAGCTTGATGTCGCCACGGCCGGTGTCGCAGGCCGATAGCACCACCAACTGAGTGCCCCACAGGTTGAGTCCCGCAAGTTCGAGTGCTGTGACAAGCGAATCCTCGCGGTGGAGTGGATCGGATTGTACCTGCTGGAAGCTCGCGCCTGCGAGGACCAAACCAGAGCGCAGCAGTGGGTCGGGTAGGAGCGAACTGGCAGCATCCTCGCGAAGGAAGCCGTGGGTGGCAATGTGGAGGATGCCAGGCGTGGTCAGCGTCAGCAGGGCGTATTTGGTGGCGGCGGGACCCAAGAGCAACTGAGCTTGAGGCAGCAGCTGGTGGATGGTTTCGGCCTCCTTTTGCGTGGCGGGCAGCGGTAGATAGGGAGAGTCCGCCTCTGGCGCGAAACGCGAGAAGAAGTATTCCAGGGAGACCGAGCGCTCGGCGGGAACGAGCGCTGCCCGAGTGGCCATAGGGGGAGCGACAGGGGGAGAGTCGAAATCAGGGTTGGCGATAACCACTACGGAAGTAGCAGGGGAGATGTCCTCGGAACGGGGCAACAGGTCCTTGCCTGAGGTGAGATAGGTTATGTCTAAGGAATCCACCAAGAAGCGGTTACCATCGTGGAGCGCAGCGAAAGGAACGAGGTTGAGTTGGCCGTCGGGCGAGAGGAACAGGCGTTTGACCTGGCCCAAGTGCGACAGCAGAGGGCGGAAGGCGAGTTTGTAGAGGGCTTGGGCGGCGGGTTGATAGGAGGCGGATTTGCGTGCGAGCGCGCCATGCAGGTGCAGGGCGGCGGTGTCGATGGGTTCAGCAGGGCCGAGGTCGATGGCGTCGGTGCGACCATCGGCGAAGAGCAGGAGGGCGAGGTAACGCTGGGGGAGCGGGCTCTGCGAGGCAGGAGAGCCCGGCTTGGGGACGAGCGGGCTGTCGCGGTAGGCGATGAACTCAATGAGCACGCCATTCTCGGGTAGGGTCTTGGCGACTTGGTCGATGACTTCGTCCGGAGAAGGTAGTGCGGAGAGCGCACGCAGCGGCGCCGAGCGTCTGGAGAGGTCCTCCTCAATGGCATTGGCCTTGTCGGTGAGTTCCTTGATGTGCTGCTGGTAGTCTGCGGGCGAGAGGGCGCGAAGGCCTGCGAGCGACAGCGCGGAGAACTGGGTGCGCAGGGCGCGCAAGCGCTCGAAGGCCTCTCGATCGGCCGAGTCTAGGCTGCGAAAGATGATGCGAGAAGCTTCTGCAATTTCTCCGACAGAGCGGCCCTTGCGAAGGAGAGCGGCAGAGAGGGCGAGGTAACGAATGTGGGTATCATCTGGGCGGGAGCGGGCGAGAGAGTAGAGACGGTCCTCGTCTGCGCGCAGGACGTGCAGGAGGCTAGCCAAGCGCTCCTCTGAGAAACTGAAGACTTCTTGGCGCAGGTGCTGCTCGGAGATCGCGAAGGCTCGCGTGAAGAGCGGCAGAGCCTCAACAAGGTTCTGTTGAGCTAAGTGGAGTTGGGCAAAGGTGTTAAGCGAAACGGCAACATCTGGATGGTTTTTGCCCAGGGAGGCTTCCTGAATTGAGAGCGCACGCTTATACAGCGGCTCAGCCCGAGCGTAGAGCTCTTGTTCCGTGTAGAAAAGAGCGAGGCTGTTGAGCGAGAGAGCAACGGCTGGATGGTTCTTGCCGAGAGCGGCTTCCCGAATCGCCAGTGCACGCTCAAATAGCGGCTCGGCCCGATCATAGAGCCCCTGATCTTTGTAGAGGAGAGCAAGGCTGTTGAGAGAGGAGGCAACGTGAGGATGGTCCTTGCCGAGAGCGGCTTCCCAAATGGCAAGAGCACGCTCTAACAGTGCTTCAATCCGAGTATAGGGCTTCTGATTAGAGTAGAGTAAGAGTATGGCGAGGTTGTGGAGGGAAATGGCAATGTCTGGATGGTTCGTGCCAAGGGCGGCCTCCTGAATCGAGAGCGCACGCTCATACAGCGGTTCGGCCCGAGCGTAGAGCCCCTGTTCCTTGTAGAGGAGGGCAAGGTTGTTAAGCGAGAGGGCAACGAGGGGATGGTGCTTGCCGAGGGCGGCTTCCAAAATCCTGAGCGCACGCTCGTGCAATGGCTCGGCTCGAGCATAGAGCCCCTGATCCCTGTAAAGGTCAGCGAGATTGTTGAGCGTCTGGGCAAGGAGAGGATGGTGCTTGCCAAGAGCGGCTTCGTCAATCGCAAGCGCACGTTCAAAGAGCGTCGCAGCCTGAGCATAGCGCCCTTGTTGCTGGTAGAGGACGGCGAGATTGCTGAGCGGGGCAGCGACGGTGGGATGGCTCTTGCCGAGGGCGACTTCCCGAATCGCCAGCGCACGCTCATATAGAGGCTCGGCCTGAGCATAGAGCCCCTGAGCAGAGTAGAGGTTGCCGAGGCTGTTGAGTGAGTGGGCAACATCGGGATGGTGCTTGCCGAGGGCGACTTCCCGAATCGCTAGCGCGCGCTCATACAGCGGTTCAGCCCGAACGTGGAGTCCCTGATCAAGGTAGAGGTTGGCGAGGTCGTTGAGGGATGTAGCAACATCGGGATGGTGCTTGCCAAGGGAGACTTCCCGAATCGCCAGCGCGCGCTGGAGGGGTGGTTCGGCGCGCGCATAGCCTCCCTGTAGTCGATGAACATCACCGAGAAAGTTGAGGCAACTGGCGACTTCCAGATGCGTCTCCCCCAAGATGGATTCCCGCAGTTGCAGCGCACGCTCGGCCAGCGGCACTGCCTCCGCATACTTCCCCGCTTTCTCCAAGGCCTGGGCCTCCTCGAAGAGCTTCTTGGCCTCCACCAAGCGTGAGTGAGCTGGCAACGGAGCAACCGTTGCGCATGCTGCACACCCCAAGACGATGAGCGCTATGGCCGTTGCTGCTCGCTGCATGTTCACCTCATGGCTCGTATGAGGAGCGGCTTGTACGCCATGCGGTTCCTCACGGGCGGCAGTCTCTCCTCTGTACACAGGGGCAGGAAGCCAGCCCTTTATGCAAGGTTTTTGTTTGTGCTCATTCCATCACTTACTCAATGCCGTCGGCGATGCCGCCTCGGCCTTGGGCAATGCCGTCAAGAAGGTCTGGAAGTCCATTTTCGGCTAATGAGGTTCTATTCCCAGGTGTACTCACCGCTACGGCTGCACGCCGAACCCGCCTGGCGCATGGCCACAACCCGCCACCTCTTAACTTTGAAATACGTTCTAAAAAGGTCTCCGCATAATCCGTCACCGACCTGCCCCCTTATCGGTAAGGAGCGCATGACCCCGTAGTAGCGACAGGTCCGGCTCTCCATGTTCAGACCGCCTACCCGTGCGCATCGTGCCTCTTGCGTCGCGGGTGGACTTTTCAAGGAAGAGGAGACCGCTCATGCGTCAGTTGTCGTGGATGTTGTCGGGTGCCCTGGGATTGCTGCTGGTGGGCTGTGGAGGTGTCGAGCAGCAGGGCATGGAGGAGAAGGAGCGGGGAAATTCGACCATGGGCAGGCGGGGGGATGCGCTCGTCACGGACCCGCTCGGCTCGGCCATAGGGACCGCCGTCGCCCAGGGGAACACGTGCGGCAGGCTGAACGAGGTGACGCCCACCTGCTCCTCCAGCACTGCCCCGGAGCACGCCTATACCTGGACGGCTCCGTCTACCGGCACCTTCACCTTCACGACGGCGGGCTCCGCCCTTGACAGCATCCTGCAGGTGAGTGACCCGGCCACCGGGAGTGTGCTCGGGTGCAACGACGACGCGGCCGCGGACACGTACCAGTCCTCGGTCGCCGTGAACCTCACCGCTGGCCAGCCGGTGGTCATCGTGGTGGACGGCTACCGCTCGCGCTGCGGTTCCTTCAAGCTGAACATCCACGGCATGTCCACGACCAAGCGCGGGCTGACCTGGGTGAAGGCCACCTCCGATAGTTGTGGGCAGACACGTGTCACCTGCGACTACTGCGACCCCTATGACGGTGACACCTTGTGCACGGAGTCCAGACCGCTGCTGTGCATCAGGCCGGACGGATCCTTGAACTGTGGTGAGCCCCCCGGCGCATACGATGGGTGGGCGGGCGGCACCGTCGCGCTCACGTCCTTCCTGGTGCGCGGCACCGACCTCACCTCCCAGGCTGCGGCTGACGCCATCTGCGCCAACACCTTCGGGGCGGGCTACCGGATGGCCGAGCACCACGATGGTGGCGGCTGGCAATGGCGGGCGAAGGGGAGCATCACCCCACTCTCCACTCCCGCCTCCACGCATCCCCGCGGCAGTACCTCCAACCTGCCCAACCGCTTCTGGGTGCGTATCAGCAACCAGCCGGGCAACTGCTGGGATTGACCGCGTCGCCTTGCCAGCTCGAGCAAGGGGCCTCCGGGGAGCACTTCCCGAAGGCCCCTCTTGCGTTCCGTCACGGGCCTGCTCATGAAAAACGCGCGCTCTGCATAACCCGCCGCCTTGGGGCCCCTTTTTGATGCCACGAGCGGCAACAGGCTCACTCAAGTGAAATGCAATAACCCCAAGAGGCTCTCATGAACGTGAAAAAGTGGTGCAGCACCTTCTTCATCCCCGCGTTGCTCGTCTTTGGCTGTGTGGGCGAGGGCGTGAGCCCCGCGAACCGCGTGGGGTCTGCGGCTGGGGTGGACGTCATCGAGGCTGCGGCGACGTCCGCGTCCTTCTCCGGCACGGTGCGCGATGAGCAGGGCGTCGCGCAGGCCGGTGCCAAGGTGGTCATCAATGGCATCTCCCGGACTACAGATACCTCTGGCCGGTACTTCATGTCGGTCTCGGCGTCCGCCAATGGCTACAACCTCACCATCCAGAAGAGCGGCTTCGCCCCGACGTCCCAATTCTACGCGGCCCCCGTCCGGACCAGCCTCTCGCACACCCTGCAGCGGGCCTACACCGCGACCATCAACCCGACCGTGGACAACACCGTCGTCTCGCCCGAGGGCGTGAGAGTGGCCCTGAGGGCCAACACGCTGGTCACCGCCAGCGGCACGCCGGCTGCGGGATCGGTCACGGTCACGGTCGCCAGCTATCACCCGCTGCGCATGCCCGGTGACTTCACGGCCTTGAACGCCTCGGGGCAGCAGGTGGCCATCGAGTCCGTGGGCGCCGTCTTCATCGGGGCCACGGATGGCAGTGGCCAAGCGCTCAGCCTGAAGGTGGGCTCCACCGCGACCGGTTTCATCCCCGTGCCCTCGCAGATCGGCAGCATGCCGTCCTGCGTCTTCGACGGGAGCTGTCGCTTGGCGATGTGGAAGTTCAATCAGTCCACTGGCAAGTGGGAGGAGCGGCCCGCCGCTAACATGCAGGTCAGCACGACGGGAACCAGCTTCACCATGCGAGGACCCACGAGCAGCGTCTCATCTCAGGCCCTCCCCGTCACCGCGCAGGCCATCTCCGAGGTTGACGGACTGGGCATCTGGAACGCGGATACCGAGATGGGGACGCCAGCGTGTACCATCATCGAATTCGTGGGCTTTCCGCCGGAGTGTTACGGCACGGGGGGGATCGTGCGGGTCAACGTGAAGTTGCCCAATGCGAACGGCGCCCTCGTGTCGAAGGGGGATACGATTTCCTCAAATTCCCCCTTTATCGCGCTCTACAACATTCGCCCGGACGTGAACCAGGAGGTTGGCATCACCTTCCCGGCAGGCGTTCCGGCGGCCTGTGCCAAGAACCTGGAGATCTCGTCCGACCCGCCTCCGCCTCCCACGGGCAACTTCCCCCTGTACTCGCCCACGGGTGGCGTCACCCAGTTCAACTCTGGTGCGCCCTGGGGGGGCACGGGTTGGCCGAGGGATACCGAGCCAGGAAACAACCTGATCGACTTCAACGACGTGGCGTTCGGCACCCATCCCTGCAATTCGCACGTGCAGTTCACAACGAGTCTGTAGCTCCGTAGGAAGCTCCGCGGTCCTGGGGAGCAATCTCTCCAGGACCGTGTCCGTGCCGCCCGCGCCCTGAAGGAAGATGCCGAGGGTGTCGGGACAGGCACCGTGCGCCTGCGTGCCGAAGCTACCTGAGGAGGATCGTTACCCGGCCAAGTGCATCACCCCGTACTTCTTCGCCGCCCTACGGGATGGGGGGCGCCCACTTCAAGGAACGGATCCTCATCTCTAAGCACTTCTCGCACGGGCACTTCGCGCGTGAGATGGAGCAGTTCCCGGCCAAGCTGAGCTTGGAGGAGCGGCTGGCAGCGCTGCCGCATGCCAAGCAGCTCTTTGCGCAGGGGCACCCTACCCAAGCCAGGGGCGAACACCGCACGCAGGAAGACGGTGAGGACGGCGTCCCCCCAAAGGAAAGGTGCGTCAGTCTCCCAACCAGTAGAGGTTGCGCCGGGTGCGCAGCACGTTCTCCAAGAACTCCGAGAAGGAACTGGCGACGGGGCCACAGTAATAAGGGTCCGGCCATGCCTCGTAGGATCCATCAATGAGGGGATAGCGGCCGTTCTCCTGGTGGCCGGTGTCCAGCACGACGTAGTTGCCATCCTGCACGTAGCAGATGGCATACATCGAAGCGGGCCCCCACTGGTCGTCATCGTCTCCACGGATGGCAACCCGGGCCCGGACGATCTCTGACAGTGGGAGGAGGCGGAACGGACAACCCGGCCGCCGCTTGATCAGCTCCGCTCCGTCACAGTGCGGGTAGAAGGCCCGCAGGTCCGGATCCAACCTCCAGCCCACTTGTTGCTCGAAGGCCTCGATCTGCTCGGGCGTGGCGGGAGGATACGGGAAGTGGTCGCGTGAGACCTCTTCCAGCAGGTGGCTCATGGGGGTGCGGCCATGATCAATTGTCCAGGTAGGGCAGATTGGGACCTAATGGATTCCAAGGGGCTCTGCCGTCGTAGCAGGCGGGGGACTGTCTGCTCAGGGGTTGCTCTTCTTCAACCAGAAGAAGCTCCCACCGCTGCGGAGGGCCCGCTCCAGGAACTCCTCGAAGGAGCGGGCGATCTGCTTGCAGTGCTTCGGGTTGGGCCACGCCTCATGCCACCCGTCCATGATGGGATACCGGCCGTCATCCTGCCGCCCCATGTCCACGAGGACGTAGTCGCCGTCTTGGAGATCGCAGATGGCGTACATTGAGGCGGGGCCGTCCTCGTCCTTGTCCTCTCCGAAGATGGCCACTCTGGCCCGGACGATCTCCGACAGCGGGAGGAAGCGATAGTTCGCGTCCGGCCTCCGCTTGAACAAGGTTCCCCCGTTGCAATGCAGATAAAAGGCCCGCAGATCGGGATCCAGCCGCCAGCCGACCCGCCGCTCGAACTCCTCGACCTCTTCGGGAGTGGCGGGAGGATTCGGGAAGTGATGGTGCGAGATCTCTTCGAGGAGGGGCTGGAGGGGCATGGGCTTCAATCCATGTAGGGCCGGTCGGGGCCAACAGTGCTCCACTGACTTCCGCCCTTGTAGCAGAGCGGGTACTGCTTATTGAGCACGTCATGCACGGTGCTTGGTGTAGGGAGGACGTTTCCCTCCGCAACGGGATCTCCTCCATGCAGAAGGTCACGGATGTGGTGCCCCGGATAGTTCGCGTCGCCGCTTTGCGGCCATCCACCAAACTCCTCCCCCCATTTCCGCCGGAAGGACTCCCGCTTGTTCGTCCACTGGTCGCGGAGCGAGGCCGTATCTTCCACTTCAGGGTAGTCACAGCAGCAGTGCGTGATGGCGTACCGCCCCCCGCCGTACGCGGGGAAGCCTAGATACCGGCCCTTCCAGTCCGTCTTGATATCGGCCACCCAGATACAACCCATGAGCTTGTGACCCTGCGATGCACACTTGCTCTGGCAGAGGTCCATCCACCGCTGATTGCACCGCCAGGGGCCGTAGTAGATGGTCGTCGTGATCTCGCCACCCCCAGGCCCCGGCACGGGCTTCCCTGTCCACTTCGCGGATGCGGGAACTGCCCCGGGTGAAGGTTCCGCTCCCTGCGCCGTTCCGCTGCCGACAAGGAATGCTACGGGGAGCAGCACGATGTAAAGCAGTCTCATGGAAGATCCCTTCGAGCCTGAGTCTCCTGATCAGAGCCTGGAGCCGAGGAGTACCAGCGTGATCTGACAGTTCCAGTGTGGCTTTGGCGTGAACGTGGTCCTGGTGGGATGGGACGCGCTGGAATCCGTCTACTCCGCCCCTCCTCCGGCCGTGTGGTTCTGGCCGGAAAACTTCCTCCCTCTGGCGGGATAAGGACTGGAGAGAAGGCTTCGACCCCGTACCTGTCACTGTACGGGCGAGGCGTGATCAGTCGGGCGGGAAGGGGGTGAACGCCATGCTGAGCGCCGTGAGGAAGCTGCTGGCCTCGACACTCACCCGAAAGATGATGGCGGCTGTCGTCTTAGCGCTGGCCGAGCATCTTCGGGACCGGGTGAGGCACGGGCAGTAGTGCCCGGGGAGGAGTTCCGCTGTGGATGTGGCGGGCCTCTTCTTGCCCTTGGAGAAGGCCGCATCGTCGAGGTGCGGCCCTCACCACTCACCCCAGGAGGAACTGCACGATGCACAAGGCCATCAGCTTGAGTGCGGAGATGGCGGAGATCAGGAACGCCGTCGAGGGGGCTCGCTTCCTCGCGATGAACTAGCGACAGGCGGCATGGAGGATCGGAAGCGCGAGCTTCAAGCCCCGCTCACCATCTCGGCCATCCTGGTCCTGGTGGAACTGCGGCTCCATCAGGTCGAGCGCGTGCTGCGGGGGGAAGAAGACCCACTGCTGCTGTGGGCACCGCACAACGATGTGTCCCCCATCCAAGCCGAGGATGAGGAGCACGACCTGGTGCTCCGTTCATGGAGCAAGCCAGGGGAGGATGAGGAGTCCTCGACCCCGAAGAAGGCACCGCCGCTCCCCGTGCAGGGCACGACCAGGAAGACTGACCCGTCACCGGAGACTTCACGGACTCAATCCGGTGACGGTGACGATCAGCCGCCTACCACGGAACCGAAGAGCTGAGTCTCCCCCATCCGGTATGTTCACCGGGCATTGAGGGAGGCAGGACGCGATCACTGGATCTTGGGACCAGCGTCCTGTTTCTTACCTCTCATGGCGGAACCTCGGGTGTGCAGCCCGGAGCACCAAGTCTGTTGCAGCGGTGGCCGGGAAGTTCCGTAGGTGGCCCCCGAGCGCAAGAAGTCCCGGGAGGCTGTGAACCCCTCGTGCGCGAGGAGCGAGAGGGCGAACACAGGGTACGGTCATCAGGAGGGAATGGCCGTAGGGCGTGTAGGTCCGAAGATGTCCCCTCCAG
>NZ_DASPHO010000271.1:0-11504 GCF_035629615.1 Hyalangium sp. | reverse complement strand
AACTTCACCTCGTACAGCGCCGTCACGGTGTGCGCCGCGCCGATGTCCCCCGCGTCCACCTTGTCATTGGCGAAGTCCTCCTTGTTCAGCAGGCGGTTCTCGAAGCCGATCAGCCGGTAGCGAGAGACGACCGCCTTGTCGAACTCGAGCTGCACCTTCACGTCCCGGGCGATGAGCTGGAGCGTGCCGGTGAGCTGCTCGACGAAGAGGCGCCGCGCCTGCGGCAGCTGGTCCACATACGCGTACTGCCCGTCGCCCACCTGCGCCAGCCGTTCCATCAGCACGTCGTTGTAGTTGCCCATCCCGAAGCCCACCGTGGTGAGCCGCACGCCGCGCCGCGCGTACTCCTTGATGGACTCGAAGATGTCATCCGCGCCGGTGATGCCGTTGTTGGCCACGCCGTCCGAGCACAGGATGACGCGGCTGACCGTGCCCTCGCGCACCTGGCTGGCGGCGATGGCGTATGCCATCTCCAGCCCGGCCTGGACGTTGGTGGAGCCCTCCGGCTTCAGCGACTCGATGGCCGAGAAGATGCGCGAGCGGTTCGTGGCCCGCGTGGGCTCGAGCACCGTGCGGGCGCTGTCGCCGTACACGACGATGGCCAGCGTGTCCCGCGAGTCGAGCTGCTCCACCAGCAGCGCCAGCGAGCGCTTCACCAGCCCCAGCCGGTTCTCCATGGCCATGGAGCCGGACACGTCGATGGTGAAGACGAGGTTCGCGGGCTGGCGCTCGGAGGCGCTCACCTCGCGGCCTTTGATGCCCACGTGGAGCACGTGGTAGCCGCGGCGGTTGGGCGACGGGAACGCCTCCACCTGCACCCCGAAGGGCGCGTCGCCCGGATTCGGGTAGTCGTACTTGAACGCGTTGATGAACTCCTCCACGCGGATGCCCTCCTCCTCCGGGAGGTGGCCGCGCGCCAGGTACGAGCGCGCCAGCGTGTACGAGGCGCTGTCCACGTCCACCGAGAAGGTGGAGACAGTCTCCTCCTCCGTGTCGATGGTGGGGTTCACCCCGTAGTGCTTGAAGTACATGTCCCCGAACGGCTTGCCGTTCACCACCGCCAGCCCGGAGAACTCCGCCGAGTCCTTGCCCTCCAGCTTGGAGCGGGAGTCGATCTCCTGGGGCTGCCGCGGGGGCCGGGGGCGGCTGTTGCTGATGGACTCGTTGCTGATGGACTCCGTGCTGGACTGTCCAGAGTCCTCGGGGGAGGCCGCCGGGGCCCTCATGGCGCAGCCCGCCCCCAGGGCGAGCAGGGAGGCCACCGAGAATGCTGCCAGCGCGAGCTTCTTCATCGTCATTGTCGTCTTCATGGTGTCCCTCTCGCTCTCAGAGGCCCGTGGTGGAGATCGTCACCGGAATCGCAGGGAGGGAGGACTCCTCCCCGGTGGCCGCTTCCACCGGCACCGGACGGGACGATACCACCGCCCTCGAGGGCTTCCGCTCAGGCGCGGGGCGCGCCACCACCAGCCGCCGGATCTTCCCCACCACCTGGTCCGCCAGCTTCTGCGTCGCGCTCGCCAGCATCTTCTTCTTCATCCACTGCGTCTTCAGCTCGTTGTGCCAGAGGTTGACGCGCTCCTGCTCGTGCACCCGCTCGTTCACGGTGAAGAGCAGCGTGCCCGTCCTCACGTCGAACAGCGTGGCCTCCAGCACCCCCGCAGTCTCCAGGGTGTGCCCCGGCAGGAACAGCGCTCCCAGCACGGTGAGGTAACCCCACGCCACCGGGTTCATGTACGAGTCGTCCACGAAGCGGTGCCGGTAGATGAGCAGGTAGTCGCAGCGATAGCGCGCCGCCAGCTCCCGCAGGCCGGAGATGCCTCGGTCCACCGGGAAGTCCGTGGACACCTCGCTGGCCAGCTCGAACTCACCGGACGCATCCAGCGCATCCGACAGCACCGCCGTCACGGCCGGGAGCGGCACGTCCATGTCCAGCGCGTAGGCGCCCTGCACCGGGACGATGCCCACACGCGCCTTCTCCTCGAGGAACACCGGAGCCGCCAGCACCTCGCGCAGCGCCCCCTCCGAGATGCTGCCTGCGTTGTCCCGGGTGAAGTGGTTCTCGGTGAGGACCGGAGGCGGCGCGGGCTCGTCCGACATGGACTCGGTGCTGTTGAACGACATGGGCGCCAGCTCGGCCGCCAGCGGCGCCCGGGACGTCGCGCACCCCGTCCCGCTCAGCAGGGCGAGCAGCGCCATATAGAGGAGGGTGTTCGAGGGCTTGGAGCGACGAGGGCGGCGCGGCAGTGAGTGAAGGGAAGTGTGCGACATGAGTCCTCCGGGCTTCCGGCCAAGGGTGACCGGGACGCACGGAAAGGTCTCACTGGCGGCCTCGGGAAGCTTCCAGGCCGCCTCATTTCTTCCTCACGGTTTGCTCATGCGGGGCCGCCGCCTGGGCGTGCCGCGTGCTGCGTGCTGCGAAGGTGAGGCTCAGTCACCTGGAAGAAGCCCATCAGCTGCAGAAGGTTCTCCGCCTGCGACGACAGCTCTTCGGCCATGCTCGACAGCTCCTCGGCCGCCGAGGCGTTCCGCTGCGTCGCCTGGTTCACGCTGAGCATCGCCTGGTTGACCTGGCCGACGCCCGCCGACTGCTCCTTCGACACGGCGGCAACGTCCTTCACCAGGTGTGCGGTCGTCCCAATCGATGGGACGAGCTCGCGCAGCTGCGCTCCCGAGCGCTCGGCGATCTGCACGCTCTTCGACGCGAGTGAGACAATCTCCTTCGCGGAGACCTGGCTCCCCTCCGCGAGCTTGCGCACCTCGGATGCGACGACGGCAAATCCCCTCCCATGAGCGCCCGCGCGCGCGGCCTCGATGGTGGCATTGAGCGCAAGGAGGTTCGTCTGATACGCGATCTCTTCGATGACGGAGATGCGCGAGGCGATCTGCTTCATCGCCTCCACCGTCTCGGAGACCGCGCGGCTGCACGCCTCGGCGTCTGCCGCCCCCTTGATCGCGATCGTCTCCACGCGATGGCTGCTGTCGGCATTCTGGGCGATGGACGCGCTCATCCGGTGGAGGTTCGATGCCACCTCCTCAGCGGTCGCGGACTGCTCGCTCGTGCCGAACGAGAGCGCCTGGGACATCGTCGACAGCTGCGCTGACGCCGCGGAGAGCGCAGCCGAGCCAGCGCGAACCTCTCCAATCACCTGCGCCAGCCGGTGTTGCATCGAGCGGAACGCATCCGCCAGCATGCCGATCTCGTCGTGTGACTGGTGGTCGAGGCTCCCGGTGAGGTCGCCCTCCGCGATGCGCGTGGCGACGGCAGCGATCCTTCCCAGGGGCTTTGTGAAGCGACGGACCACGAGGATGACCGCGAGGCCCAGCGCACCGAGCGCGAGGACGCCCAGCAAGATCGTGAACTGGCGCAGCTCGTCGGCTGGCGCGAGCACCTTGTCGAGGGGTGCAAACACAGCGAGCGCCCACGGCGTCGTGGTGTGGCCGACGCGGAACGGGACCACGACCTCAATCGCCTCGGCGTTGAGGACCTCCGAGTGGACACGGGCGGTAGCCACGCGGGTGCTCGAGAGCGTGGACCTCATCAGCGTCTCGGCGGGCGAAGTACCGATGGGCTGTGCGCGAAGCTTCTCCGACGGATGCGAGACGAACGCGGCATTGTTGGAGATGAGGAGCGCATGTCCCGTCTCGAAGGGGCGGATCTTCGAGATCTCCTGCTGGAGCTGCTCGAGCGAGAGATCCACGCCCACCACCCCGAGGAACTTGCCGTCGATCAGGATCGGGACGATGACACTGGTGATCAGCGTCGGCTTGCCGACGATGGTGTAGCTGTACGGGTTCATGATGACCTCTCTCCCGCTCTTCTGCGGGAGGAGGTAGTAGTCGCTGGGCCCCCCCAGGGTTGTGTATTGGTAGTCGACGCTGGGCTCGAGCCTGATGTCTCCAGCGCCACGGTTCCAGTAGGGGAGGTACCGCCCCGTGACGTCCGTCCCAGGCGTGTTCACGAAGCTCGCGTCACGGCCGTCGAACGCGTTCGGCTCCCACACCGTCCAGATGCCGAGGAGCCCTGGATTCTCCTCCAGGACCTTCCTGAGCAGTGCGTCGCCGTGGCGGCGTTCGGTCAACCCAGAGGTCTTCTGGGCCACGAAGGCCTGCGCCACCGTTCTGGCGGGGATCATCGCTTCATCGAGCCGGGCCTTGATCATGGCCGAGTAGCGCTCGGCCACCTGGGTCGCGGTCTGGGTCGCCTGCTCCTCAGCGACATGCGACAACCGCCGGTTGACGACGAAGACGAGGATGCCGAGGGCGAGGGTGATGACGCCGCAAAGGGCGACGAGCAGCTTCGTCGCGAGGCTCTTCCGGAGTGCCATGGTTGGGTGCGCTCAGTAGAGCATGGAGCACCATGGCAGTCCCGAAAGCGGTCTCCCGACCGTCCGCACGCACGCTCGGCATCGGCAGTGAGGGGCGGACGGGCGCGCTGACTAGTAGTCGATCTCCATGTGCACCTTGAGGACCGTGCCCTCGGGCAGCGCCGGCAGGGTGCGCAGGTGGACCGTCAACGCCGTGCTGCGCCACATGCTCGTCTTGAGCTCGAACTGGAGGCGCTGATCAGCGCGCAGGTGCTCGAACTCGATGCCCCCTCCATCGCTGGAGTGGAGGTAGCCCGACACCCGCGTCACCCGATCCGACAGCTCGAGCCAGGCGCTGCAGCGCAGGGTGAACCCGGCGCAGTACCGGCTCACGGAGATGTTGGCCATGCCCCCCTTCTCCAGCTTCACGTCGAAGCTCATGTCCTGGCGGGCGTTGGCTCGCATCCCGGGAGTGGCCAACAGCTGCTTGCGCTTGTCCGCCATGTGCTCCATGGCCCGCGCGTAGAGCACATCCGAGAATCCCGCCATCGCATCGTTGAACGACGTGGTCGACATATGACCGCCCTCCCCACTTGAAGCGTTGCTGGAGAGCAACCACTGCAACGTAAGGGCCACTGGGCCCTCAGACGTGCTCTCAGAGGGCCGCTTCGCTGGACCCTCGCTGTCGACACGTCGAGTCATGGCCCCGAGTGCCGGGCCGACATGTCGAGGGCGCAAGATTTGCGGGTGAACACGCATGTGCGTGAAAATTTTTCGGCGGGGCTGTGCCCTCGAGACAGGACAACCCCAGGCGCCCACATTCACCTACGCGCGGGCCACCGTTACCACGGCCGGCAGCGCCTCGCCCTCGGTGGGGTGGGAGGCCTCCGCGAGCGCCTCGATGCGCAGCAGCAGCTCCTCGATGTGGGTGCGCTCCATGCGTGCGGCAGAGGGGTTTCCCAGATCCGAGAAGCGCAGCAGCGTGAGCTGAGCGGCCAGATCCTCCACCAGCCCCATGCTGTGCTCGAGCTCAGCGACGGCGTGCTCGTGCAGCCGGGCCAGCCGCTCCTTCACGCTGGCGGGAGCGACGGCGAGGGCGACCTCCATCTCCTCGATGCGCCGCAGCTGGGAGCGCAGCCGCAGGACGAACCGGTCCAGGAGCTGGTGCTCCCGGCCCTGCTCGGTGGCCCACGCGCGCTCCGCCGAGGCCTGCCGCCAGCACTCCTCCAGCCGGCCGGCCACCTCGTCCAGCCGCCGAGCCCGCTCGCTTCGGCCCTCCGTCACCGCACACCCCACGGCCTGCCCCGGTGCCAGGAGCACCGGCAGCATGAAGGGCCAGAGCACGAGCGCGACCAGGGCCTGGCCCGCGCGCACCTGGAAGGTGTCGCCTCGTCCGCGCACGAACACGAGCACGGCCGACAGCAGGCCCAGGACGACATATGCCTCGAGAATCCAGAGCGCAGTCATGGCCGCCTCCTCAACCCAGCGCGTTGAAGGCCCAGAAGCCCAGGGCCAGGGTGAACGCCAACATCATCCAGGAGATGCGCGCGAGGATGCCCACGCGGAAGGCATCCTCCTCGGTGAGGCTCATCGTGGAGGCTCCCAGCGCACTGCGCGTCACCTGCTCGGCCATGAGGCGCAGCAGCCGGTGGATGCGCGCGCCCGCTGCGGCCCCCGCGAGCAGGAAGGACGAGGTGAGCATGAGGGGCCCGCCCCACTCGGCGTTGAGCCTCGTCAGCATGTAGAGGGGCGAGGCGAGCCCCGCGAGCAGCAGCGAGCCCGTCGCCGCCGCGGCGAGCAGCGCCGCCACCAGCCGCGCGAGCGGGACGCGGGCCGCCAGCAGGATGCCCGTGGCGTAGATGGGGCCGAGCGAGGCCGCGAGCGACATCAGTACGTTGAGCGAGGCCAGCACCGCCGAGCCCCACCAGGCCTCCTTGCCACGCGCGACGGTGGCCGCCGCGGCGAAGAAGCTGGTGCAGCCGGCGATGATGCCCACCGAGCCGAGCACCAGGCCCTGGAGCCGCTGGGGATCCAGGAGCCGCTCGGTGACGGCGGCGGGATCTCTCAGCAGATCCACCAAGAGGGGCTGGCTGCCGCTGGGAGTCGTAGAGGCCTCGGCCTCCGCCAGCGGGGTGCGGTCCTCCGAGGACCAGGGGACGAACGGAGAGAGCTGTTCAGAGAGCGCCTGCATGGGAGTCACCAGAGCCAGGTGTGGATGTTGAGGAGCGCGGAGTTGATCCGGAGGACGAAGACGGCGCCGAGGGAGAAGATGAAGGCGCGGGACAGCCACCGCGCGGCCTTGGAGGTGTCGAGCGTGACGATGACCCGCGCCACCAGGGCCGCCACGGTGGCCAGGGCGAGGCCGGGCACGAAGAGCAGGGGAATGGGCAGGTCAGCGCGGGACTTCACGGCGACGACGGAGATGAAGCCCATGAGCGGGAGCACGCAGGTGGCCACCACGCCGGCCGCGAGCAGCCCGAGCGCGGTGGAGGCCAGGAAGGCGCGAGCCGGGATGCGCAGGCGCAGGTAGATGGCGAACACGGTGGTGCCGGGGATGACGACGAGCAGGGCCTCGAAGACGGCCCGGAGCACGTCGAGCCGAGGCACGAGCCGGAAGCCCGACAGCGAGATGCAGCCCGCGAGGGCCGACGCCGCCGCCACGAGGAAGATGCCGAGCGTCGCCGGCGCCAGGGTGGCCGACAGCGGGCGCCGCGCCAGCTCCAGCGCCGAGCGCGCGGGCCTGTCCAGCAGCCGCAGGAGTGAGTCGATCAGGTGCGGGCGGTCCACCGCCACGACCACGGATGTAGAGCCCATAGGGCCTCCTTCGAGGGCGCTTCAGCGCGCCGCTGGCGGGAGGGAGCAAGCACCGTGCCCCCGGGCTCCTCGTGCGGAGACGGCCCGAGGACTCAGGCGCGCCCAGGTAGTGCGTGGCCGAGGTATGTAACGCGTTACCCAGGTGCCCCAGGAGCTACCGGGTTCCCGAGAGGCGCCGGGCCTGAATGGCTCGGCGGAGCGGCGTTCTCCACAGGCGTTGAAAGATTCGCGCCACACCCCCTTTCTGTCCGGCGACTCTCCCGCGAGACTGAGGCCCTCTCCTCTCGAGGTACTTCATGTCGCGTTGGCTACGAACCCTCCTGCTCTTGAGTGCGGGCGCTGCCCTGGCCGCCTGTGGCGAGAAACAGGACCCGGATCCGAACCCGGACCCTGAGCCTGATCCGCTGAAGCTCACGCTCTTCGTGGGAGCGGAGGGCTCGCTGATCTCCTACGACGTCGAGACAGGCCAGCAGCGGCCCGGCGCGGTGCCCGAGGTCTCCAGCCCGGCGGATCTCCAGGTGCTGGAGGACGCCACGGTGCTCGTGAACCTCACGGTCCGCAATGAGGTGCTCGTGGTGGACGGGCGTACCCTGGAGGAGCGCGCCCGTATTCCCTCGAGGGGCGAGCGCCCGAACCACTCGTACGTGAGCCCCTCGCGCAACGGGAAGCGCTACTGGCTGACGCTCAACGATGGCTTGAGCAGCAAGCCGGAGGCCAGCACGGCGCTCTTCATCGACGCGGCCCAGGGCAGCCCCACATACCTGCAACCGGTGGGTGAGGTGCCTCTGGGCCGAGGCCACCACAAGGCCACCTTCAGCAACACACGCGAGCGCGTCGTCATCAGCAACATCGCCGACTGCAGCAATGTGCTGAGCGTCTACGACTACTCGGACGTGAAGAACCTCCAGCGGGTGCTGACGCTGTCGGCGGTGGACCTCGGGCTCACCTGCACGCTGAACGCTCCGCTCGCACCCCATGGCTGTGCGACTTCGAAGGTGTCCGGCCGGGCCTACTGCAACCTCACGGGCCCGGGGATCCTCGTCTCCATCGACGTGGATGCGACGCCCCCCACCGCCCAGATCCTCTACACGGGGGGCAAGGGGGGAGGCCACACCGTGGCGCATGCGGAGGGGCGCTACCTCTACTCCGTGCAGGAGCTGCCGCGCGAGGGCAGTGCGACGCACCCGGGCGCCCCGTGTCAGGTGGGTCAGCTCGTGGTGGTGGACGCCAGCACGGACAGCATCGCCGGCCAGGTGCCGCTGCTCTACCGTGGGCCCTCCTGTGCGGCCCCGCTGGCGGGAACGGATGAGGCGAAGGCGACAGCCTCCCACCTCCTCCTGAGCAAGGATGGAAAGACGCTGTACGTCACCGCCTCGGGAGCTTTCGATGATGCGGCCTCGCGCGTGCGTCAGGAGCTGGTGTTGGACCTCTCGCAGCCCGCTTCTCCGACTCAGCGCACCTCCATCCCCGTGGGGGCCAGCCTCGGCAGCCACCCGGCCGCGCTCTCCTCGGAGGGGCGCTACCTCTTCATCGCCAACACCGTGGACAACACGCTGAGTCAGATCGACACCACCACCAACACGGTCGTGTCCACGCTGAACCTCCCCACCAACGCCAAGACGCTGAGCCTCTTCAGCTCCGCCGACGGGCCGAGCGAGCACGCAGGCTCCATCCGCTGAGTCCCCACATTCCGCCCCACGCGGTGGTGGAGCCCGCTGGGACGCGGTAGACCGCTCCCGCCCATGGCCGAGTCTCTCAAGACGTTCTTCAACGAGGGGGTGGTGCGGCGCATCGCCACCCTGCTGCGCGCCGCGTACCCCGCTCTCCCCGAGCGCCGCTTCATCTCCGAAGCCTCCGAAGGACTGGAGGCCCTCGAGCTGATGGACCGCGCCCGCCACATCATGCGCGCCATGCGCCGCGCGCTGCCCGAGGACTTCGAGCTCGCGGCGCGCATCCTCCAGGACTCGCTGGGGCCGCCACTGGAGAGCACCGAGGGCCATGGCATGTCCGTGTTCCTCTACCTGCCCCACGTCCTCTACGTGGCCGAGCATGGGCTGGCGCACTTCGAGCCCGCCATGCGCCTGCAGCACACGCTCACCCAGCGCTTCACCGCCGAGTTCTGCATCCGTCCCTACCTCGAGCGCTACCCACGAGAGACGCTCGCGCGCCTGCGCCAGTGGGCGGAGGACTCGAGCGTGCATGTGCGGCGCCTGGTCTCCGAGGGCACCCGGCCCCGCCTGCCCTGGGCGCCTCGGCTCCGCGCGTTCCAGGAGGACCCGCGGCCGGTGCTCGAGCTGCTCGAGCTCCTCAAGGACGACCCCGAGCTCTACGTGCGCCGCTCGGTGGCCAACAACCTCAACGACATCGGCAAGGACCACCCGGCACTGCTCGTGGCCACCTGCGAGCAATGGAGCCGGGGCGCCTCGCCCGAGCGGCAGTGGATCATCCGTCACGCCCTGCGCTCCGCCGTGAAGCGCGGAGAGCCTCGTGCCCTGGCCCTGCTGGGCTTCGAGGGGCCGGCCGCGCTCGAAGTCACCGCCACCTTCCACCCGCGCCGCGTGCGCATGGGCCAGTCCGTGCAGGTGCGGCTCCAGGTGGCCAACCCTTCTCCAGAGAGACAGAAGGCCGTGGTGGACCTGGCCGTGCACTTCGTGAAGTCCAACGGCGCCACCCGCCCCAAGGTCTTCAAGGTGCGCGCGGTGGATCTGGCGCCCGGGGCCTCCACCACGCTGGAGAAGACCGTGTCCCTCCAGGCCCTCACCACGCGCCAGCACTACCCGGGGCCGCACCGCGTCGATGCGCTCGTCAACGGCCAGGCCACCCCCGTGGGCCTCTTCACCGTCTCGCCCGCCGCCCGGACCTGAGGCGGGAGCCTGGAACACCGGAGCCGGGCGTGGATGTCACACTTCGAGCACGGCTGGTACGATGGTGCTCGCACCTGCCGGAGCTGAAGTGACGCGCTGATGACCTCTGCCTCTCCCGCCATGGCGCGCGACATCGCCTGCCCTGAGCATCCCACCTTCAAGCCGGTGGGTACCTGCTCGCGGTGTGGCCGCTTCGTCTGCGCCCGCTGCGAGATGTGGGGCGACTTCTGCGCCGCTTGCGAGCACCGGCGGCTCCGGGAGCTGCCCTCCCTGCGCACCCGGGGGCTCCTGGCGCAGGGAGCGCTGGGGCTCACCGCGCTGGGGATGATGCTTGGGGCGGGCCTCGACGGCTGGCTCATCTCCCAGCTTGGCGGCGAATGGGTGGCCCAGGACGCTGTGATGACGCACCAGCGGTTCTCCGGTCTGCTGAGCGTGCCGTTGCTCGCGGCCACCGGGCTCTCGGCCCTCTTCTTCCTCCGGTGGCTGCACCTGGCCGTGAGGACCGCGAAGCTCCTGGGCCTGGAGCCCGGGACGACGCCAGCATGGGCCGTGGCCTGGTGGTTCATCCCCCTGGCCCACTTCTATGATCCGTACCTCGTGGTGCGCGGCCTGTGCCTGTGCCTGGGCGGCGCTCGCAAGGCGATGGCGGCAGTGACGGCCTGGTGGACCGCGTGGGTGCTCGGCGGCATTGCCTGGTTCGTCCAGCAGTACCTGTTCTGGACGCTCGACTCGGAGCCCCTCCTCCTCACGTCGGCCGTGCTCGCGGGGTTCACGGCCCAGGTGATCCTCGGCTTCGGCGCACTGCTCTGCATGGCCGTCATCGGGCAGCTCCAGGCCCTGACCGATGAGTGCATGGAGGATGTGGCGGAGGCCTCCTGAGTTCGGCCTCTCTCAGGCTACAGTCGCGCCCAATGAGCACGGCCCTCGAACTGGTGCTGGAGTCCGGAGACATCACGGAGACGCGCGCGGATGTGGCGCTCTTCAAGTACTCGCAGCGCTTCTATGGAGCGTCCCAGGCCGTCGCCCAGCGGCTGTCCGCGGCGGGCGTTGACTCGGCGCAGCTCGAGGTGGCTCCGGGGGACTTCCGCTTCCTGGAGACGCGCGGGGGGCTGACGTCACCGCTGGTGCTGTTCCTGGGCACCGTGCGCCTGGGCCAGTTCGGCTACCACGAGATCCGTCAGTTCGCGGTCCGCGCGCTCAAGGCGCTGGAGTCGCGCTCGGGCCTGCGGCACATGGCCAGCACGGTGCACGGACCGAACTACGGGCTGGACGAGGATGAGGCCGTGCTCGCGTTCGCGGGCGGGCTGGTGGAGGCCTTCCAGCGTGGCAACGGGCCCCAGGGCCTGGAGCGTGTCACCCTGGTGGAGATTGACGCGCGGCGCGCGCTGCGGCTGCGCAAGGCGCTGGAGCGCGGGCTCGGGGGAACGCCTGGAGTGCAGGCCCTGCCAGGTGGCGGGGGCTTCCGCGTTCAGCGCATGAGCGCGTTCGTCCAGGCCCCGCCCATGGCCACGGCGGGCACGAT
>NZ_DASPHO010000270.1:0-5340 GCF_035629615.1 Hyalangium sp. | reverse complement strand
TGGGCGGCGACGACTTCGACGACCGGATCATGACCTGGCTGGCGGATGACTTTCAGCAGAAGTCAGGGCTGGACCTGCGGCAGAACAAGTACTGCCTGCAGATGCTCAAGGACGCCGCCGAGAAGGCGAAGATCGACGTGGGCCAGAAGGGCACCGCGGACATCCTCTGCGCGGGCATCTGCCAGGACGCCAACGGCAACGTGATGGACCTGCGCCATCAGCTCAACCAGGACCAGTTCAACCGGATGGTGATGGATCTGGTGCAGCGCACCTTCAAGGTGTGCGACGAGGCGCTGCAGAGCGCCCGGCTGACGGCCTCGGACATCGACGCGGTGATCCTGGTCGGCGGCCCCACGCGGCTGCCCATCATCCGCAACTCGGTGAAGCACTACTTCCAGCGCGAGCCCATGGAGGGCATCAACCCGGATCAGGTGGTGGCGATGGGGGCCTGCCTCCAGGCGCACGCGCTGCTGGACGCCGGGGCGGAGACGTTCCTGGTGGACGTCACCCCGCTGACGCTGCGCATTGGAACCGTGGGCGGCTACACGGAGAAGATCATCGACAAGAACACGCCGGTGCCCATCGATCGCTCGAAGACGTTCACCACCAGCCGAGACGGGCAGGAGAAGGTGAAGATCCGCGTGTACCAGGGCGAGTCCAACAAGGCGGACGAGTGCGAGATGCTGGGCGAGTTCGAGTTCTCCGGGTTCCGCATCGGCTACCGGGGCGAGGTGAAGATCGAGGTGACGTTCGAGATCGACACCAACGGCCTGGTGAACGTGTCCGCGTGTGACACGGAGACGGGCCAGAAGACGACGACCACGCTCACCCTGTCCTCAGGCATGTCCGAGGCAGACATCCAGCGGTCCATGGACGCCACCCGGCAGATCCAGCTTGCGGGCCACAGCACCGACCTTCCCTCCGTGGCCTGAGAGGCCTCACAGGCACTGCCGATGTCCCAACCCCCCGACCAGAGCGGCAAGCCCCCCGGCCCCCCCGGCACCGCCCCCGTGCGCCCGCCCGGCACCGCCCCCGTGCGCCCGCCCGGCACGGCAGCGCCCCGGCCTTCCGCGCCCCCCGTCCCGAACGCCCCGCCGCGCATGCCTGGCCCCGCCACGCCCGTGCCCATCGCGCGCCCGCTTGTCCCCGTCGCTCAGCCGATCCCCGCCGTAGGCGCTCCGCCGCGCACTGTGTCCTCGGGGGGCACTCCCTCTTCGCCGCCCGTTCCCGGTCCCCCGCCGCCCGGGGTGGCCGCGCCACGCACTCCCAGCCCTCCTGTCCCGGGCGTGCTGCTGGCCCAGGGGCGCCGGCCCCCGGCCGCCACACCCGCTCCCGTGAGAGGTCCTCCTCCCGCTCCCGTCCCCGTCGGAGAGCGTCCCACCGTTCCCGGCATCGCCACGGTGCAGGGAGCCGTCCCGCCCGGCGAGCGCCCCACCGTTCCGGGCCTGCCTTCGATCCCTTTTGAGGCGTACCCGTCGGGCACGACTCCCGTCCCTGGCTCTCCAGGGGTCGCCGCGCCCAGGCCCGGCTCGCCTGGCGTCGCCGCGCCCAGACCTGCGCCCGCGGTGGCCCACCGCCCCACGATTCAGGGCATCACCCCCATCTCGGTCACCCCGCAGGCGGGCCCTGGGGTCTCGCTGAGCGAGCCCACGCCCAACTCCCCCGCCGCTCCCGCCTATCGCCCCACCCTCCCGGGCATCGTGCCGATCTCCGTCACCCGGGGCACCGCCACTCCGGTGCCGATTCCGGCCTCGCCTCTGTCTGTGGCGGCTGGCTCGCCGGTTCCTCCCCCGCCGCCGCCCGCGGCCCTTTCTGCCTCGAGTCCTCCCCCGCCTCCGCCCGCAACCGCTGGCGTGCCGCCACGCCCGCCTGTCGCTGGGCAGCCCCCAGCCGCTCGTCCCGTCCCTGTGGCCGCAGGAGCGCCGCGTCCGCCGCCAGTCATTGCCGCGGGCCAGCCTCCGCCTCCACCCCCGGCGGCCATGCCCCCTCCCCACCGGCCGGGTGAGCGGCCCACGAGCTCGCTCCCTGCGGTGGCCACATCGGGGTCCGCGCCTCGAGGCCCTTCGGTCATTCCGGGCGGTCCCCCCGTCATGGGCCCGCGGCCTCCTTCGCGCTCGGGAATTCCGACCGTCCAGCCTGCGCAGCCTCCTGCCGCGGGCCTACGGCCTCCCTCTCGCTCGGGCATCCCCACCGTCCAGCCCGCGGGGGCACCCCGTCCGCCTCCTGGGGTGGCTCCCGGCGTCCCTCCGGGCATGCCGCGGCCGCCCACCGTGGGTGCAGTGCCCCCGTCGCCTCCCGTGGCCCCCACCCTCCCGAGCGCCCCTCCCGCAGGGGCCCGCGGGCCACAGGCCGGGGCTCGTCCTCCCGCAGCCAGCCCCCCGCCTCCGCCTCCCGCCGCCACGGACAAGAGCACGCTCGATGAGCGGCAGATGGCCGAGCTCGTCTCACGCTGCGCGCAGCTCGATCAGGTGGACTACTTCGAGGTGCTGCAGCTCTCCCGGGAGGCCACTCCGGCGGACATCAAGAAGGCCTTCTACCGCGAGAGCCGCGCCTTCCACCCGGACCGCTTCTACCAGCTCGAGAACAAGACGCTGAAGGACCATGTGAACGAGCTCTACAAGCGCGTCACCGAGGCCTACTACGTGCTGCGTGACGACACGAAGCGCCGCAAGTACCTGGCGGACGTGACGGGCCCGCAGCGAGCGCAGAAGCTGCGCTTCACCGAGGCCTCCGAGGCCGAGACGAAGGCGGCGGTGAAGAAGGAGCACGCGGAGCAGATCGGCAAAGACCCCAAGGGCCGCCAGTTCTTCCAGCTCGGCAACACCGATCTGGAGGCGGGCCGCTGGTCCAGCGCCGAGCGCAACCTGAAGATGGCGCTCACCTACGAGTCGTCCAACGCCCTCTACAAAGAGAAGCTCGCCGAGGCGCAAAAGAAGCTGAACGAAGAGTCCAAGGCCAAGGGCGAGGCCTTCAAGATCAAGTAAGGCGCAGCCGACGGTAGGAGGGGGAACCCGCGGTGGTCATCGACGTCATCATCCTGTGCCTGGTGGTGTTCTTCGCCATGGTCGGCGCCATCAGCGGGGCGGCGAAGCAGATCGCCCACATGGTGGGGATGGTGGTGGCCTACTTCGCGTCCCGGAGGCTGGGCACGGTGCTGGGCCCGAGGCTGGCGGACTCGCTCGGCGACTCGCAGCTCTTCGGCGTGCTGGTGGCCACGGTGCTGGTCTTCATCTTCGTGCTGGTGGTGGTGCGCTACGCCCTGAGCGCCCTGCTCCAGCGGCTGATGAGGGGCCGGGATCCGAACAACCGCGGGCCGGACCGGATGATCGGCTTCGCGCTCGGCGGGGCGAAGGTGGCCCTCCTCTGCTACGTGGTGGTGAGCGCGCTGACGTTCGTGGAGCAGCACGTGGTGGTAGCGGGGCAGAAGCTGGGCATGTCGCCCAAGGACTCGAGGGCCTTTGCCTTCGCGCGGCAGAACAACCTCTTCGAGATGACGCAGTTCGCGCCCCTCAAGGACTTTGTCCGGGTGGCGCAGGCCAGCACGGATCCGGAGAAGGCCGCGAAGCTCCAGAACGATCCGGCCTACAAGGCGCTGCGGCAGGATCCGCGCTTCCAGCGCGCGCTCAAGGAAGGCAACCTGCGCCGGGCGCTCGAGCAGGGCGACACCCAGGCGCTGCTGCGCAGCAACCTGGTCCTTCAGCTCATCCAGGATCCGGAGTTCGCCGCCCGGCTGGGCGCCGCGGCGCGAGCCTCCGAGCGCTGAGCGCCGCTCACTTCGTCCGCAGCGCCTTCAGCGCCCCGCCCCACGCGATGAGCTGGTCGATCATCGTGTTGACCGAGGCCTCGTGGTGGGCCGCCGGCTTGAAGACGGTGAAGTTCTCGAAGTCGGTGCGGAGCGAGAGCCCAACCTGGGCGCGCACGTCGGCGACCTGCAGCTCAGCCATGATCAGCCGCAGCTGCTCCACTGCGCGCAGTCCGAGGGTGCCACCGTAGCTGACGAACCCGGCCGCCTTGTTGTTCCACTCGCGGTACAGGAAGTCGATCGCGTTCTTGAGCGCGCCAGAGGTCCCGTGGTTGTACTCGGGCGTCACGAAGATGAAGGCGTCGAAGGGATCGATCCTCGCGGACCAGGCCTGGGTGTGGGGCTGGCTGTACTGCCCCCTTACGGGAGGAATTGGCTCGTCGAGCAGCGGCAGGTTGAAGTCCCGGATGTCCACGAGCTCGAACTCGGCGTCGCTGCGCTTCTTCGCGACCTCGTGGACCCAGTGAGCCACGGCCTCGCCCTTGCGGCCCGGGCGCGTGCTTCCGATGATGATGGCCACCTTGATCATGTCCCGCTCCCGTGCTCTCAGGCACCGAGCTGCGTCGCGTCCAGCCCCTGCAACCGGACGCGCACGAAGTCCGCGTCCAGGGAGATCCGCCGGCGGCGGCACTCCGGTGCCTCGAACATCACGTCCGCCATCACATACTCCAGGATGGAGCGCAAGCCTCGAGCGCCCAGCCCCTTGTCCACGGAGAAGCGCACCACGGCGCGCAGGGCCTGCTCGGTGAAGTCCAGCTCGATCTCGTCGTAGGCGAGCAGCTCCCGGAACTCTCGCAGGACGGAGTCGGGCGGTTCAGTGAGCACCCGCAGCAGTTCCTCCTCGCCCAGGATGTGGAGCTGGACGACGACGGGCAGCCGGCCCAGGAACTCGGCGAGCATCCCGAAGTCCACCAGCTGCTTGACGCTGATGCGCCGCCGCACCTTCCGCACCGCCTCCTCGGCCCCGAAGCCGAGCGGCCGCGCGCTGTCGCCGAAGTCATGCAGATCCGAGAACGTGCCCGCGCAGATGAAGAGGATGTCGCGCGTGTCGATCTGCACGAAGTCACTCTTGTTCCAGGCCTGGGTGACGTTCATGGGGACGAACACCTCACGCCCCTCCAGCAGCTTGAGCAGGGCCTGCTGAACGCCCTCTCCGCCGATGTCCCGGCTGCCCGCGCCGTTGCGCGCCCCCTGGGTGCGCCGGGCGATCTTGTCCACCTCGTCAATGAAGATGATCCCCCGCTGGGTGTCCTCCACGGAGTGGTTGGCCTTGAAGAGCAGGTCCGAGATCATCACCTCCACGTCTTTCCCGTAGTACCCGGCCTCCGTGTACTCGGTGGCATCCACGGTGGTGAACGGGACGGAGAGGATCTCCGCCAGGTTGCGGGCAATGTGCGTCTTCCCGCTCCCGGTCGGCCCCATCAGCAAGATGTTGGACTTCTTGATCAGCGAGCCTCTGCGCTGGCGCCGGGCCTGGACGCGCTTGAGGTGGTTGTGGGCGGCAATGGCCACGGCCCGCTTGGCCTCCTCCTGCCCGA
>NZ_DASPHO010000269.1:0-16223 GCF_035629615.1 Hyalangium sp. | reverse complement strand
AGGTACTGAGGGTCCGGCGGGTTCTTCTGAGCGTGGATGATGCGCTTGCGCAGCGCCGGCGTCGCGGTGAGGTACTGCCCCAGCTTGTTGACCGAGACGCACGGATTCTCACGGATGTCAGGCATGATCGACCCCTTCTTTGCCGTTGCGGGAATGAAGAGAGACTACCGCTCAGGTCTGACATTCCTCGGAGCGCCCGGGCCCTCAGCCCAGGGGGACCGGCAGCCCCTCGACGAGCAGCATCCGCGTCTCGGCCGCCGCCTGGCGCAGGGCCTTGGCCGGGGCGTACTCCGGAGAGGCCCACCACGCCCGCGCCTTCTCTACCGTGGGGAACTCCAGGATCACGAACCGCGGCGGGCTCCACGAGCCCTCGAGCGCCTCAGTGGCGCCTCCGCGAGCCAGGTAGCGGCCGCCATAGGCCGTGATGGCCGGCGGCGCGAGCAGCTTGTACCGCTCATAGGTCTGCGCATCGTGTACGGCGATCTCGACCACCACGTAAGCTGGCATGGGCTTCCCTCCTTATCCCACCCTAGCTTACATCAAAAGAGAGGGATGTGCCCTACCCGCCGCGTCGTGAAGGGACGCGGGTGCGTACAGTAGTGACGCACCCGAAGGAGACACACTCGTGAGATACCCATCCCGGCTGGGACACCTGGCCACCCGCCCCGTCGTGGTGAACCGGCTCGTGCCGACCTATGCGCTGGCCCACGAGATCGACGAAGAGGAGGCCGCGCAGCGCCTGAGCCGCGCGATCGATGGCCGGATCTGGGAGGACCTGCTGGCCGCGGCGTGGGAGGCCATGAAGAGCCGGACGAAGCGGCTGGACGAACAGAAGCTGCTGGAGAAGGTGGCCAGCACGCTCGAGGATCGGCCCCTGCGCTACGGCAAGGCGGTGGAGGCCACCCCCGCATGGAGCGCCTTCATGATGCTGCTCGATCTGGAGATCGGCACCGCAGGGGATGCGGCCCGCAAGGTGATGGAGTCCGAGCAGGGCCGGAAGATGGTCAACGCCGGGCTCGCAGAGGCCGGGCTGTTCCTCGCCCTCGAGCTGACCAAGGGGAAGTGAGGCGAGGCCGCATTCCCAGCGGCATTTCCGCCGATCCTGGGCTGTTGGCTACACTCGATCCTCCCCGAGAGACTCGCCCGTGCTCATCCGGTACTCCGACTGGAAGCGTCCCATCGACGACGCCTATGCGTTCCAGCTCCGGGCGGCCACAAGCTCCGCCGAGCCAGGCGCGTTCGTCCCGGCCCTCCCGGGCGCCGGTACCCGGAGCGACATCCGGGAGGTGATCCGCCAGGTGCTCGCGGAGGGAGAGGCAGAGCGCTTCGAGCGCAGGATCCACCGCTGGTCCGGCCCCGAGGACGTGGTAGGCGAGGCCGGCGAGAAGCCCTACGAGGGCCAGCAGCACACCTTCGAGGAACACGCGTGGCGCGACGCCCTGACGATGGCGGACGTCGACGCGGTGCTGAGAGGAATTGTCCTGGTGCTGCGCGGCCGCTCCGGCCTCACAGACTACGTGCTGCGCGACCACCACATGCTCGACGTGGCGCTCTACCACTATGGGACGACGGGCGAGCTGCCGCACGGGCTCTTCCATGCGGACCGGCACTCGGACTGGTGCAAGGACAGCTACCTGGAGGCCCGTCGGCCCCAGCAGGCTGCCACCTGGTGGGCGCTCATCGAGGGGCTCAAGCGTCCCGGCTCCACTGCCGCTGTCCTCACCGAGCGGGACGTCTTCTTCACCACTGAGGTAGCCGAGCGCTCCTCGCAGATGAGCGGGCGAGACGTGGGCGCCTCCGTGCGAGTGCCCGGCTTCCTGGATCCCGAGCAGCTCCACTGGCGCCAGGTCCTCGAGCAGCCCGGTGCCACCCAGGCCGACTGGATCTCCCTCGATCTCGACTTCTTCCAGCCCTCGCTCCAGCTCCGCGTCAGCCACGGACTGCTGAGAGCCCCCCCCTTCCACGCCCTCCTCACCGGCGCCCGGGTCCGCGTCTTCGTGCTCTCGCCGCAGTTCACCAATGGTGGAGATCGGATCGACCCGTGGGTGGTCCAGGGCAACCTGCACTCCTCGCTCCGGTTGCTCAACCTGCTCCGCCGGATGCCCGGCAACGTGCGGCCCCGCCCCTGAGCCCGGCATGTCGGCCCGACGTGTCAGCCCGGTCCACCGGCATGTCGAGGCTGTCGGGATTCGAGGCCCCCATCGCTGCGCTTCCACGCAATTCCGCTCTCACGAAACATTTGCGTTGGGTGTTCCCATTTTGAAGAAAGGCGATGACAATCGTGCCTCTGGGCGATGTGGTCGCAGCAGGCGCTGGCGTGCACAGGCCTTGCAGCATGGGATGTTCGCCCTGGTGAGGGCATTGGACGCACGAAGGCGGTGGAGTCCGGGTCTTTTATGCCTCAGGAGAAAGTGAAGAACCCTGAGCTGCGACCCTCGGAGGATTCCGAGCGGGAAGATCCGACCTCGTCGGTAGGCAACCCTGCGCCGGTCCCACCAGGAGAGATGTCCCCCACCAACCTCCGCCCGGACGCGAGCAGCCCGGAGCAGTGGTGGGCTGCCCCGGAGACTTCACCCGACGGCCACGCCGCGGCCGCGCCCAAGGCGCCCACGCCCGCCGCGGAGGCCAAGGATCCGCTGATCGGGCTGGTGGTGGGCAGCTTCCGCCTCGTTCGCAAGCTGGGCGGCGGAGGCATGGGCACCGTCTACCTCGGCGAGCACACCCTCATTGGCAGCAAGGTCGCCGTGAAGTTCCTCCACGAGCACTTTGCCTCCAACGAGGCCCTCGTCCAGCGCTTCCTCGCAGAAGCCCGGGCCGTCAACCTCATCGGCCACGAGAACATCATCAACATCTTCGACATGAGCGTGCTGCCCCCCAGGCGCCACTACCTTGTCATGGAGTACCTCGAGGGCAGCCCCCTGTCCTCGCTGACGGGGAGCGCTCAGCCTCCCTCGGTGATCGTGCCCATCCTCACGCAGGTGTGCGACGCGCTTCAGGCGGCCCACCTCAACGGCGTGGTGCACCGAGATCTCAAGCCGGAGAACATCTTCCTCGTGCGCCATGACCGCACGCCCCACTTCGTGAAGGTGCTGGACTTCGGCATCGCCAAGCTGCTCGACGGGGGGCGCACGCCGGGGCAGACCTCGATGGGCACCATCATCGGCACCCCCGAGTACATGGCGCCCGAGCAGTGGGCCGGCAAGGGCGTGGACGGGCGCACGGATCTGTACGCGCTGGGGATCATCGCCTACGAGCTGCTCACCGGCCGGACGCCGTTCGGCAAGGGAGGGCTGGGGAGCCTGCTGCACGCCCACCTGCAGGAGATGCCCACGGCGCCCCACGAGCTGAACCCCTCGGTGCCCGTCCCCCTCTCCCAGATCGTCATGCGCGCCATGGCCAAGCGCGCGGAGGACCGCTTCGGGACCTCGGCCGAGATGCGCACCGCGCTGGAGCAGGCGCTCACGGGCCAGGCGTCGGCCTCGCCTCCGTCCCTCGCCGCGCCTTCCCCGCCTGCTCCGCCCTCGCTGCCTGCGGACACGGCGATGGGCATCCCGCCCACCGCGCCCGCGCCGCCCCGCCGCCCCGCGTCGCCTCCGCCGCTCGAGGTCACCGCACGGGTGGTGCTCGTTCCGGGCCTCGAGCCAGCCCGCATGGCGTGCACGGATCTGAGCCGGGCCGGCGCTTTCCTGTGCACCGAGGGAGCCCTTCCCCCGCTGCGCTCGCGCGTCGCCCTCACCCTGGAGCTGCGCGACAGGCACCTGCCCTGCATCGGCGAGGTCGTCCGCCATGTCACGCCGGCCCAGGCCTCCTCCTGGGGCATGCGCGCGGGCTTCGCCGTCCAGTTCGTTGACCTGTCCGCCGTGGCGCGCGACGCCCTGGCCCGCGTGGCCCAGGGGCAGCACCCGCCGCTCGCCGCACCCAAGGTCGTCCTGGACGATCCGCAGGCGGATGCGCTGCTGACCATGCTCGCGCAGCGCATGAACAGCGATCCGTACGTGCTGCTGTCGCTGCCGCAGGACGCCACGTTCGATGACGTGCGCCAGCACGCCCGCGCCGCCATCAGCGCGCTGGAGACCATCTCCGCCCGGCCGCTGTCGACCCGCCAGGCGCGCGAGCTGGCCGAGATGCGCTTGCGCGTCGAGAAGGCCTCGGATCTGCTGGGCCACCCCCGCCAGCGCATCGAGCACGACGCCTGGCGCTCCAACTTCGCAGGCGTGGCTCGCTGCATCTCCAGTGGCCTGACCGCCACCGAGATCGAATCCCTGCGGGCCCGCTACCTGCTGGCCCACCCAGGCACCGAGGCCCGAGAGCGGATCCACGCCACCACGGCGGCCGCCTGGGAGTCCCAGGGCAGCATCAACCTGGCGCTCACAGAGTATGAGAAGGCGCTGAGCGCCGATCCGCTCAACCTGCAGCTTCAGCAGCGCTACTGGACCCTCAAGCAGCGGGGCGTGAAGCCCACCCCGCCTCCAGACAATGGCCCCAAGGGCCATGACGTCCCGGGGCTGCGGCGCCGCCGCTCGTAGGCGGCTATCCCACCTGGGAGGGCTGCGCAGACGCACGCGCCTCAGGCCGCCGCGTTTCGTCCTCGGTTGGGGCCCGCGCGCTGGCGGGGTGCGCCCTACTTCGGCATGAAGTTGAAGGCCTTGAGCATGATGAGGCCAATGCCCATCAAGCTCTCGCCAGCGAGGAAGCCTGAGCCCACGGGGAGCACGGCGGCCTCGGCCACCTGAGGCTTGCGCCGGCGCAGGAACTCCGCGATCGCCGCGCCGATGCAGAAGCTGATCGAGCTGGAGCCCGGGATGACGATGGCCAGTCCGAAGCCCGCGGCGGAGGGGATGTAGGGCTTCGCGGCCTTGGGAGCCCAGCGCTCCATCAGCACCAGGGCGATGCCCAGCAGGCCGCCGCACAGCGCTCCCACACGAGCGCTGGGGTGCAGGGCCTCCAGGCCCACCGACAACATCTGAGAGACGCCCGCCCAGATCAGCACGCCGGGAGCAGGAAACTCCTCGGTGCCGAGGACCTTCGCATCGGGCACCAGCAGATTGAAGGCAGGCACGACGATGGCCGCGCCCGCAACCACGCCGAAGAGCTGGCCGATGAACTGCTGCCGGGGGTTGCCGCCGAGCAACCAGCCGGACTTGAGGTCCGTCAGCAGATCGGCCGCATGCAGCCCCACGCCACCGGTGGCGTTGGCGCTCATGATGTTGGCGGCGACGTTGCCGGGCGCCAGTCCTCCGTAGATGAGCTGCGTCACCGGGCCGAGCGCCTTGGTGGGGGTGGTGTCCGTCTCACCGGTGACGCGCGAGGCGATGAAGCCCATGACCACGGCGAGTGGGAGCGCGAGCACGCCGGCCCACACGGGGATCTGGAAGAGGTACGCCATGAGCGCCACGGCGACGGGCCCGAGGATGGCGAAGCCCATGGGGAACCAGGTGGGAGGACACTCGACGGCGGCCATGGGATCGTCGGCCGCGTCGGTCTTCTTCCCAAACACTCCCGAGAGGGCCTTGAACGAGCGGGCCACGCTGCGCCACTGGAAGGCGAAGGAGAGCAGGCCCGAGGAGACGAGCAGCGCCGCTCCCGTCCACAGCATCCAGGTGTTGATGGCCTTGTAGTTGACGGCGGTGATGAAGCCCTGATCGACCATGGCCGGGGCGAAGAAGCCATAGGTGAGGACGGCGCCCAGGAGCATGGACCAGCCGGTCTTCCAGCTCATGAGCATGCCGCCTCCGATGAGCAGCAGGCTCAGATCGAGGGACAGGCCCCAGTCGCCAGCCGGGCGGCCACGGATGGAGATGAAGGGCACGCTCACCTTGGCGGGCATGAACGGCAGGTGCAGGAACGAGGGAGCATTTGTGTTGAGCCAGGCGCTCTTGGCCTCGCGCAGCACCGCGATGATGGCGCCGAGCAATCCTGCCCCGCCGAGCAGCCGCGCCTTCTGACGGGCCACCTCTCCGTGGCCGTGGAGCGCCTTGATGGTCTCGGCGGTGGCGGTGCCCGTGGGGAACGGCAGCGCCTCGATGTTGATGAGCTGGCGCTTGATGGGGATGGCGGCGAAGACGCCCAGCGCGGCGATGACGGCGAGCCACAGCACCAACCACCCCGTGCCGGGCAGCGTGCCGGTGAGCAGGAGCAGTGCGGGCACGGCGGCCATGTTGCCGCCACCCGTCATGTAGCCCGCGGCGGACGCCACGGAGCCCATGGCGTTGTTCTCCAGGGGGGAGAAGTCCTTCTTGAAGAGGCGCAGCTCGCGCATCACGTTGAAGAAGGTGAAGGCGAGGATGCAGGCGGTGATGGTGACGCCCATGCTCCAGCCCGTCTTGAGGATGACGTACAGGTTGGACAGGCACATCACCATGCCGATGAGCATGCCGGCGACGACCGCGCGCGGGGTGAGCTGGCGAATACCGCCCTGGTACACGTTCTCCAGCCAGTAGCGCTCGGGGTCCTGGCCCGCGGAGGGCGAGGCCCCCGGCGGGGCATCCGTGGGATCGTGGGGGGTCGTCTCGTTCGAGGCGGGGTGGCTCATTGGGGGCGCAACGATACTCGCCGTGGGGGCCCGTTTCTACACGGGCCCGGGCGAGCGGCTCAGTCCTCGTCCTTGAGCAGGTAGTCGTTGTTGAGGACCTTGAACGACAGCCTGCCGCCCAGCGTCGTCGAAGCGGCCTCGACCAGCGGCCGGACGACGATGCCCTCCTTGCGGTTCTTCGTGCCGGTGTAGAAGCCCCGGGCGCGCTCGAGCCAGCCGTCGAGGCTGTGCTCGAACCGAGCCGCCTCCTCGCCCTGAACGACCTGCTCGATGGGCACGTGGGTCAGCCCGTGCTCGGCGCAGAAGGACTCGAAGTCGTGGTAGCCCAGGAACCGGCCGGCACCCGGGCGTGCGTCGTAGGCGCTGAACACCCGCAGCTCGACCGAGGCCAACCCCAGGCGGTTCTTCTGGATGCCCGGCCCGCACAGCTCGCCCTGCACCGCCATGCCCGGCGGCAGCAGCTCGGAGAGACGCAGGGCCTCCACCACTCGCCACACCGGGTTGGGCCCGGGTCTCAGCGCCCAGTTGCGCGAGCACACCACCAGCGCGCCGCCGTCGACCGACCGGAAGAAGGTCGCCGAGGTGCCGTCGCACTTGGTGGACACGTAGAAGGGGCGACCGCGCAGCTCGTCGAGCACGCCGAGCGCAGACTGCAGGCGGAGCTCGTCCGTCTTGGGCACCTCGGCCGGGAAGGGGCCGGCGACCTCACGTGTGTCGGGCAGGGCGGGCTCGTACTTGATGACGCCCAGGCGCTCACGGAGGTCGATGCCCGGCGGGGGCACCTCGCCGCCCAGGATGGAGACGGGCAGCGCCAGGCCCTGGGACAGCACGCCGCGCAGCTTGAGGGTCTTCACGCGGAAGCCGTGAGGACGGAGGAACTCGGCCCATGGCGCGCCCTGGGGCAACACGCTGTCGATCTCGAAGAAGACGCAGGGGTCTCCCGACTGGAACTCACCCTTCTTGACCACAACGTTCCAGCCCATGACGCGGGCCGCCACGATCTGGTCGGCGCCCTCGATGGGGGTGATGTTCTCCACGGTCTGAATCGAAACGAGCTTGCGCTCCATGGCCATTGCTCCCTCAGGGGGTCTTCACGAACTGCGCGGACTGCTTGGCCAGCCACTCCACGCCCAGCGGGTAGACGGCATAGCCATCCGCTCCGACGCGCTCGGCCTCGCGCTGCCTGACGTCAGGCTCGCCATGGGCGACCAGCAGCACCACCGGTGGCTGCTTGGGGCGGGACTTGAAGAGGACGTCACGCCTATGAAGGATGAGGGGCGAGCTGGAACTGCTCCAGCAGCGCCAGTGGGACTCCCCGGGAGCTCAGGAACTCGCCGGTGAAGGCAGGATCCACGAACCATGGAAAGAGCGTCCGGGGATCGAACAGGCCGTCGATGAGCGCCGCGGCCACGGCGGGCACCTGGTGCGCTGAGGCGAGCACCGCCTGCTGGTGGGGAGCCGGAGGCATGAGCAGGCCAGCCGTCACCCCCATCGCGTACTGCCCATAGGCGTGCCAGAAGTCGTCGAAGGTCTGTTGCATCCACTCCGCGGTGAAGGTCCGCCCGGTGTGCTCTCGGATGCGGCTCCGGTAGAAGTCCGCCATGTGGGTCGCGTTGTTGCCCCCCTGCGCCGCCAACGGATCGTGCGCCGTGACGGCGTCGCCCAGGCCCAGCACCGACCTGCCAGAGGCCAGCCGGCTCACTGGGTGGCGGACGGTGGGCGTGATGCTGCCGCGAAGCCAGCACTGCTCGCTGATGAGCTCTGCCTCCTTCAAGTCCTCCAGCTGGCCGGGGATCAGCGCGCGGAGGGTCTGCTGAACCGCCTCCAGCAGCTCACGGCCCGACAGCTCACGCGGGAACCCATCCAGCGGTCCGCCCGGGATCCCCTCGATAAGGAGGAAGCGTCCTTGGAGGTTCTCCCGGCTGTAGAAGGGCGTGTGGACGAACTCCCCCACTCCCGGCAGGAGTCGGATCGTCCCGGTGCGAACCTCGGGGCGGAAGTTCTTCACGTGAAGGCCGATGATGTGGCGCGGCGGCCTGTCGAACGGGCTCCGCTGGGGATCTCTCGCGAAGAGCTGGGAGAATGGGCCCTTGCCCGTGGCGACCAGGACGAGATCGAAGCCGGCGACCTGCGCGTCGAGATCGCCCGGGCTCGCGAGGGGGACGATGCGAACCGTCGCGCCACGGCGCTCCAGCTCCTGCATCCACCGTGAGTTCTTCAGCCGCTGATCGACGCCCCGATGGGGTCGCGGCACGGGCGGGGTGATCTGCAGCCAGACGCTGCCATCGGGGTTGATCATCTGGAGGACGGCCCCTTCCCCCAGCGTCATCACCTCTTCCCAGAAGGTGAGCCCCAGCGCGGCTTCCTTCTTCACCGCGTCCTCAAAGAGTCCCATGCCCGAGGGCACCCGGCCGTTCAGGATCGCATCATGCGTCTGATCCGAAAACAGCGTGACCTCGTGGCCATCCTCGAGCAGGCCGAACCCCAGGAAGAGCCCGGCCTGACCTGCGCCCACAATCGCGATGTTTGCCATGCCGCGGAGCGTACGCGCCCGCGTTTCAGGAAGTCACGGGGACTCGCCGATGACGGCACCGGCCTCGAAGTGCCGGGTGCGCCCCCTGGAGCCCCTCCCCTCATCACTTGTGGCCGTGACCCTTGTGGTCGTGGCCATGGTCGTGGTCATGGTCATGGTCATGGTCATGGTCATGGCCGTGGCCATGGTCGCCGTGATCATGGTGGTGCCCGTCTGGCCCGTGGGCATGCCCATGGGACACCTCCTCGGCGGTGGCGTCCCGGACGCTGCGCACGGTGACGTCGAAGTGCAGCGTCTTGCCTGCCAACGGGTGGTTCAGGTCGACGATGACCGTGTCGCCCTTCACCTCATGGATGCCAATGGGGATGACTTCGCCCCCATCTGTCTGCGCGGCCAGGCGCATGCCCGGCTTTAGCTCGGCAGTGGCCGGGAACATGGTGCGCGGTACCTCCTGGAGGCCCCGAGCGTCATGCTCGCCGTAGCCCTGGGCTGGAGGCACCACGACCTTCTTGGCATCGCCAATCCCCAGCCCCTCCAGGGCCCCCTCCAGGCCGGGGACGATCTGCCCACGCCCGTGCATATAGGAAAGCGGCTGGCCGGGCTCGCTCTGGTCGATGACTTCTCCATCGCCCAGGTGCAGCTTGTACTCCAACGCAATGATTCGATCCTTGGCGATCTTCATGACGCGACTCCTCGGGCTGCGGCTGTGGGTGGTACTGCTTCCAGAAGATTGCGAGTCCGTTCCGGCATGCGCATGGGACTGAGAAGCCCTTGCGAGGCGAGCAAACCCCTGCCTGGCGGGTCGGTCTGGCTGCGGGCAGGGAGGCTCTGGCGCGCGTTCCGGATGTGGGGCTCGGGGTGAGGTCTCCCCTCCTCCGGGGAGGGGACTGGGGACGGTATATCGCGCCCTGGTCCGTTCCGCCGCATCGCGCGACATGCACCCGTCAAGAGGTGGACGGCTCGGCACTGTCCCCTGAGGGGTCGCCCTCCGCCGGCTCCCCGCGGGCCACGTAGAGCGCCGCGGCCAGGTCTCCGCTGACGTTCAGGGTGGTGCGGCACATGTCCAGGAAGCGATCCACGCCCAGAATCAGCCCGATCCCCTCCGGAGGAATCTTGAAGAGGCCCAGGATCATCAGGACGACTGGGAGGGAGCCGGCCGGCACGCCCGCAGTGCCGATGCCCGCGAGCACGCAGATGAACATGATGATCGCCTGATCCCCCAGGCTCAGGGGCACGGCGTACACCTGGGCGAGGAAGAGCACGGTGACGCCCTCGAAGAGCGCGGTGCCGTTCTGGTTCATGGCCGCGCCAGCGGTGAGGACGAAGCGGGACACGTGGCGCGGCAGCTTCAGGTTCTCCTCGGCGACCTTGAGCGCGGCGGGCAGCGTGGCGCTGGAGGAGGCGGTGGAGAAGGCCGTGACCATGGCCAGGCGGATGTCACGGAAGAAGCCCAGCGGGTTGCGCCCTCCCAGGAAGCGCACCGAGAGCGAGTACACACCGAACATGTGCAGCCCGAGCGCCAGCAGCACCACCGCCACGTACGCGAGGATCTGCCGCAGCACCTCCACGCCGAGCTGCGCCATCACGGAAAAGAGCAGCGCGGCCACGCCATAGGGAGCCAGACGCAGCACCCCATCGATGAGCCGCATCATCACGTCATAGAGCCCCTGGATCACCTCGCGCAGCCGGCGGGCGGCGGGCGTCTGCGTCAGCGCGAGCCCGGTGCCAAAGATGAGGGAGAAGAGGATGAGGCCGATCATGTCCCCGTCCGCGGCCGCGCGGACCGGGTTGTCCGGCACCATGTTGACGATGAGCGCGGCGGGCGAGGTGCTGGTGGGCGTGGGCGCGGACTTGAGCGCCGAGGGGTTGTTCCTCGCGGCGGCGCGGGCCTCCTCGCTGAAGCCGGCACCGGGCTGCAGCGTGTTGACCAGCAGCAACCCCAGGAGCACGGCGATGGTGGAGAAGGCCACGGTATAGACGAGGGTCTTCCACCCGATCCGGCCAATCTGCCGCAGATCCAGCTCGCACACGCCCATCACCAGCGCGGCGAAGAGCAGCGGAACCACCAGCATGAGCAGCAGACGGATGAAGATCCGCCCCACCGGCTGCGTGAGGTTCGTCACCACCCACGTGAGCTCGGCGGAGTCACCGGCAAGCGCGTGGGCCACGAGCCCGGCCGCGGTACCGACGACGATGCCCACGAGCATCTTCTGGTGTGCCTTCATCCGGAGTTCTCTCGCCTCGGTTGGAGGCGGCGCAGCCTATCGGCGAATGAGAGTGGCGCCTATCTTCCATTCAGCAGAAGCTTCCACCGTGGAACCGTCCGTCCCTTTCACCGAGCTGACCGAGAACGCCCTGCCCGCGCCCCTCTTCCGCCGGCTGCTGCGGCGCGTCGGCTCGCTGGGCACCGAGCGCTTGCGCACCACCTACCAGACGACCTTCTGGTACGACTTCAGCGAGCCTACCAACGTCGTGGAGGAGGCCATCCTCTTCCTCAGGCCCCGAGTCGTGAGGCACCTTCGCATCACCGGGGTAGAGTGGTGGCTGAGCCGCATGTACACCACGGATGTGCGGGTGGACTTCCACCGGGATCGCGACGAGAAGCTCGCCCTGCGCACCGGGCGGCTGGTGCACCCGCGGCTGTCCTCCGTGCTCTTCCTGAACCGCGTCCGCGGTGGCGCCTTGGCCATCACCCCGCAGCCCCCGGATCCCTCCAACCCCTCGATGGCTCCCCGAAGGCTGGATGACCTGACGCTCGTGGCCCCTCGCCCCAACCGCTTCGTCGTCTTCGACGGGAAGCTCACCCACGGTGTGCTCGACGCGAACAACCAGATCCCGGACCGGAAGCTCCCCGGGCGCTCCCGGCTGCGGCGCACCATCGCGCTGAACTGGTGGACGTCGCGCCCCACGGACACCCCCAGGTGGGCGGAGACACGGATCTACCGCGCGCTCTGACGCCTACCCTCGCACTGACAACCACCTGCCTCGAAGCGTGGCCGCTTGGAGGTGGCGAGGGTCAACAGGGGGACACGAATGGCCGGGTTCGTGCGGAGAAGGTAGATCCGATCATGCGCTTCAGCTCTGTTGCAGTGGTTCTTGGAGTCCTCATGCTGTCCGGGTGCGGTGACCCGGTCGGCTTCTCGGCCCCCGTCGCCATCAACCTCAAGGCCAAGGCGGACGACTCCACGAGTGGTGTCATCAGCGAGGACAAGGGCATCACCACCGAGTCCGGCAACCCCTACGGCGCGTTCGTCAACGATGCTCGCGCGAAGCTGGAGGGGAAGGAGCCTTCGCGCATCGAGATCGCCTCGCTCACCCTGCTGCTGGGCGCGCAGTCCTTGGGCGTGACGAAGCTGGAGGAGGTGTTCACCGAGAAGCTCGAGGTCTTCTTCGTGATGAACGACTCGGAGAACACCTACCCCGTGGGCCACATCACGAACCCCGAAGGCAGCGGCTCGCAGGAGCTGGATGTGGACTTCGACTCCGACACCATCACTGGAGAAGATCGCTCGAGGCTGCTGAATGGCTCCTTCAAGGCGGCCATCCGGGGACCGGCGGCGCCAGGCTTCGCAAAGCCCAACTCGGCGGAAGCCAACCTCCAGCTCACCTTCACCTTCGAGGCCTACGAGTAGCGCTCACGCGCTGTCTCCTGCAGGCGGCGCGTGACTCGCTCGGCCCACTCGGGCTCGAGCTCCATGCACGCCGGCCTCCGTTCCAACCGCACCGCCGCCGCGGGGGTCGAGCCGCTCCCCGCGAACGGATCCAGGATCGTCTCTCCAGGCCGGCTGTAGGTCCTCACCAGCGGCTCGAGCACCGAGAAGGGCTTGTGGTGGGGATGGCTGCCCCACCGCTCCGCCTCGCCGTCATCGTCGTAGCCACTCACCACCGCCCAGACCGTGGACAGCTCTCCGGGGCCCGGCACTGGCGCAGGCGTGCGCGCGAACACCAGCGCCACCTCGTACACTCGCAGGAGCTGCTCGTTGGCATTCTTGTCCGTGGTGCGCTTGCCCCACACGTACTCGCCGCGCAGGTGCGTGTAGCCGAGCTCCCGCGCCACCGTGGTGATGGGCTCCTTGCCCAGCAGGTTCGTCCAGATGACCAGGGGCGCCTCGGCCGTGAGCCAGGCCACGGCCCGCCTCATCCAGGCCTCCGTGAAGGCGCGGTAGTCCCTCACCGTCTCGAAGCGGACGATCGGGTTCCGATCGATCTTCTTGTGGGCGCGTGGGTCTCGCTCGTCCCCGCCCTTCCTGCGCCGGGTGAGCAGGCAGTACGGCGGATCCGTGAGGAGCAGGCTGGCGCGGGCTTCCCCCAGCGCAGCCCGGTAGCCGTCCTCCTCGCGCGCGTCAGCGCGGTGGCAGCGCAGGGCCTCGGGTGACAGATCGATGCTCATCCGGAGCGCACCCTACACCCGGCGGCGCGAGGCTCAAGGCGTCGCGTGTTGCTCCGAGCGCGAGACGGCGGCGATCTCCCTGACGGGGACTCGAGGATGCGAGCGGAAGACCGCGAATTCGGTCCCCGCCTCCGTCACCACATCCATCATCTGATCGATAAAGGTCTCGCCGGCCCGGAGCTGCACGGCCACCGGGCGTCGCCGCAGGACCGTCTCCTCGAGCACGTCAATGAAGTCACACTGCCCTACATCATCCTGGCAGATACGGCTCATGGTTCACCTGATCCGGGCAGCCCGGCTCTGAGGCGCGGTGAAACGCCTCCCCCTGTCGATGCCTCATGGCCGTAACGACCTCAGGACCTGAATGCAACCCCTACGAACCCGGGATGGAGGGAAACCGCCCCGCCTCCCAGTCCGCCTGGAGCGCCTTGCCCTCGGCGACGCTGTCCACCACGAAGTTCCACCAGATCACCGTGGGCTCTGGGAGCGGCTCGCCGCCCAGCACGATGGCGCGGGCTCCAGCCTTCGAGCTCAGCACCAACAAGGGCGAGGACTCGCTCAAGTGGGCCAGCACTCCCGAGTCCACCCGCTGCGCGCTGATCTCCAGCTCGCCCACGGCCACGTAGACGCCCAGGGACTGCGCTGCTTCCACCGGCAGGTGGAGCGTGGCGCCCGGCTCCAGCTCCACGTCGAGGTACGTCAGCGGCTGGAAGGTGGGGACGGGCGAGGCCGCCTCTCCGACCCGCCCGGCGACGACCCGCACGCGCGCGCCGGCGAACTCGAGCCGAGGGAGCACCACGCTGGAGAAGTGAGCAAAGGCCGGCGCGATCCTCCGGTGGGCCTGGGGCAGCCCAACCCAGGTCTGCATGCCATGCAGCTCCCCTGGGCCGGGGAGCACCTCCTCGGCGTGGACGATGCCGCTGCCCCCCGTCATCCAGTTCACGTCGCCAGGCCGGATGATCTGATCCGAGCCCAGCGAGTCCGTGTGACGCGACTCGCCCGAGAAGAGGTACGTCACCGTCTGCAGCCCGACGTGGGGATGCGCGGGGATGCCCATGGACTCCGGCTTCGCCGGAACTGGCCCGAAGTGATCACAGAACACGAACGGTCCGATGCGGCGCAGCCCCGCCCGAGGAAGCGCGCGGCGGACGCGGGCCTCCGCCGTCAGCTCGGCCACCTTGGCGGGCCACAGCGCCGCCACCGTGCGAGCCTCACCCTGAAAGACACTGCCTGGAGCATCGGGAGACATGACCCTGTACCTAATCCAATCACCAGGTCGATGCACGCCTGCCCGCCCGCCCCCGAGCCCTGCGGCGAGCTCCCTCCTCTCACGCAGGGCGTTCGCTGAGCAGCGGGCTCTCCCGTGGACGGCGCGACCCGCCCCGACGTACCGTCTCTCCCTCCCGAGCGCACGAGTGCCCATGAGCTGGAATCCCCTCCGCGCCTTGCCCCGTCCCCCTTGGGGCCGCATCGTCCTCATTCTGCTGAGCTGCCTCCTCCTGGCTCCCTCCGCTGTCTGGGCCCAGGAGTCCTCGGAGCCTCCCAGCGCCACGCCCCCGGCGCAAACCCCGCCCCCCGAGGCTGGACCTCCCCCCGCCCCCGTCATTCCCCCGGACCCCGCACTTCCTCCTGAGTCCCCTCCTCCTCCAGACGCCCCCACGAGGCCCGGCCGCCGCACGGGCTGGGACATCCAGGGCGTGCCTGCCATCAACTTCAACACCGACGAGGGGTTCGGCTACGGCGCGATCCTGCTCTTCGTCGACCGGGCGGATGGCACCTACGAGCCCTTTCGCTACTCGGTGCTGTTGCAGCTCTTCCAGACCACGCGGCAGGTGGCGGCCCACCTCATCAACGTGGACGCTCCCCGCTTCCTCGACTCCCAGTGGCGCCTGGGCCTGGAGCTCGCCTACACCCGGACCAAGTTCGCGCCCTACTACGGCCTGGGCAACACCGCGTCGTATGAGAAGGAGTTCTCGGCCTGCACGGATCGGGACGCCCTGGAGACCGACCCGGATGTGTGCCCGGACAACTCCGAGTTCCGCGGCCTGCGCTACTACACCTATGACCACCGGAGTCTGCCGCGCATCCGTCTCAACGCGAGGCGCAAGCTCTCAGACACCTGGCTGCTCTTCCTGGGCTACCGCCTGCGCGTGGACCGGATCCGGATGCGCTACTCGACGGAGGATCTGGGCCAGAGCGGCGACTCGAAGCTCATCGAGGACACCTCCGCGGGCCGGTTCGAGGCCCATGAGGGCACCCTCGCCGAGCCCCTCTCGGAGCGCGCCTCCGAGCTGGTCTTCGGCTTCCAATACGACACCCGCGACATCGAGTCCTCCCCCACCCTGGGCATGTTCCACGAGCTGTCGGTGCGCGGGGGCGCAGGCCCCATCGGCAGCCAGTTCAACTACTGGGGTGCCACCCTCCACACCCGGTTCTTCCACCCCGTCATCCCCGGGTACCCGCGCCTGGTGATGGGGTGGCGCGGCCTGCTCGATGTGATGGGCGGTGAAGTCCCCATCTCCCTCATGCCCTTCTTCGGTGGGCTCGAGGGCAAGGATGGCCTGGGCGGCGTCTTCTCCGCGCGAGGCATCCTCCTGCGCCGCTATCAGGGACCGGTCAAGCTGCTGCTCAATGGGGAGCTGAGGTGGACCCCGCTCTCCGTGGAGCCCTGGGGCCAGCAGTTCGACTTCACCTTCGCGGGCTACCTGGATGCCGGACGCGTCTGGAGCGATCTGAAGTTCAGCGAGGGCGGTGGCCTGAAGGCCTCC
>NZ_DASPHO010000268.1:0-10662 GCF_035629615.1 Hyalangium sp. | reverse complement strand
AGAGGAAGGTCATCTTCCCGGCGTCCACCTGGATCGCCTGCGAGTAGGGGCCGATAGCCTGGGGGGCGCTGTCGGAATGAATGGCGTTGCGAGCCATGAGGGCACCTCGGGGTGAAGCGGCCGTCCGCCGGCCGCGGTCCAAAGGAGCCTCTAACACGAATCCCAGCGCCCGCCGCGCTCAGATGCGCTCGACGGAGTGCACTCCGTTGAGCCGTTCAATGGTGCGAATCAGGTCCGTGAGCTGCTTGAGATCCGAGATCGTCACCTCGAAGGTGTTCACCGCCCGGTCATCCCCGGTGGCCCGGCAGTTGGCCTGGGAGATGTTGACGCCCTTCTTGGAGAACGTGTTGGAGATGTCGGCCAGCAGGCCGGGCCGGTCCGCGGTGAGCACGCGCAGGGTGACGGGGCGCTTGAAGTCGCCACGCACATCCCAGGACACGTCCACCCGCCGCTCCGGATCCGTGGCGAGCGACTTCTCGCACCCGTCGGTGTGCACGGTGACGCCGCGCCCACGGGTAATGAAGCCAACGATGGGATCGCCGGGCACGGGGTTGCAGCAGCGCCCGAAGCGCACGAGCACGTCGTCCACCCCGCCAATCTGCACGCCGCTGCGGGCGGGGCGCCCCACCAGCCGCTTGGCCAGATCCGTCACCTTCGACAGCCCCGGCAGCATGGAGGAGCCGCTGCTCTCGCCGTTGGAGGAGTGCCCCCCCGGGCCCGGCCGCTCCTCCGTGGTCAGCTTCTCCTGCGGCACGAAGCGCTGGATGAGCTGCTGCGGCGTCACCTTCCCGTAGCCGATCGCCACCAGCAGATCTTCCTCGATGCGGTAGCCCAGCTCCTCGCCCGCCTTCTTCAGCTCGCCGTTCTTGGTGAGCTTGTTGAGGTTGAGCTGGTAGCGCTTGAACTCGCGCTCGGCCAGCTCGCGCCCCAGCTGCAGGCTCTTGTCGCGCTGCTGCTGCTTGATGAAGTTGCGGATGCGCTGCTGGGCGCGGCTCGTCTTGACGAAGGTGAGCCAGTCCTTGGAGGGGTGCGCCTGTGGGCTGGTGAGCACCTCCACCATGTCCCCGTTCTTCAGCTTGTAGCGCAGCGGGACGATCTTCCCGTTCACCTTGGCGCCCACGCACCGGCCGCCCACGTCCGAGTGGATGGCGTAGGCGAAGTCCACCGGCGTGGCCCCGCGCGGCAGGCTCTTCACGTCCCCCTTGGGCGTGAAGACGAACACCTCGTCGGTGAAGAGGTCGACCTTGACCGTCTCCAGGAACTCCTTCGGATCCTTCAGATCCTGCTGCCACTCCATGAGCTGACGCAGCCAAGCAAACTTCTCGTCATCCTTGGAGATGAGGACCTTGCCCTCTTTGTAGGCCCAGTGCGCCGCGATGCCCTCCTCGGCGATCTTGTGCATCTCCGGAGTGCGGATCTGCACCTCCACGCGCTCGCTCAGCGGGCCGATCACCGTGGTGTGCAGCGACTGATACATGTTGGGCTTGGGGATCGCGATGAAGTCCTTGAAGCGCCCCGGCACCGGCTTCCACAGCTGGTGCACCAGCCCCAGCGCCTCGTAGCACGAGGGCAGCGTGGGCATGAGGATCCGGAAGGCGATGATGTCGTGGATCTGATCGAAGTCGATGCCCTGCTGCTTGATCTTCTTGTAGATGCTGTAGACGTGCTTGAAGCGGCCGCTGACGTCGCCCTTGAGCCCGCGCTCCTCCAGCTTGGTGCGGATGATCGCGCTGGTGTCGTCGATGTACTTCTCACGCTCCTTCTTGCGCTTGTCCAGCTTCTCCTGGAGGTTGAAGAACTCCTGCGGCTTGACGTAGCGGAAGGAGAGATCCTCCAGCTCGATCTTGATCCAGCTGATGCCCAGGCGGTTGGCCAGGGGCGCGTAGATGTCCAGCGTCTCCTGGGCGATCCGGGCCTGCTTCTCCTCGGACATGTGATCCAGCGTCCGCATGTTGTGCGTGCGGTCCGCCAGCTTCACCAGGATGACGCGGATGTCCTGCGCCATCGCGATGATCATCTTCCGGAAGTTCTCCGCCTGCTTCTCCTCCTGGGAGAGCGTGGCGGAGGCCGAGAACTTGGAGAGCTTGGTGACCCCGTCAACGAGCTGGGCCACCTCCGGGCCGAACAGCTCGGTGAGCTCCTCGGCCGTGGCCAGGGTGTCCTCGATGGTGTCATGGAGGAGCCCCGTGACGATCGAGGCCTCGTCGAGCTTGAGCTCGGCCAGGATGCCGGCGACCTCGAGCGGATGGATCAGGTAGGGCTCCCCGGACTTGCGGAGCTGGCCCTGATGCACCTTGGCCGAGTAGACGTACGCCTTCTTGATGATGTCCAGATCGGGGTCCGGGTGATAGGAGGCAACCCGCTGGAGGATGTCGTTGAGGCGAATCATTTAGAGGCAGAGGCAATCGTAACTTTCAGAGGCAAGCGGGGCAACGTCGTAGGTTCTCCGTGTGGAGGCCTTGCTCTTCTTGACTCCTGCAGAAGCGCTCGCATTCGTTGACCCGATGTTTTAGGGACCCATAAAGTCTCCCCGCCCATGTCACAGCTCCTGCTGTCCGCCCTTGCCGTGGTCTGTCCGAACTGTGACGGCCACAATCCGCCCCGTACGGCGGTGTGTGCACAGTGTGGAGCTTCCGTGAGCGAGACCCCGGGCGGCCCCCGAGCTGCGCCTCCTCGCCCGGCCCCCGGGCAGCGTCCCCCCGCCCCTGCAGGCGGCCCTGCCCCTCGCGCGGCCCCCGTCTCCAGCTTCCCCCGAGGAGCCGACAGCGGGCCGCCTGTGCCCCGCTCGGGCGAAGTCGTCCCGCCAGGCCTGCGGCCGTCCGCTCGGACGCCCCTCCCCACGGCCGCCGGCATCCCCGTGGAGAGGGGCCCCAATGCCCGCCCTGGCCCCCCAGTGCCCTCGATGGCTCCCGTGGGGACGGCCCGGCCTGCTCCGGCCCCCCCTCCCTCCGGCTCGCGCCCTCCCCTGGCGGAGGCCCCGCCTCCTCGAGCCGCTCCTGCTCCTCGCGGCCCACCTCCGGTGCCCTTCGAGCGCTCAGCACCTCCTGTTCCGGACTCCGCCCCTCCCGTGCCCAAGGCGGCGCCCACGGCCGCCCCCCCCGCCGCACCCGGCACCGCGCGCCCTGCTCCCGCAGCCTCGAAGTTCGGGATCACGGTGGTGGCCGGCTCGAGCCGGGGCCAGCGCTACAAGCTGCCCGTGACGGGCTGCGTGGTGGGCCGCAGCCGGGGCGCCATCCTCTTGCAGGATGACCCGTTCGTCTCCGCGCTCCACGCGACGTTCCTCGTGAAGGAGGGCACCCTCTTCGTCCGTGACGAGAGCAGCGCCTCCGGGGTCTATGTCACCATCCCCGGCACGGAGGCCATCACGGCCCGGACGCTGTTCAGCGCCGGCGCGCGGGTCTTCCGCTTCAGCGGCCGCATCGAGATCCCCATCGCCCAGCCCGGACAGCCCGTCATCTACGGCGCGCCCGTGCCGCTCGGCCAGGCCATCTACGTGGTGGAGGAGATGATGGTGGGTGGACGGGCAGGCCGGGCCGTGGTGGCGGCCACCACGCTGCTCACCATTGGCCAGGCCCACTGCGACTTCAGCTTCCCCCAGGACGAGGGGCTCGCCGGCCGCCACTGCGAGCTCAGCCCGACGGCCACCGGGGCCATGCTGAGGGATCTCTCCGGTGGCCTGGGGACGTACGTGCGCATCCCCCCTGCCACCGAGCGTCCGCTGCGCTCGGGGGACCGTGTCCGGATCGGGAACCACGTGTTCCAGGTGGAGCTGCTGGGCTGAGGCACTGCCCGCGGCTCACTGCGGCGGCATGGGCGGGGCGTTCGCGCTCTTCAAGACCTGCGCGATGTAGTCGGCGGCCTTGGAGTTCGGCACGTCCTTGAGGTGACGCGACCACCAGTTGCGCGCCTCCTCGATCTTGTTGTTCTGCAGGTAGACCTCGCCCAGCTTGAGGGCCAGATCCGGCCTGGGATCGAACCCGAAGGCCTTCTTGTACTCGGTGGCCGCCAGGCTCAGGTGGCCTCGCCGCACCAGCACATCTCCCTCGTTCTCGGCCTCGCGCGCCTTCTGCGCGTTCCGGTTCTGGATGGGGATCTCCTGCTCGTACAGCGGCTTGGTGAGGTCCGGCCCCTGAGCGGGGGTGCCATCCTGCCCTGGCAGGGGCACGTTGCTCGGCAGCGAGTATTCCTCGGGCCCTCCCTGACCGGCCCCGAAGTTCGTGTAGTAGTAGTACGCGGCGATCGCCAGCGCGGCGAGGACCAGGGTGATGGTGAGCGCCTTGAAGAAGCCGAACCCGCCCACCTCCTCATCACCGTGGACGGTGGGCACGATGGCCTCCGTCCTGTCGCTGGTGATGGGCATCGGGTTCTGCATCGTCTGCATCAGCTCCGGCACGGCGCGGACCGTGGCCTCGACGGTGGGCTCGTTGGAGCCCCAGCCGGGATCCGTGCCTGGCTGCGTGTCGATGTGGCTGCCGCCCGTGGCCCGGCGTGGCAGCGGCGCGAGCACCGGCACGGACACCGGGGCGGACGTCGGCGCGGGAGGCTGGGAGATCGGCACCCTGCGGGACGAGGCCTCCAGGCGGCGCCTGTCCCGGTCCACCGAGAGCAGCTCCGCCTTGAACGCCTCCGCGTTGGCGGGCCGATCGTTGGGATCCTTGGACAGGGTGCGGAGGATGAGCCGCTCCATGCCCGGAGAGATGCGGGCCTCCGGCCGCCGCTTGGAGGGCGGCAGCGGCTCCTCGGTGAGGTGCTTGGTGGCGAAGCCCACCGCGGAGTCGGACTCGAAGGGCAGCAGCCCCGTCGTGAGCTGGTAGAGGATGACTCCCACCGCGTACAGATCCGAGCGATGATCCAGCTGCGCGCCCCGGGCCTGCTCCGGGGACATGTACTCCGGGGTGCCGCAGACGAAGCCGGCCCGGGTGAGCGCGGGCCCGTCATCGCCGTTGGTGTCCGTGATCTTCGCGATGCCGAAGTCCAGCACCTTCACGAAGTCCGGATCGTTGCGGCGCTGCTCCAACATGATGTTCTCGGGCTTGAGATCCCGGTGGATGACGCCAGCGCCGTGCGCATCCGAGAGCGCGGAGAGCACCTGGCTGACGATGCGCACCACTCGTGGCTCGGGCAGCGGCCAGTCCCGGCTGAGGACCTGGTGCAGATCCTGCCCGGGGACGAACTCCATGGCGATGAAGAGCGCGCCGTCCTCGGCCTGGCCGAAGTCCAGGATGCTGATGGAGTTGGGGTGGTTGAGGCGGCTGGCGGCCTTGGCCTCGCGCTGGAAGCGGGCGACGGTGCGCTCGTCCGACAGCAGGGACTGGCGCAGGACCTTGAGGACCACCGGCTTGTCCAGCGCGAGCTGGCGGGCCTTGTACACCTTGCCCATGCCGCCCTCGCCGATCAGCGCCTCCACCCGGTACTTCTTCGCCAGCGTCTGGCCGATGTACTCATCACCTTCGGCCGCAGTGCGCACGAGGGTAGAGCCGCAGGAGGGGCAGTACCTGGAGGTCTCTCCGGCGTCTGTGCCACAGGTGGGGCAGCGCAAGGCGTGTGTCCGTCCCAGGAGTCGTGAGGGTGTGGAATCCAGAGTTCAACACGTTGATGGGTCTGCATCAAGCCATGCTCGCGGGGCGAGCAACCCTGCTCCGGCCTTGATATGAGGGGGGAGCCTGCATGGCTACAACCTTCTGCCCCCGCTGCGACGTCGAGAACCCCGAGGACGCCTCCATCTGCCAGACCTGCGGCGCCCCGATGCGCTCTGGTACCCTGGTGATGGCGGTCTCCCAGATTGCCCCGCGCCCCCAGGTCTCCATCCGGGTGGTCCGCGCGGATGGTGGCCCGGAGTCCGTGGTCCGCATGAGCCGCGACACGCTCACCTGCGGCCAGAACCCTCAGGCCGATCTGAGGCTGCCGGACGATCCCTTCGTCATGCCGGACCAGGCGCGCTTCTTCTTCTCCGGCGTCCGGCTGGCGGTGGAGGACGTGGGTGGTGCCAACGGCGTCTTCGTGCGGCTGCGCCAGGAGCGGGAGCTGCCCACGGGCGGCGAGCTGCGGCTGGGCCGTCAGCGGCTGGTGCTCGAGCCCATCTCGGCGGCCGCCGTGGGGCCAGGGGGCGCCCAGATCTGGGGCTCACCGGATGCGGGCTACCGGCTGCGGCTCATCCAGCTGCTGGAGGGCGGCATGCGCGGCGGGGCCTACCCCCTCAAGGAAGGGGACAACCTGTTGGGCCGTGAACAGGGGGACATCACCTTCCCCACGGACGGCTTCGTCTCCGGACGCCACGCCGTCCTCACCGTCCGCAAGGATCAGCTGATGGTACGAGACGTCGGCTCGTCCAACGGCACGTTCATGCGCCTGACGGGCCCCACCTTCGTAGACAACGGCGACCACTTCCTCATGGGCCGTCAGCTGCTCCGAGTGGAGATCCAGGCTCTGGTCTGAGGCGAGGCCGCGTGGCGCGAGAAGTCACGCGGCCCGGAGCGCCCGGCGATCAGCCGTACGAGCGCTCCTTTTTCTCCTGCTCCTCCTTGCAGCGGATGCAGAGCGTGGTGACGGGCCGGGCCTCGAGGCGCTTGGGGGAGATGTCCTCCTCGCAGCGCTCGCAGATGCCGAAGGTGCCGTCCTCGATGCGCTGCAGCGCCTTCTCGATCTTCTGGAGGAGGAACTTCTCGCGATCGCGCAGTCGGAACACCATGGACTGAGCGTATTCGGAGGAGGCCTGATCAATCTCGTCCGGGAGATCATCCGTGTCGAAGCTGGACTCCTCCACGAGGGTCTTCTTCGCGCTCTCGAGCAGCGCCGTCTTGCTGTCCTCGAGCATCTTCTTGTACCGCTTGAGATCTTTCTGGTTCACAGCCTTCGCTCCGATGGGCGAGAAAAACGACCCCGTCCGCCTAAAAAAAAGGCCCGAAAGCTTTATTCAGGTAGGCCGTGGTGTCAAGGTGTCCACGCGTCCCTGTCACCGGGAGAGAGGAGAAGCAGCATGAGCGAGAGTTCGAAGTTCGACCGGGAGTTCCTGCGCTCGGCCCTCTCCCTGGCGAACCGGGGCGAGGTGAGCCACTTTCTCTATATCTGCGACACGCCCATCGCGCCGGAGGATCTGCGGGGACGGCCAGCTCGGAAGAAGATCATCTACGCGGTGACGTCGGACAAGATCGCACAGGAGCTGCTGAACCGGAAGTTCCGCGCGCTGGTGATCCCCGCCTATGACTACTCGCGGACGGAGCGGATCAAGGTAGCCCTCGTGTCCGCGCTCTCCCAGGGAGCACTCAAGGAGGGGGATCTGGTGCTGTGCATGACGGGGAAGGTCGGCCGGCCCGCGGACACGCTGATGCAGACGCGCATCGGCGGCTCGCTGGACGACCGGGTGGCCATCGAGGGCGTGAAGCTGGGAGATGAGTTCAACTCGCAGGTGGTGGACGCGCTGATCCAGCTGACACTGCAGATCGGCCAGGAGGGCTTCGAGGGACACCCGATCGGGACGATCATCACGATCGGGGATCACACGAGCGTGCTGGAGAAGAGCCGGCAGATGACGATCAACCCGTTCCAAGGGCTGTCCGAGGCCGAGCGCAACGTGCTGGATCCGAAGATCCGCGAGGCGATCAAGAACTTCTCGGTGCTGGACGGGGCCTTCATCATCCGCGAGGACGGCGTGGTGCTGGCTGCGGGCCGCTACCTGTCCGCGTCGGACGAGGCGGTGAAGATCCCACTGGGGCTCGGGGCGAGGCATGCGGCGGCGGCGGGGATCACCTCCACCACCCACTGCATCGCGCTGGTGGTGAGCCAGACCTCGGGCGCGGTGCGGCTCTTCAAGGGCGGCAACATCCTCCTGGAGCTGCACCAGACGGCACGCCGGACGTAGAGGCAGCACCCGCGCTGTCAGAAGCTCAGGCCGTCGCGAGGGAGAGTCCCCTCTTCCGCGCGACGCTCACCGCGAACGTGATGAGGCCCGCCAGCACCACCACCGCGAGGCTCGCGGCGCCCACCATGTCCCACTGGGTGACGGGCAGGCCACGCAAGGCCTGGATCGCGAGCACCCCGGTCAGCCCCAGGTAGGCCACCCCCGCGGCCCGGACCAGGGCCAGACGCTGGGACTCGGAGCGGCCACGCCGGCGCGCGAGCAGCGCCGCGAGCACAGGCAGCACCTGCATGCCGTGCAGCCCGAGGAAGTGCGCCGGCCGCATGTCGCCCGCGGTGGTGCTCCAGCCAACGAGCGGCAGGCCCGGGCCCCCGTCCTTTCCGCCGATGGTGTGTCCACCCGCCTCCAGCGCCTTACCGGCCTTCATGACCGCGACCTGCTCGGCCCGCGGCGTCACCATGAAGTGTCCCAGCCCCGCCCCCACCACTCCCACCACCAACCCCAGGCGCAGCGCCGAGGCCAGGGAGCGATCCTCGAGCTTCGCCCTCAGCAGCACCACGGCCAGCACCATCATCGTCACCCACAGCACCATGATGACGATGCCCATGGCCCCGAAGATGACGTTGTCGAACGGCGTCGCGACGTTGAAGTGGCTGCGAACCCCGCGCGCCGCCTGGATCGTGATGCCCACCATCTCGAGGGCGCCACACGCGGCGAGGATGGCGCCCACCCCACGCACGAAGCGGCGGCGCTCGGAGAGGAAGCTGAGGAAGTACAAGATCGTGGCGTCGTAGATCGCCAGCGACACGTAGAACTTCGTCGGCTTCAGCCAGGCGGGCTCGCCTGCCACCTGCCGCGGATCGAGCAGGATACCGGCAGTGGTGAACACAGCGGCGACGAGCATCACGACGGTGCTCACGGCGAGGACGGGCGACAGGGCCCAGGCCTGGCTCCAGAGCTTGCGCGGAAAGGACACGGGAGAGATCGAGGACATGGGAATTCTCCTTGGGAGGGCAGCGAGCAGAGCTCAGTGGGAGGGAGCAGGGAGCGGAGCGACGGCCGGCAGGAAGCGCCGCGACACCAGCCGGACGGCCGCGTAGGTGAGATAGCCCGCCGGCCCGAGCATGAAGGTGAGCAGCAGGCAGGGCACGACGGCCAGGTGAGGGATGCCACGGCGCTGGGCATCCGCGAGCACCACTCGGCCCACGAGGAAGTCGAACGCCAGGTAGTGGATCCACCCCGCCAGCAGCATCCCGGGGCGCTGCAGCGCGGCGCCGATGTGCTCCAGCGTGTCGAACTCGCGCAGCAGGCCCGGCAGGTGGGGCGCGACCAGCACCAGGTACAGCACTCCAATCCCGAGCGGCAGCACGTCGCTCTCCAGCAGCCACCGCGTGAAGCGGGTGCGGGGCGCCACCACCATCGCCAGCCAACCCACCAGCACCGGGACGTTCAGGACCTTCAGGATCAGCTCTTCGTTCACGGGCCACCTCGGCAGAGCGCGTGGCCGGGCTCACCGACACGCTGATGTAGACAGTGTAAACGTCAATGTTTCCGGCGTCAACACGAAAGTTTCCACCGTCAACACCGACGGTGGACGACGGCCCACTCGGAGAGGCTCCTGGGGGGCAAGCGCCCAAAACGAAACGAGGACCGTGGGCCGCTGGGGCTCACGATCCTCGTCGCGCTACTGCCTCGAATGTGGAGCGGCGACTTGGGAGCGCGCCGGCTCAGCTCACAGGACGCTCAGCGCGCGGTTGTAGTACTGCTGACGGTCCGCCAAGCCGTTGTAGCCACCGTTGATGCGGCGGGTGACCTCGCGGAAGTTGCCGGACTCGGCCAGGGAGTTCAGCCCGCGGCTCTTCCAGAACCAGGCGGCGGTGCGGAAGCCCACGTCCGGATCCGCGGCGCGCTTCGGGTTGTTCTCCAGGTCGATGCCCAGCGCCTGGCCCGCCGCCCGGTAGTTGGAGCGACCGGTCAGCTGGATGGGGCCGCGGCCCTTGAAGCGCGTGCCGTCGCCCGGCTGGGTGTTGCCCAGATCCCGGCGGCCCTCGTACGCCGAACCCGAGGCGATCTCCTCCATGTACCGGAGCTGGCCGCTCTCGTGCGCCAGCTGCGACAGGAACGCCGCCTTCTGGTTCTTCGTGGTGATGCCCGCCTCAGCCATGGCGTTGTTGATGTGCGGCAGGTACTGCTCCGCCTTCGCCTGCGAGAGGTTCGGCATGATCTTGCGCAGCTGATCCATCGTCACGCCCTTGCCGTTGCCAGCCGGAGCGCTCGGGCCCGTCACAGGGCCCGCCTGGGTGGGCGACTGGGTCGAGCTACCCGGGCGGCTGCTGCTGCCGGGCATCCCCGGAGGAGCCGTGGCAGGACGCTGCCCAGGGCGATCGAACCCATCCGGAATCGTGAGCTTCCGCCCGGTGATGATGAGATCCGGGTTCTTGATGTTGTTGGTCTTCGCGAGGGCCGACACGCTCGTGCCGTACTTCTGGGCCAGCGCGCTCAGGGTGTCGCCGCGACGAATGGTGTGGATAGCCATGGGGAGCTCCGGGGGAAGTGTGTGAGAGCTAAACCCATTGTCGTAACAGGTAAGAAAGAGTTGCTTACATTCTGATACCTCCCTGCCTTCGGGGGCTCAGCCTGCCTGCAATCCCTGTATTTACGGTGGTTTAGAGCTCCTAACAAAAGTCAGGTTTGAAGCCCCCGGAAGAGTATCAGGCAGGTCCCCAGAACGAGGAGACTGAAGTGGACATCGTCTCGGCGCTCGTCACGCACCCGCAGTCGCCGCAGCTGATTGATCCATGCGTTGG
>NZ_DASPHO010000267.1:0-7777 GCF_035629615.1 Hyalangium sp. | reverse complement strand
ACCAACGCCTTCGGCATGGGCATCGACAAGCCGGACATCCGCTTCGTGGCCCACGCCAACATCCCCAAGGCGGTGGAGGCGTACTACCAGGAGGTGGGCCGTGCGGGCCGAGACGGGAAGCCCGCCACCGCCGTGTTGCTCTTCAACCACGCGGACGTCTACACCCAGGAGCGGCTCATCGAGGGCAACCACCCCTCGGAGGTGGTCCTCGCGGATCTCTGGAACGCCCTGCGCACCGTGCCCGAGTTCAGCAAGGGCATCGGCGTGCTGGCGGGGATGGTGGGCTCCAGCGAGTTCGAGGTGTCCGCGGCGCTGCGCATCTTCGAGCGCGAGAGGAAGATCGAGCGCGGCAGCCGGGGTGAGGGCGAGTACGGCATCACCCTCACGGAGAAGGCCACGGCCGCCCACCCTCATGCGGCGGACTCGCGGCGGCTGCTCCAGTCGCTGCTGGAGACGTTCCCCGTGGGGCGCTCGAGCACCACGGAGCTGCCCCTGTTGGCCCGGCGTACCGGGCTGGGGGAGGAGGAGGTGCGGCACGCGCTCGGGCTGCTGGAGAAGGCCGGGGCCGTCAAGGTCCGCCGCCCCTTCGCGGGGCGCACCATCCGCGCGCTGGAGCAGGTGCCCTTCCGCGAGCTGGGGGTGGACCTGAACCGGGTGCGCGAGCAGGAGCGCCGCGCCCTGCTCCAGCTCAAGCAGATGACGGACTATGCGTACACTCGGCGGTGCCGGCGGGCGTTCATCCTGGGCTACTTCGGCCAGCAGGATCTCGAGGCCAGCTGTGGAAACTGCGACGTGTGCAAGGGCAGCCGGATGCCACGTCTGGTGCCGGTGGCCAGGCCGGCCTCCTCTGTCCCAGGCAAGCCCGAGCACTACAGCGAGCTGGCGGCCACGGAGCTGCGGCGCTGGCGCAAGGGGCTGGCCAAGGACCTGGAAGTCCCCCCCTTCATCATCTTCAACGACGCCACGCTGCTGGGGCTGGCGGCGGCGCTGCCCACGGATCGGGACTCCTTCCTTGCGGTGAAAGGAACGGGCGAGAGCCGCTGGGAGCGCTTCGGCCCCAAGGTGGTGGAGATCTGCCTGATGGCACGTGCCGCCGGCCACGAGCCTGTGGTGGCCGTAGAGGCGCCCCGGCCCCGCAAGAGCCGCAAGGCCTGAGCCCGCCCTGCCCTACCCTGGCCGGCGCTGGCTGTGCTTCTTCAGGGCCCGGCGCTCCACGTAGCCGCGCAGGCTCCCGACGAGGACTCCCACCACAAACGCCAGCAGGAAGATAATGGCGACGGTGGTGACGCCGAAGATGAGGCGCACCTGGTAGTCGGGGATCTGTCCGTTGAGGTAGTCCGCGCGCAGGGGCTCCATCCACCCGACGAGCTCCAGCGCCCGCGCCGGCAGCGAGTCCAGGGACAGCGAGAGCCGCTGGATGAAGCGCGTGGGGTAGACGCGCCGCACCACCTCCACGGTGATGCCCACCAGCAGGTAGATGATGGAGAGCAGGAAGGCGTTGCTCCCCATGATGCGCAGGAGCGGGTACGGCGACTGAGGCTGAGGAGGACTCTCCACGCTACTTCACCCGGCGCTTGAGGTTCGGCAGCGCCTTCTTCACCCGCTTCGCAGTCTCCGAGGCCGGAGCGAGCTTCAGGAAGGCCTCGTACTCCTGGATGGCGCGAGGCAGCTCTTCCTGCTTGCGGACGAGCACATCCGCCAGGGCCAGGCGCCCCATGGCGTTTGCCGGATCCAGCTCCACCGCCTTGTTGAGCGCCGCGAGCGCGGGCTCCTCCTGCCGCTGCTTGAGGGCCACGAGCCCCAGCGCCAGGTGCGTCCGCCCGTTGAAGGGGTCCAGCTTCACTGCTTCCTCCGCCGCCGCGCGGGCTGCCTTCAGGCTGCCCGGAGTGCTCAGCAGCACCCGTGCGATGGCCGTCTGGGCGAAGGCCTTGTCCCAGACCGTAGGCGCCCTGTTCGCCAGGCTCTTCAGTGCCTCGGCCGCCGGCTTTCCACCGTCCTCGGGGTACACATAGTGCTCGCCCACCAGGCCGCAGATGGCATCGGGCGAGTCGGTTCGTACCTTCTCGAAAGCCCCTGCCGCATCCTCGGGCTTGTCCTGACGCAGGAAGGTGTGGGCGATCTCACAGAACGTCTCCGGATCTCTCGAGTTGGCCGCGGCGGCGCGCTTCAGGGCCACGATGCCGGCATTGAGGTCTCCACTGGAGAAGAGGACGAGCGCACGCAGGCGCTGCCCCACGACATCGTTCAGGGCGAACTTCGCCGCGCGCACCGCCTCCGTCGCCTGCTGAGGCTTGCCCGAGCGCAGGAGCGCCTGGATGTATCCCTTCTGCGCGTCCAGGCTCTCGGGGTTCTCGTCCTTCCAGGCCGTGAACTGCTTCAACCCCTCCTCCGTGCGCCCCAGGGCCAGCAGCGCCCGGCCGAGCGCCTCCCGCGCCTCGCCGTGGAAGCCATTGCGCTCCACCGCGCGGGTGAGCGGCTGGAGGGCCAGGTCGGGCAGGCCCCGCGCGAGCAGCAGCCGCCCGAGCCCACAGGCGGCCTCATAGTCCCGGGGGTCCTTCATCGCCTCCTCGAGCTCGGTCCGCGCCTTGTCCATCGCGCCCAGCTCCCAGTACACCAGCCCCAGCGCCACGCGGAGGTCTGTCCGGGGCTGCTTCGAGCCCTTGGTCGTCTTCTCCAGCACCTCGCGCGCCTGCTCGCCGTTGCCGTCCGCCGCGTCCGCCATGGCCATGTAGCCGACGGCCTCGGGCACGAAGAGGTTGTTCACCTTCGTCTTCTCCAACTCGGCCCGGACGCGCTTCCAGTCCTTCTGCCGTGCGTAGGCCGCCGCGCGCACCAGTGACACCCGGCGCCCTTCGGCCTTCCCCAGCTTCTCGAGCGCCTCCTTCACCCGATCCCGGTCCAGCAGCGCCCGGCCCAGGCCCTCGAAGGCCGCCTCGCTCTTCGGCTTCATCTTGAGAGCGGCCTCATAGGCCTCCTGGGCCTTGGTGAGCTTTCCGGACGCGCGGCTCGCATCGCCCAGCGCGAGCAGGAAGTCGAAGACGAGCGGGCCCTCTCCCTGCGCTCCGCTCTCGAGCAGGGGCAGCGCCTCATCCTGCCGGCCCAGCCCGGCGAGGAGCCGCCCATGAATGAGCCGCTGCCGCGCGCGCAGCGCCTCTGGCAGCGCCGCGTCCCCGCCGAGCGCCTGCATGTCCGTGTGCGCCTCGTTCAGCTCCTGCCCCAGGGCGATTCGGCTCTCCGCCAGGCCGATGCGCGCCATCGGGTGCTCGGGAGAGAGCTCATGCGCGGTCCCATACACGTTGAGGGCGTTGGGGTAGTCGTCGAAGTCCTGGTAGTACTGGCCCAGCGAGACCAGCGCGCGCACGTTGCGCGCGGAGAGCTCCAGGGCGCGCTTGAAGTGCTCCAGCGCCTTCTCCGGCTGCTTCTCCTCCAACAGCAACGTGCCGGCGAGCGAGTGGAGCTCGGAAGAGTCCTCCTTCGAGTCCATCAACACGCGGCGGACGGTGGGCCGCGCCTTGTCGTCGGCCACCAGCACGTCCGTGGCAAGGCTCAGCCCTGGATGCTCGGTCCGCACCCCCGGCTGCTCCAGCGCCATGAGCGCCTGCTGGCGATCCTCGGCCAAGCCACCATGGTCGGAATAGAGGAGCGCATACGTGTATGCCCTCAGCGCCCAGGCCCGAGGGTTGTCGTCATCCATCTCCTGGGCGCGATCGAGCATCGCCAGCGCATCGCGGAAGGCGGTGCGCGTGTCCTGGGAGATGGCGCGGTCGGTCCGCTCCAGCACCTCGACGAGCGTCTGGCCCCCCTGCGCCGCCCGCCGGAAGAGGTACACGCCCAGGCCTACGCCCAGCACCACGACCAGCACCGCGCTCGCGGCGAGCTTCAGCCCGTAGCGCTGGAGGAAGGAGGGGGCGGCCGCGCTCTTGGCGATCTTGTCGCGCAGCTCCTTCTCGTAGGCGGCGGCGGCCTCCGCGGCGTCCACTTGGGACGTAGCCTTCGGGCGCCCAGAGCCAGAGGTTATCGGCCGCTCGACGGCCTCCGGGATGTCGTCGAGGAGCGCGCGCTTGGCAGCACCGCCCGAGGCCGCGCGTGAGCGGGACGACACCGGGGGCCGAGCTGAAGTGGACACACGCGCGGCCGAGGGAACTGCGGGCAGATCCTCCTCATCCGGAAGAGGCAGATCGCCCAGGAGCCCTCCCCCGCTCGAGCCAGGGGCCCGTCTGACGGCGGTGACGGCGGGCTGGGTCTCCGGCTCGGGTGGAAGCTCCTGCCCGTCGTCATCGTCCTGGGAGGAGGCCGGGCCATCTCCTTCGGGGGGCAGCCCCTGCTCGTCCGGCGTGTCCACATCGGGGAGCAATCCTCCCGAGCTCCCCTCGCGCTGCTCCACCCGGGACTCTCGGGCCTCCGCACCGGGAATGGGTGTGTCTTCGTCGTAGTCCGGCCGACTCCCCGCGTAGGGAGGCGGAGTGTCCGCGAGATCATCCTCCTCGGGAGGAGGCGGAGGCCGCGCGCCCTTGCGGGGCGGGAACATGTAGACCTTCGCCAGGCCGCGCGAGGGAGTGCCCTCTCCGGAGGTCTTGGCCTCGCTCGGCAGGGGCTCCTTGCGCGAGGGGGGCTCTTCGCCCGGGAAGTGATCCACCTTGATGGCGGTGAACTGGCGAGTGATGTCACCCCGGTCTTCGTCCTCCCAGGAGGGAGGTGGTGGCGGGGGTGCGGCTGCCTCTTCCTCTGGAGGAGGAGGAGGTACGAGAGCCGCTGCTGCCTCGGCCTTCGGCGCGGCCGGCTCCTCCACCTCCGGCTTCGGCGCGAGCTCGTTGGACGTGATCCCGGGCAGCTCGGCCACCACAGGAGGCGGTCCACCGGACAGCGCCTGCTGGGTCTGCTCCAGCCACAGGCGCACCCGCCCATCGTTGGGCTGCAGCGCCGCGGCCTTGCGCAGGATGGGCAGCGCGGACCGGAACAGCCCACGCTGCACCAGCACCTCACCAATCAGGTTGTAGGCGTGCGCGTTCTCCTTATCGACTGCGATCGCCTGATCAAACTGCTCCATCGCCTGCGCGGGCTTGCCCTGGTGCAGCAGGGCCTTGCCCCACAGCACCCGCCCGATGACGGACTGCGGGTGGTGACCGAGCCCCTGCTGGCACACCTCGATGGCGCGCGCATGCTCGCCCTTTTCGAGGTGAACCTTGGCGAGCTCGACGAAAACCGCAGATGTGGGGTCTTGCAGCAGCAGCTGCTCGTACCTTTCCACCATCGACTTGGCCATGGATGATCGGAACTCCGGTGCGCAGGCGGGACACGGACGATAGCACTGGATCTACTTGTAGGGCCTTTTCGGGTGCTACCGTCTCCTACCACCATGCGCCTGCTCGTCCTTCTGCTGCTGGTGGCCCTGATTGGTGGGGCCTGCGCCCACACCCCCCAAAGTACAGGTCTGGAAGGCCTCCGCCCTGTGGTGGAGGACTTCCACAAGCGCATCCGCTGGAAGGACTTCCGGGGGGCGGCCAAGCACATCGTGCCCGAGAGCCGCGAGGTGTTCCTGCGCGCCCGGAAGGAGCTTCAGGACGAGCGGGATCTCTCGATCACCGACTTCGAGGTCCTGGATGTGCAACTGGCGCCGGATGGGATGCGGGCGACCATCACCGCGCGGCTGCAGTGGATGCGCCTGCCCTCGCCCTCGGAGCAGACCGCCACCGTCACTTCGGAGTACGTCTTCCGGGACAGGGCATGGCAGCTGGAGCGGATGCTCGACGGGCCCTTTGCGGGCGAGCTGCCATAAAAAAAAACCGCCCGTCGACTCGGGGCCGGCCGAGGCGACGGGCGTCGAAGGTTCCCCTATGGAACCCCCTAACCATGGCCTCCCTAAGAGCAAGGCGGGTGCCACCGCCATCGCCCCCCAGAGCAGCGTGTAAAATCAAGTGTTTGCGTGGAAAACCGCCCGCAAGCGCCCTGCCAGCGGGGCCTCATGCACGACACAGGTGTCAGGCCCCCCCTGCCTTCCCAGCAGGAAGGCCCCTGACATGACTGTCAGAGCGGCCGCTACTCGCCGAGCACGGAGCGGATCGTCTCTCGCATGGAGTGGCGGGGCTTCCAGGCGGCTTCCTTCTGCCAGCGGGAGCCGTCCACGTTGCAGAGGAACTGGATGTGGTCCAGCTCCGGAGGCGGGAAGTTGGCCAGGCGGTACTTGAAGAGCAGGCCCAGCAGGGGCCGGGCGACGGGGTGGGGCACGGAGATGGGGGAGTGGTCCAGCTCGCGCAGCACGGTGGACAGGGGTACCTCGCCCGGGCCGGTGACGTTGTAGACGCCCTTGAGATCGGGGCGCAGGGCCTCGACCATGGCGCGCGAGGTGTCCTCCACGTGGATGAGCTGCACCATGGGATCGAACCCGGCCAGCGTCCACGGACGGCGCAGGCGCAGGTAGTTGGAGGGGGCGTTCTTGATGGTGGGCCCGACGATGTGGACGGGCCGGAGGATGACGGTGTTGATGTCCGGGTGCCGCCAGAAGAAGCCATGGGCGAGCATGTCCACTTCGATCAGATCGCGCACGCCAGAGAAGCGGCTGGCCGCCATGAGCGGCGCATCCTCAGTGAGGAAGTTGGAGTTGTCCGGGCTGGGGCCGTAGACGTTGGCCGAAGAGAGGACGACCACCTTCTTCACGCCGTACTTGGCGCAGTACTCGAGCAGGCGCGTGGTGCCCACCACGTTGAAGGAGTGGTGCTCCTCCTCGCTCATGCGCGGGTCATGCATGATGCCCAGGTGGATGACGGCGCCGACCTCGTTCTTGCGGAAGACGTCCTCGGCCTTCTTCTTGCGCAAGTCGAGCTGATACATCTCGACGTCCTTCGGCCGACCCACGAAGGGGCGCCGATCGATGCCGATGATGCGCTCGCTCTTGTGGAGCTGCTTGGCGAGCGCGCGGCCCAGGTTGCCGCTGATGCCCGTGACGACGACGGCCGGTCTCATGGAGCCCCCATCCTCGGAATCGAAAGTTGCCCAGCGCTCACCAGAAGATGCCTCGGCGTTCCTTGAGGCCCTGGTGGATCATGCTCTGGATGGCGGTCTTCACCGTCCGCACCTTCTTGTCCAGCTCGGTGTCCTCTTCATCCGGCCGGCCAGTGAAGATCAGCGGATCGCCGAAGTAGAGACGGTACTTGGTGGGCAGCGGGAAGGGCAGCCCGGTGGGGGTGATGGGGAAGGCCGGGAACCCGAGCAGCTTCGCCACCGGCTTGATGTCCAGCAGCGCGGGGGCCTGCTCCTCGGCGCCGATGACGGCCACCGGGACGATGGGCGTGTTCGTCTCCAGGGCCAGGCGCATGAAGCCCAGGCCGAACTCCTGGAGCTGGTAGCGCTGAGGCCAGAGCTTGGCGATGCCGCGCGCGCCCTCGGGAAACACGAGGATGGCCTCCTCCGACTCCAACAGGCGCCGGCAGTTCTCTGGAGTACCAACGATCTGCCCCACCCGGGCGAAGAGCGTGGAGATGTACGGCAGCGTAGGCACCCACTTCTCCACCATGCTGCGGATGGCGCGGGGGGGGGTGGCCTCCATCATCAGGGCCACGCCGATCATCGCTCCGTCCAGGGGGAGCTGGCCGGAGTGGTTGGAGATGAGGAGCACGCGGCCGCGAGGGATCTTCTCGATGCCGAAGGTCTCCACCCGGAAGTAGCGGCGGTAGAGCCAGAGCAGAGGCGCCACCGCGGCAAGGCTGTAGTCCAGGTTGAAGCCGAATGGGTCGACCCCGTACTCGTTCTCCGTGCGCGCGAGTGCCTGGAGCTGGTGCTT
>NZ_DASPHO010000266.1:0-45767 GCF_035629615.1 Hyalangium sp. | reverse complement strand
CCCCCTTCTGCTGCACCCGCTCCACGCTCCGGTCCAGATCCTCCACGGTGATGTAGATGAGCCACACGGGGGGAAGGCCCGCGTTCGAGCCCCGCGCGTGGCACACCCCAGAGACGGGCTCCTCCCTCCCGGGCGCGGTCATCACGAAGTCCTCGTACCCCCCCATGTCCAGCGGGGTCGCCTTCCAGCCCGCCACCTCCTGGTAGAAGTCGCGCACCGCCACCGCGTCCTTCACGGTGAGATCCATCCAACCTACCGAGCCCACTGCCGGCTTCTTCGCATCGCTCATCTGTCGCGCTCCTCCTGCGCCGACTCTACCTGCCAGGGAGGTGTCCGAAACTGCAAAGACGCGCACCGCCTCAGGCGCCACGGTGCTACGGTTGCCGGGTGGCGCGCGAAGAGTCCATTGCGGAGCGGATCAACCGGCTGGAGCTGCCGTTCAACGAGTTCGGCGTCGATCCGTATGGCATCTCCAAGAAGCACGTTGCCTTGGCGGCCTCCGCCTTCGCCGTGCTCTACCGCTACTACTTCCGGGTGAAGTGCTACGGCATCGAGCACGTGCCGCCGCGCGGGCGGGCCATGATCGTAGGCAACCACTCGGGGGGCTATGCCATTGATGGGGCCATGCTCATCACCTCCCTCTTCCTGGAGATGGAGCCGCCCCGGCTTGGCCAGGGCATGGCCGAGAAGTTCCTCAACCGCTTCCCCTTCGCCTCGCTGTGGACGAGCCGCACCGGCCAGTTCACCGGCCTGCCCGAGCACGCGCACCGGCTGCTCGAGGACGACCGCCTGCTCATGGTCTTCCCCGAGGGCGCGCGCGGCACCGCCAAGCTCTACCGCGAGCGCTACTCGCTGGTGGACTTCGGCACGGGCTTCATGCGCCTGGCCCTGCAGACGCGCGCCCCCATCGTCCCCGTCGGCATCCTCGGCGGCGGCACGGCCGTGCCCACCATCGCCAACCTCTACGGGCTGGGGCGCCTGCTGGGAGTCCCCTACGTCCCCGTCACCCCGTACCTGCTGCCCCTGCCCCTGCCCGCCCCCGTGGAGCTCCACTATGGCGAGCCCCTCACCTTCTCCGGCACCGGGGACGAGGATGACGACGTCATCGCCGGCTACGTCGCGCAGGTGAAGTCGCGTGTCGCCGGGCTCATCGAGCGGGGACGTGAGCTCCGGCACCAGAGGCGAGGGCCATGAGGGTCCTCATCCTCGGCATCGCCGGTGGCATTGCCCGCAAGCTGGCCACGCGGCTGCTCGACGCCGGGCACGAGGTGCTCGGCATTGACGTGCGCCCCTGGTCCAGCGCGCCCGAGGGCATCGAGTTCCACCGGGTGGATGTGCGCAAGCGCGCCGCGGAGGACGTCTTCCGCCGCCGCCGCCCGGAGGCCGTCATCCACATGGCCACCGTCACCGCGCTCAGCGTGCGGGGCGGGGAGCGCGGCCGCATCAACCTGGATGGCACCAAGGCCGTCTTCGATCACTGCCGGGACTACGGCGTGAAGCAGGTGCTCTTCGTCGGCCGCCACACCTTCTATGGCGCCGCCTCGGACTCTCCGCTCTACCACTCCGAGGACGAGCCCCCGCGCGCCCTGGAGAAGGTGCCCGAGCTGGCCGATCTCGTCGCCGCCGATCTCTACGCCGCCACCGCGCTCTGGCGCATGCCCGAGATGACCACCGCCGTGCTGCGCATCGTCTACACGCTGGGCGCCCCCGGCACGGGGACGCTCGCCAGCTTCCTGCGCGGCCGGCGGGTGCCGATGGTGCTCGGCTATGATCCGCTCTTCCATGTCATCCAGGAGGAGGATGTCGTCACCGCCCTCCAGCTCGCGCTGGAGAAGCGCCTCCGCGGCATCTTCAACGTGGCCGGCCCGCCGCCCGTCCCCTTCTCCGTCATCATCCGAGAGACGGGCCGCACGCCCGTGCCGCTGCCCGGGCCCCTGCTCGCTCGGCTCCTGGGGCGCTTCGGCTTCCCTCGTACCTCCGAGGGCGCGCTGTCCCACATCAAGTACCCCATCGTCGTGGACAACCGCCGCTTCCGCGAGGCCACTGGCTTCCACCCCGCCCACGACGAGGGCCGCATCATCCGCATCTTCCGCGAGGCGTCCCCGCTCCCCGGCGCTGAGTGGTAGGCCGCACCTCTTACGGAGAAGGTGATGATTCAGGATCCGGCGGGCCTCCTACAGCGCATCCCGGAGCTCAAGCCTCTGTGCGAGGACCCGGGGGTGTTGCACGCCGTGGAGCACGGAGACCCGTTCCGGCTCTATCGCGCGCTGCGCTGGGCCCGCTGGCTGGGACGCCTGCGCTCGCATCGGGAGCTCATTGACTCGCTGCTTCGCCAGCGGAGGCTCTTCGCACGCCCCCTCCACAAGAACCCCTGGCTGGGGACCGTGAATGGGTTCGGCTCCACGCTGCTCGGCACCGCGGAGCCGGACTCCCTGGATGGCACGCACATCGCCACTCACTGTGTCGTCGCGCTCTTCGCCCTCCCGCTGCTGCCCCTGGGGGCCTATGTGGTGCGCCCCGGCGAAGGCAGCGGCGCCTTCAACCGCTCCTGGACGCTCTTCGCGCGCGTGCCGATGGGCCCCCTGCCCTGGCTCTGGAGCCGTGCCCTGGCGCTGGGGGTGATAGTGCTGGTGGTGCTCGGGGCGCTGCAGGCCTTCCAGGACTCGCGCTCCCAGGACGTGCGCCTGATCAACGGCGTGTCCCAGCCTGTGCTCGTGGAGAGCGTGGCACCGTGAGCTCGCAGAGCACCACCCGCCGTGCGCTGCTGACGCTCGTCCTCTGGGCGGGCTTCTGGGTGCTGGGGCTCGTGGTGGTCGCCGCGCTCGCGTGGGTGCCGGTCGCCGAGAGCCTCTACTCCGGAGGGCTGGGGTGGGCCGGGTTCTTCTCCGCCGCGGGTGCGCTCACCGTCCTGTGGGCGCTGCGGCCCCGCTGGTCGTTCCGGCGGCAGCGTGAGGAGCTCGAGTATCTGTCCCAGGAGCGCTTCCCAGCCCTGCACGCCCTCGTCGATGATGTGGCCCGGCAAGTGGGGTCGCGAGTGCCGCGCAGGCTGTTCCTGGCGGACCAGGCCACCGCCTTCATCTCCATGGAGCGGCGCTGGTTCGGCCTGCGGCGAGAGGCGATCGTCGGGGTGGGCTTCCCGATGTTCGCCCTCCTCTCGCGCGAGGAGCTGGCCTCCGTGCTCGCGCACGAGTTCGGCCACCATGCGGGGGGAGATCTGACGCTCGGCCCCTGGGTGTACCGCACGCGGTCCGCCATTGCCTCGGCTGTGGACACGCTGGAGGACTCGGCCTTCTTCCTCGACGTGCCCTTCCGCCTCTATGGCCAGGTGTTCCTCCGGGTGTCGGGCGCCGTGTCGCGCCAGCAGGAGCTGGCCGCGGATGCGCTGGCAGCCCGGACGTGCGGCCCCGAGGCGACCGCCCGGGCCCTGCACAAGGCGCATGTGCTGGCACCGCTCTGGAGCGCCTACCTCCACCATGACGTCATCCCCATCATCGAGAAGAGCGTGCGCATCCCCTTGCTGGAGGGGTTCCGCGCCTTCCTCCGAGAGAAGTCCTGGCGGGCGGAGATCATGCATGACATCGAGGAGGAGGCCCGCCGCCCGCCGTCGCCGTGGGACTCGCACCCGCCGTTCGAGGAGCGGCTGCGCTCGCTCGGGCACGAGGGGCCCCGCGAAGGCGAGCCTCTGCCGCTGAAGGAGCTCGAGACAGGAGGTTGCATCGAGCTGCTCGGCGGAGAGGCCCACGCGGAGGAGGTGTTCTACGAGCAGAAGACCCGCGGCAGCCTCGTCTCCTTGCGGTGGGGAGAGCTGGGCGAGAAGATCATCCTGCCGGAGATTGCCCGGCACCTCACGGGCGGTGCCCTGGATCCACGCCGCACGCCGCTGAGCTCGCTGCCGGAGCTGCTGCGCGAGGGCCCCGGGCTCTGGGACCGGGTGCGGCCCCCAGGGCTCGACATCCTCTCACCCGAGGCCAAGCGCCAGCGTGCTCGCCTCCTGCTGGTGCAGTGGCTGGCCGCGGTGCTGGTCCAGCGCGGCTTCGTGGCGGAGCTTCGCCCAGGCATGCACCTGAGGTTGCAGCATGAGGGCCACTTCGTGGAGCCAGCCTCCGTGGTGGAGTGGCTCACGCGAGGGGTGTGGACGGAAGAGCAGTACCGCGCCTGGAGCAGCCTGATCGAGCAGCTATGAGGTTCACGCATGGATCGCCCCCTCTTCATCGTCCCGCGCTGGGCTGGCCGGCCCGATACCGACTTCTACTCCTGGCTCGAAGCACAGATCCGGGAAGCCCGGCAGGGCCTCTCCTCCGTCCGCACGCTCGACATGCCCCACCCCGCCCAGCCCACGATCGAGGCCTGGGTGGGGGCACTCGCCACGGCCGTAGGCCCCACGCCTGCGCCCTCCACCGTCCTCATGGGCCACAGCGTCGGGTGTCAGGCCGTCCTTCGCTACCTGGCCACCCTTCCTCCCGGGCACGTCATCGACGGGGCGCTGCTCGTTGCGGCCTGGTGGGACGTGGACAAGCCCTGGGAGAGCATCGTCCCCTGGATCGAGACGCCCGTGGACCTTGCCCGCGTGCGCGCCGCGGCCCGCCGCTTCGTCGTGCTGCTGTCGGACAATGATCCGTTCACCGCGGACCACGCGCGCAACCGGCGCCTGTGGGAAGAGCGGCTCGGCGCGGAGGTCGTCCTCGCTCCCGGCGCGCGCCACTTCAACAACCCGCGAGAACCCGCCGTGCTGGAGACCCTCCTCTCTCGCTTCGGCTCCCCCGCACCCTCTCGGAGCTGATCCGTGCCCTCCTCCTCCTCCTCCCGAGAAGCCATCCCCGAGGCCCTCACGGGCTCCCCCTCCTTCCTCATGCTCGGCGCGTGGGAGGTGGGAGGCACGACGTTCGAGATCGCCAGCCGCCGCAGGCTCGACACCCGCCAGGTCATCCCCTACTTCGAGCACGAGGGCGAGCTGCACGTGGGCGTGCTCCAACGCCGCCGCGCCTCCCGGGCCGTGCGCGGCGCGCCCCTGCTCGGCCTGGAGCCCGTGGGCATCGACTTCGCCGGCGTCGACGAGACTGGGGACATCCTCGAGTACGGCCGCTCCGTCTTCAATGCGCGCACCCGCATCTCCATGGATGAGCGGCGCCTGAAGATCCCCCTGCCGGCCTACGCGCGCTCCATCGGCTACCTCACCGAGCTGTCGCTGCCCCTGTTCGTCGCCGTCCACCCGCCTCCCTCGCCGGAGATCGATGTGGAGTGGGATGGTGGGCACCACCGCCTCCTCTTCCGCCCCGCGGAGACGCTCCTGCGCGAGTTGGAGGCCGGTGCTCACGTCCACAGCGAGGATCTCGTCCTGCTCCTGCGCGCGCTCGTGGGCCCGGGCCCTGCCTCTCAACGCCCGCCAGCAGAGGACTCTCCGGGGGCCCGGGCCCTGCTCGAGCGTGAGCTCGGGCGAGTCTGGGACGCGGAGCGGCTGGCGGCCTTCGTGGAGCGGGGGCTCGACGCGGAGACCGCCGCGGGGTTCCGGCGACGGGTGCCGCCCACGGGTGCGGACCTGCGCTTCCTCCGCGCGCACCGCGTCCACCTGGAGGGCCAGTGGTGGGAGGTCGTCACACCGGGCACGGGCCAGTCGCTCGTCGTCCTCCCCTTCGTGCGCCACGGCGGAGAGACCTACTTCCTCCTCTGGTCCGAGCTCCGCCCCTCCGTGCTGGAGCGCCGGATGCTCCAGCCCCTCTATGACCTGCCCATCCACCCGCACTACGTGAACGCCACCGGCTTCTTCCTCTCGGAGGCCGAAGCCCGAGCGCTGGACTCGAACGCGGCGCTGCCTGGGCTGGTCGAGCGAAGGCTGGGCGCGGCGCTCGGACAGCCCGTGGGGGTGCGCTCGCTCCAGCGGCTTGGCCCTGGCGCGGAGCCGGCGCCCACGGTGAGCAGCGAGGTGCGCCACCGTGTGGCCTGTGAGCTGGATGTCTCACGGCTGCAGGCGCTCCCGGGGGACGTGTTCCTCATCCGCGCCCCCGAGCTGTCCCGCGCCGTCTCCGAGGGCCGGGTGCGCGACCCGATCATCGTCTCCGGGCTGCTCTCGCTAGGCGGCGAGCTGGGACTGGATCCCTTCCGCGAGGCCCGCTCTGCTCCCGTCGAGACCCGGCTCGCGTTCCTGGACACGATGACGCATGGCTCGACGGTGCAGCGGCGCCTGAAGACCTACTCCTCCATCGAGCAGGAGCAGCTTCAGGCCCCCACCTACGCGCGGCTGATGACGCTCCTGCAGCACGAGTACGGCGTGCGGGTGGCCTACCCGCAGAACGAAGCGGACCGCTCCTTCTTCAAGGCCGCCTTCCGCGTCTTCATGGCTGCCGATCGCGGCGAGAACCGGGCGCTCCAGGGGCTCCACTGGTCCCATGACGCGTTCCACTTCGCGCTGGGCAACTACACGCTGCCGGGCCCCTCGGACTTCGAGCGCTGGTACGTAGAGGGCGAGCCCGTGCCGCCCACTCCTCCACCCGAGGGCCCTGTCTGGGATCAGTACGCACGCGCGCTGAAGGCCTCCGAGGACGAGGCCACCTTCTTCAGCTTCTGGACGCTGTACCACGAGGTGTTCTCGCTGAGCCGCTACGTGAAGATGCTCAGCTACTACGAGGCGCTCCGAGACATGGGCATCACCGATCGCGCGACGAGCCGTGCCATCTTCGACATGGTGACGAGCCGCGCGGAGATCCCCGTCGAGGTGGAGCGCTCCGAGCCCTACCGCAACCGCAAGGAGGTGCGGGACCTCTTCGAGTACATGCGCGGCTTCCGCGACTACCACATGAAGGACATCCAAGAGGCCTGGAAGTACGCCACGCGCGACGTGTACCGAGGCTTCTTCCTGCACTTCGGGCTCTACTCGGGAGACGTGGACGCGTACGTGCGCGGCGTGAAGGCCTTCCAGTCCAGGCTGGATGCGTACCCGCCAGGCCTCAACCCGCTGCTGGCTCAGTGCGCGGATGTCCGGGTGGCGCTGGCGCTGCGCGTGTTCGACGGCACCAAGGCGCTGCGGCTGGTGCGGAAGGCCTTGGAGGGTGCAGGCGAGGCGCTCCGTCAGCGGCGCCGAGACTTCCTGCATGGCGTGGCGGAGCCCTACTTCACGGCGCTGGAGGAGCAGCAGCGAGCGCTGGAGTCGCTACGAGCCCGGGTGAGACATGCGGAGATGGTGCCATGGAACGAGCGCCTCCACGCGGACATCCAGGCCCTGGCCACCACCGTGGAGACTTTGCGTGGCTGGCTCTGGGACCAGGTGGCTCAGACCGCCCTGCTCTCGTCCGAAGCCGTCGCCGCCGAGCGCGTCCGTGAGCTGCCACGGTAGCCCTCACCTCCTGGCTCGAATGTCAGACTCGCCTGATTTCATGGCTGCCACTTGCAACGAGAAGGGTGGCGGACATGGAACGGATGGGGCTCGTCGCGCGCGTCGCGGAGGAACTCGAGCGGGTGATTTCTCAGGGCCAGCTGCCTGAGGATGGACTTCTTCCCTCAGAGCAGACGCTGGCGCGGCGCTATGGTGTTTCTCGAGCCACCGTCCGGGAAGCCCTGCTGCGCCTGGCCACACGAGGCCTGGTGGTGCAGCACCCCGGCCGGAGGAGCCGCGCGTTGGCGCTGGACGAGTCGGTGACGCTCGAGAACCTGGGCGTGGCGCTGCATGGCCAGGGCCCTGCACTCCCAGAGCGGCGGCGGCTGCTGGAAGGTTACTTCGCCCTCAAGCGGGAGGTGACGGTCGAGCTGCTGGTGGCCTGTTGCGAGAGCGCCCCTGAGACAGCCCTGGATCAGCTGCGAGACTCCTGCTTCGCGCTGCGCGATGCTGCTCGCTGGCAGGAGGAACCCAGCCTCTGGGCAAAGCTGGAGTTCGAGCTGCTTCGGCTTGCGGCACGTGCGGCGGACCGCCCCGGACACGCGCTGCTCATCCAGTCGCTGGAGCGATCCTTTCGGGGAATGGCTGGGTGGGTGCTCCCCCACCTGGACTCCAAGGCGATTCACCAGTGGGCCCTCTGCGCGTTCCACGCCCTCGGCGAGAGGGACACTCCGGTGCTGCGTCGAGAGCTGTCGGCATTGCTCCAGGTGGCCGATGAGCGCCTGCTCCGCCGCCTCGCGCCTGTCCCCAAGACAGACGACCTGCCTGAGGTTCCTCCCCCCGCGGTGGAGCCACTCCGTGAGCAGGCCTCCAACCCTGAGTCCGAAGGGAGCGAGCTGCCGGACGCGGCCTCTCCGAACCTGTCTGGTTGTCTGACAGGTTTGCTGGAGGTGCCGCCGGCAGCAGGCTCCCTGCCCGAGCCTCCATGCTCCGACTTCCGCCCTGCCCCGGACCCCATGATGACCGGGGTGGGTGCGCTCCCATCCCCAGCAGAGACACATGAGCCCGCTGCAGGGTCATCCGCGCCACGGGCTCACGATCCGTCACCTGCTGGCGCTGGGGCTGGGCCTCCTGAGCACCTTGGCTACCCGGGCTCTTGAGCAGTATGTCCGCGGAACCCAAGCCCTTCGGACACTTCTGTGACACTGAGCCCACGCCCCGCGGCCACGGGCACATCCAGCACCACCCCCCTACGGCCTCCCGGTGCAGGGCACGAACCGGGTGCCCCACCGCCGCGAGCATGCGCTTCACCTGATGGTGGCGCCCCTCCGTGAGTACCAGCTCCACACGATCCGGCCCGAGCAGCCGCACCCCCGCCGGCCGCGTGGGCCCATCGTCCAGCACCAGCCCTTGCCGGAGCCGCGCGAGTGCCGCCTCCGAGGGCCGGCCCGCCACCTCCGCCACGTAGCGCTTGGGCAGGTGTGTCTCCGGTGAGGTGCCGTGCTGCACCACTCGCTCATCATTGGTGAAGAGCAGCAGGCCCGTGGTGTCCCGATCCAGCCTGCCGATGGCGTACCACTCGAAGCCCTGCATGCCGGCGGTCAGCACCGCGCGCAGACGGTCGAACACCGTCCCCACCCCTTCCGGGTCCGTCCCCGCGACGATGACACCCGCGGGTTTGTGGAACATCCACACGAGCAGCGGCGCCTCGAGGCTGCGCACCTGCCCGTCCACGCGCACCTCCACTCCCGGGTGCACCGGCGCGGAAGGCTCTCGCTCCACTCGGCCCGCCACCTCCACCCGCCCCTCGCGAATGACGCGCTCCGCCTCCGCCCGAGGCATCACCCCCGCCCGGCCCAGCGCGCGCGCCAGCCAGTCCGCCCTTCCTCCTGACGGTGGAGTCTCTTTGCGCAGCCGCGCCGCCTCCAGCCACCGCGGTGTCCTCTTCCGGCTCACGGTCTCCCTCTTCGCCTCCCTCATTTATTCCCACCTGGAACCACCGTACAGCCCCCGCGCTTCATTCCTTTCCATGCACGCGGCGGCTCCGTCGGCTGCTCCGCAGCCAGTGTGAGCACTCCTGTCTGGTCGAGGCCTTGCCGTACCTGGCTTTCTTTCATGGTGTGCCGTGCGTGCGGCCAGCAAGCCGCTCCTGCGGCACGTGTCATCCACAGGAAGAAACATGGCCAGCGTCATCGAAGGCAGTGGAGTCCAAGGCGGTCTCTCCGACGGGCTCGCGCATCCCCCCACCGCGCCGCTGGATGACCTGTCCACGAAGACTCACTAAGAGCCTCACCCCGGCTGCAGGGACCGCCGGGTGCTGTTTCAGCCCGGCGGTCCACGCTTCTGGCTAGCGCTTGGGGCGAGCCGCCCACTCCCGGTCGAGGATGGCCTGGATGAGCGAGTCGCACCACTCGCCCTTGAGGAAGGTGTTCTCCCGGAAGTGAGCCTCCAGCCGGAACCCGAGCTTCCGGAGCACGCCCACGGAGCCCGCGTTGCGCGGATCGCAGTCCGCCCACACCCGGTGCAGGCCCAGCGTCCCGAAGCCGAAGTCCAGCATCGCCTCGGACGCCTCCGAGATGTAGCCCTTGCCCCACTGAGAGCGATCGAGGACGTACCAGAGTGCGCCCTCGCGCTGCTCGGCATCAACCACCTTCAGTCCACAGCGGCCCAGGAGCCGCCCGTCCTCCCGAAGCACCACCGCCAGATCATGGATGCGCCGAGGTGACTCCAGAGCCGTGGCCATGGAGTCCTGGATGTATTTCAGGCTCTCCTCAGGCGTCCGGACTCCGTGGGATTGATACCGGACGACCTCTGGGTCGGACTCGTACGGCCAGGTGGCGCGCCAGTCGTCCTCCTCGAACTCGCGCAGGCGCAGACGGGGGGTGAGCAGTTCCATGGCGCGCCCAGCGCACGCTGGCAGTCCTCTGGAGTCAAGGACTCTGTCGTCCAGGCTCGCTGGCCTGCGAGGAGGTTTGACTCGCCGGGAGGGCTCTGCCATGTGCGGCGCGTGCATCCGCCCGAATACCCCTCCGCGTTCCGCGAGCCGCCCCCTGGGCCGGTGGTGGCGTTCATCCTGCGGCTGGGCCAAGCCCTTCACCAGTACGGCACCCCCGCCCACCGGCTGGAGGAGCAGCTCCACCAGGTCTCGGAGCGCTTCGGCATTCAGGCGCGCTTCTTCTCCACGCCCACCTCCATCTTCGCCTCCTTCGGTCCGCCCGAAGCGCTCCAGACGAGCCTCATCCGCGTGGAGCCCGGGGTGATGGATCTCGAGCGGCTGACGCTGCTGGATGAGCTCGCTCAGGAGGTCATCCACGCGACGATCTCTCCGGATGTGGGTGCCGCGCGGGTGGAGACCATCCTCCAGGCCCCCCCGCGCTACGGGCGTCTCATCACCCTGCTCTGCTGGACGCTCGCGGCCGGATCCGCGGCGAGGCTGTTCGGCGGGGGGCTTCGGGAGATGGGCGTGGCGGCGATGAGCAGTCTCGCCATCGGCGTGCTGGACCAGCTCACACGCCGCAACCCCCGGGCCGCCCGGGTGCTGGAGCCGGTGGCCGCGTTGTTGGCCTCAGCCCTGGCCGTCACGGCGGCCAGTGTCCTCGGGCCGCTGTCCGTCCAGGTGGCCACGCTGGCCGGGCTCATCGTCCTGCTGCCGGGGCTCGGGCTGACGGTGGCCATCAACGAGCTGGCCTCGCGCCACCTCATCTCCGGCGCCTCACGGCTCACGGCCGCGGCGCTCGTGTTCCTCCAGCTCATCTTTGGCGTGGCGCTGGGAGAGAGGGTGGCCGAGCTGCTGCCCATGCCACCGGCGGGGCTGCCCTCTGCTCCACTTCCCTTCTGGACGGCGGTGGGAGCGCTGGTGGTGGTGGCGGCGGCGGTGACGGTGCTCTTCCGGGCGCGGCCGGCGGATATTGGATGGATCATCGCCGCGGGAGCCCTGGCCTTCGCCGGAGCGCGCCTCGGAGCACGTGGGTTGGGCACGGAGCTGGGGGCCTTCGCCGGAGCACTGCTGCTCGGCATGGCGAGCAACGCCCTGTCCCGACTGCGCAACCGGCCGTCGGTCGTCACCATCGTGCCCGGGATGATGCTGCTCGTGCCAGGGAGCCTGGGCTTCCGCAGCCTGGAGTCCCTGCTCGCGCGGGACGTGGTCGCCGGCGTAGGCACGGCGTTCTCCATGCTGCTGGTGGCGGTGGCCATCGCCGTGGGCCTGCTCTTCGCCAACGCGCTGGTGCCCTCGCGCCGGGTGCTCTAGCGCTTGGGCGCCCGGGCTGTCTCCACCGCACGGAGGATGGCCTCAGGCGTCGCGGGGGACGCAAGCTGCACCTCCGTGCGCGGCGGACCGAAGGCCCCGATCGCGTGCCGCAGCGCCGTCACCGCCCCGATGGCGAGCATGAGCGGCGGCTCGCCCACCGCCTTGCTCCCGTGAATGGTGTCCTCCTGGGGCGCACGCTCCAGCAGTGCCACGCGGAAGTCCTCGGGCGCATCCCCGAGCGCGGGGATCTTGTACGTGTCCGGCGAGTGCGTCAGGAGCCGTCCCTTCGCATCAATGAGGACCTCCTCGCACGTCAGCCACCCCACCCCCTGGATGAAGCCACCCTCCACCTGCCCCTTGTCGATGGTGGGCACCAGCGAGCTGCCCACGTCGTGCAGGATGTCCACGCGGCGGACGCGGTGCTCTCCCGTCAGGCCCGACACCTCCACCTCCACCACGGCGCCACCAAAGGCGTAGTAGTGGAACGGCTTGCCCCGCCCCGTCATCCGGTCGTACCCGATGTCCGGCGTCCGGTAGTACCCCGTCGCGGACAGTGACACCTGGGCCGCGTACGCCGCTCGCGTCACCTCCTCGAAGCTCAGGGTGCGCTGCGCGAGCCCCGGCACGAACGCCTTCCCTGCCGAGAAGACCACTCGCTCCGGCTCGCCTTCCACCTGCAGCAGCTTCGCGGCCACGGGCCGCATCCTCTCACGCAGCACCTCGCAGGCGGCCTTCACCGCCATCCCGTTCAGGTCCGAGCCGCTCGAGGCCGCCGTGGCCGAGGTGTTGGGCACCTTGTCCGTGGCCGTGGTCATCACCCGCACGTGCTCCACCGGCACGCCCAGCTCGTGCGCGCACACCGTCCGCATCTTCGTGTGCAGGCCCTGTCCCATCTCCGTGCCGCCGTGGTTCAGCTGCACCGTCCCGTCCGCGTAGATGACGACGAAGGCCCCCGCCTGGTTGAGGAAGCTCGTGGTGAACGAGATGCCGAACTTCACCGGCTGGTAGGCAATACCCCGCTTCGTCCACTGCGAGGAGGCGTTGAACTGGTCGATCTCCGCCCGGCGACGCGCGTACTCGCTCGAGGTCATCAGCTCCGCGTGGATGCGCGGAATCCGGTTGCCCTCCACCGCCTGCCCGTAGTGCGTCTGGTTCTCGGGCGCCTCGCGGTAGTAGTTCCGCCGCCGCACCTCGGCCGGATCCAGCGCCAGCCGCTCGGCCGCGCGGTTGATCACCTCCTCCACCACGTACATCCCCTGCGGCCCACCGAAGCCGCGGAACGCCGTGTTGGAGGGCTGGTTCGTCCGCGCCACCCGCCCCCGCACCTCCACGTGCGGCAGGAAGTAGGTGTTGTCCATGTGGAACAGCGCGCGATCCAGGATGGCGTGCGACAGGTCATTGCTCCACCCGCCGTCGGATACCAGGTCGGCCTTGAGCGCCAGCAGCCGCCCGTCCTCGGAGAAGCCCGCGTCATAGCGGGCCCAGAACGGGTGGCGCTTCCCCGTCTGCTCCATGTCCTGATCCCGGTTCAGCCAGACTTTCACAGGCCGCCGGGTGGCGTACGCCGCGAGCGCCGCGAGCGCCGCGAAGGGCGCCGCCTGCGTCTCCTTGCCACCGAAGCCGCCTCCCATGCGCGGCACCTCCACCGTCACCTGGTGCCGCCCCAGCCCCAGCACCTCCGCCACCTTCTCCTGCACCTCCGAGGGGTGCTGCGTCGAGGACCAGAGGCGCACCGCCCCGTCCTCCTCCAGCACCGCCTGCGACACCTGCGTCTCCAGGTAGAAGTGGTCCTGCGCCCCGGTCATGCACTCGCCCTGGATGCGGACCGGCGCGGCGATGAGGGCCGCCTCCGGCTCCCCCCGGCGGATGACATGCGGGTTCGGATAGAAGGGGTGGGGGATGAACAGGCTCTTCTCGATCGCCTCGCCGATGGTGAGGCAGGCGGGGAGCACCTCGTACTCCAGTTCCACCAGCGCGGCGGCCTGCCGGCACAGCGCCGCGCTCTCTGCCACCACGAAGGCCACGGCCTGCCCGATGCAGTGCACCTCGTCCGTCGCCAGCAGCGGCTCGTCGTGCACGCCCCGAACCGGGCTCACGTCATTGGCCCCGGGGATGTCCTGAGCGAACAGGACGGCATGCACGCCCGGGAGCGAGAGGGCCCTCCGGGCATCCCGGCGCACCAACCGCGCATGAGCGTGGGGCGAGGCGATCACATGGCCCACCAGCAAGCCCGGCGGAGCGGGCAGATCATCCACGTACAGGGCCTCGCCGCTGGTGTGCTTCAGCCCGCTCTCGTGGAGGCCGGGGGCATGCAGCGGGCTCCTGGCCTCGGGCTGCGAAGGAATCTCAGAGGGTATGGCGACCATCACATCACCTCACCTGAACCGTAGCGGTGTGGCGCTCCTGGAGCCGGGGCGAAGGCTCGGAGAGCGTCTCCTGGAAGAAACCCCGGAGCAGGTTCTTCGCCACCTGCGCTCGGTACCAGGCCGAGCCACGATGGTCCGTCCGGGGGGTGAAGTCCTCCTCGAGCCGGGCGAGCACCGCCTCCACGCTCGCCTCCGTCCAAGGCTGCCCGACGAGCCCCTCCTCGGTCCGCCGTGCCCGGGCCGGCCGGGCCGACATGCCCCCGTAGGCCAGCCGGGCCTCGGCCACCTTCCCTGCCGCGTCCACCACCACCCGGAAGCCCGCGGACACGGAGCTGATGTCCAGCTCCCGGCGCTTGGAGACTTTGTAGGCGATCGTCCTCGCCCCCGAGGGCTGCGCCGGCACGTCCAGGAAGGCGAGGATCTCCCCTCGCTTCAGCGCGGTGCGACGGTAGTCCACGAAGAAGTCCTCCAGCGGCATCCGCCGCTCGCCCCCGCGCGAGAGCACCACGGCCTCCGCACCCAGGGCGATCAGCACCGGCGCCAGATCGCCAATGGGGGACGCGGTGCACAGGTTTCCACCCACCGTCGCCCGGTTCTTGATCTGCCGCGCGCCGAAGTACCGGATCATCCGCTCCAGCGGGGGGCAGGCCGAGCGCGAGTAGTCCTCCAGCTCCGTGAGCCACACCGTGGCGCCCACGCGGTGCCCCCCCGCGCGCGGCTCCAGCGCCCGCAGCTCGCGCAGCGCCTCCAGGGACACGAGCAGCGGCGGCTCCGCGAAGCGCTTCGTCACCTCCAGGGACAGGTCCGTGCCGCCCACCACGAAGCGGGCCTCCGGGTGCGCGTCCAGCACCTCCCACAGCGCCTCGAGGGTGGCAGGGGTGAAGAAGCGCTGGGGCCCGGCCGAGTAGGCCAGCTCCATGGGCTCGGGCTTCGTCTCCGCCAAGGCCCGAGCGAAGCGATCCTGCGGCCCCAGCCCCGCCACGCGAGCGGCGGCGTCCCGGATGGGCCGGTAGCCCGTGCAGCGGCAGAGGTTGCCGCACATCTGCGCGTCCAGCTTCCAGGGCTCGTCCAGGTCCTTGCGGTGACAGGCCTCCAGCAGCGCCATGGCCACCCCCGGTGTGCAGTAGCCACACTGAGAGCCCAGCTCGCGCGCCAGCGTCTCCTGCACCACGTGGTAGCGCCCTCCCTCCTTCAGCGCCTCCACGGTGTAGACGCGCTTGCCCTGCACCATGGGCAGCAGCAGCAGGCACGAGTTGATCGCCCGCAGCGCCTGCCCGCCCTTCCCATCCTCCTCCAGCACCGCCACCGTGCAGGCGCCGCAGTCACCCTCCGCGCACCCCTCTTTGGTGCCTGTCAGGTGGGCCCGCTCCCGCAGGTACCGCAGCACCGTCAGGGTGGGTGAGAGCCCCGACTCCTCCACGAGCCGATCGTTGAGATAGAAGCGCAGCCGATCCATGTGTCTCCTGGCAGCCCCCGAGAAGGCTGTGCGGCGCAGTCTACCCTGGCCGCCGCCTCAGCCCCGGTTGAAGTAGACCGCTGCCAGGCTGACCAGGAAGTAGGGAGCGAGCCCCGCCGCCCCCGCGTAGTCCTTGGCCACCCGCTGGCCGAACAAGAGCGACAGGAAGGTCACCCCGGACACCATGCCGCCGGCGCAGGCCAGCCGAGGGCTCCCCGTGGCCACCAGCATGGCAATCCCTCCGGCGCTCAAGGCCCCGGACGCCAGCTCCATCAGCGTGAGCGAGAGCAGCATGAGCTTCGGCTGTTCCCGGAGCACCGGCACCTTGGAGAACACCGAAGTCACGTAGCCCAGGTTCCCCTTCCAATCGATGACCTTGTCCAGGCCGGACTGGAGGAAGGTGATGGCCAGGTAGGCGACGGGCAGCACCTGCAGCATCCACAAGGGGAACTGGGGCGAGTCGAGCGGCGGCATGGCCTCACTCTACCCGCCTGGGGCCCGTTCCCAAGTCCCATGTCACCGTGTGGAAGTCAGCGTTTCACCCGATTTTCCCTTCCGCCCGGGCCCGGAGCTTCCTAAGTCGCCTGCATATGGCTTCGGACCAGGTGGCGCGGCGCGTCTTCATCGGGCTCATCATCATCTCCCTGCTCCTGATGGCGCTGATCGTCCAACCCTTCGCCAAGGGCTTCTTCCTGGCGGCGGTGCTCGCCGGCACGCTCTATGGGCTCCACCAGCGGCTGACTCGCGTCGTGCGCGGGCGCTCCTACCTGTCCGCGGGCGTGCTCACCTTCGGTGTCATCGTGGCGCTGCTGCTGCCCCTCACGGGCTTCACCGCCTTCCTCGTCACGGAGATTGCCGACGGCGTGCGCTTCGTCCAGCAGACGCTGCGCCAGGAGGGAATCGAGGGGCTCATGGAGCGCCTCCCCGGCCCCGTCCGCAATCTTATCGACAAGGTGATGGAGCGCCTCCAGGTGGAGGAGCTGCAGCTGGACGACAAGCTCCAGCAGCAGGTGAGCTCCACGGGCGGTACCGCCGCGAAGGCCGTCACCGGGGTGGTGGCCGCCACCGGCTCCTTTGCCTTCCAGACGATCATGATGTTGATCGCCTTCTTCTTCCTCCTGGTGGACGGCAAGCAGCTGGTGGAGTGGGTCGAGAGCGTCTCCCCGCTCAGGCGAGGGCAGACGGGGGAGCTCCTCCGCGAGTTCCGCCTCGTCGCCGTCGCCGTGCTGGTGTCCTCGCTAGCGACGGCGGGGGTGCAGTCCGTGGCGGCGCTGGTGGGCTATCTCATCGCTCGGGTGCCCGTGCCCTTCTTCTTCGCCGCGGTGACGTTCTTCCTGGCCCTCATCCCCGCCATTGGCGCGGCCGTGGTGTGCTTCGCCGCCGCCGGGCTCCTGCTGATCACCGGACACCAGTGGATGGCCCTCTTCCTGGCCATCTGGGGCGTGGTGGTGGTGGGGCTGGTGGACAACGTCGTCAAGCCCCTGCTCGTCAAGCGGGGCCTGGACATGCACGGCGCCATCATCTTCTTCTCGCTGCTGGGAGGGCTGGCCGTGTTCGGGACGGTGGGCCTGCTGCTGGGCCCGCTCATCGTCGCCTTCTTCCTGGCGGTGCTGCGCATCTACGAGCGTGACTACGGCCGGCCTTCCGGACGGCCTTCGGATCCGCCCACCCCGCCCAGCGCGTCCACCTGAAGCGGGCGGTGCCTCCGGTGCGGCCTACCAGGAGGCGACGCCCTCCTCCCACATGCTGTCGAAGTCGTCCTCGTCCACGACAGGCCGGGGCCGCGAGGCGAGACGCGCCTCCTGCGGCCGGGAGGGCAGCTCGCTCACGGACGGGACGAGGCGAAGCGAAGGCGCCACCAGGGGAGGAGCCCTGAGGTGCATCGCGTCGCGCAGCGCGTCAACGGTGGCTTCCAGCTCAGTCACGGCCAGCATGGTCCCTCCCTCCAGTGTGTCCGAGGTGTGGATTCGTGGACGGACTCAGCAATCGCCGTGCCGCCTGTGAACGTCCTGCGAGCCTGGACTGACAGGCCCGAGCCCTGAGCGCGGGCTCGCCTTCTCCGTACGAGAACCAGGGAAGGCCCTGGCTCGCCCCTGGCCTCTCCGAGGGGCGGATCTCCATGGATGACGGAAATCCGTGGCTGGAGAGCCACACGTGTCTGAAAGCCCGTGTGTCTCGGGAGCCGAGCGTGTTCGCATCCCTGTCTCCCAAGGCGTACTGCCGTCCCACAAGCGGGACGGCGCGTCCCCTGAAAGAGAGCAGGAGGGCCACCCAGGCACCGCCCCTGACGCAGGGCGTCACCTGCGAGCACTTCCCCTGCTGCCGGCGCGGACAGCTCCGGGCTCAGCGCCCCGAGCCGGACTTCGCGCCGCGCTTCGAGGCGCCAGACTTCGCGGGAGCGCCGGTGCCCTTGGCGGGCGTCTCGGCACGGGCGGGCGGCACGAGCGACTTGTAGACCTCCTTCAAGGCGTCGGGGGTGCTGGCCAGACGGGCGGCGGTCTTCGCGGCCTCCGCGGGGGGCAGCTTGCCGAGCACGCTGCGCTCGAGGTGTTGCTCGAGGAAGCCCTGGGTGGTGTCCACCTTGAGGTCTGCCACCTGGCCCTTGTCGTCCACCACGGGCACGAGGCGAGGCGCGGTGAGGTAGAGCACCGAGGGCACATCCGCGGCCTTCACGCGCTGCACGACTTCGTCCCGGAGCTTGGGGTCGAACTTGATGCCCTTCTGCGTCACCAGCTCGCGGATGCCCTCGTAGTCCCCGGTGGCCTTGATGACCATGAGCTTGGAGAGCAGCTCGCCCACGGCCTCGCGCATCTTCGCGTAGTCCGTCACCCCCCAGTACGTGTGCCCGCCCTCCACCACCTGCTTCACGGCCCCCTTCTCCACCAGGAAGTTCACCGTCATGTGGTGGCCGCGCTGGTGGTCCTCCTCGAACGAGTCCCCCTTGTCCACGCGTGCCAGGTTGGTGAGCCCCTCGACGAGGTAGTCGCGGTACATCTGCTGGGCGATCTTCTCGGCGTCCGGGGACAGCTCCTTGAGCGCCGGATCGAAGGCATGCCAGAGCGCGACGAGATCCGCGCGGGCCTCCTCCAGCGTGTTGTCGTACTCCTTGAGGAAGGCCGAGGGCTGCTGCTTGCCGAGCTTCTTCTTGTCCACCTGGCCGGAGGCGTGGCCCAGCACCTCGTGGAAGGCCACCAGCCACTTGCGGGCGGAGACGGAGTACTTCCGGGCCTGGGCGCGATCCTCGGGCGTGCGAGAGAACTCAATGGCCAGGGGCAGCCGCCGCAGCGCCGAGGCCGCATCCATGACGTTGGCCACGAGCACGCTCTTGCTGCCATACTTCTCGCGGAGGTGCTGCTCGTTGGGCAGGTTGATGCCGGCGGGCGGCTGCGGGTGGGTGGCGACGAAGTCGATGGCCTTGGCCACCGGCAGCGTCACCTTCTTCCGCTTGTAGAGGTCCGGCCAGGGCATGCGGTCCTCGAAGTACTGGGCCTTCTTGGCGATGAGCTCCATCACCTGGTTCTCCGCGGCGTTGCGGTAGTTGACGAGGGCCTCCCACTGGCCCTTCTGCCCGCGCGGATCCACGTACGTCTCGATGAAGCCGATGTTGGCATCCACCAGCGTGTCCGCCTTCAGCCAGGCGATGTTGTAGGCCTCCCAGTCCTTGGGGCTGCCCGTCTGGAAGTAGCGGATGAGCTTGGAGAGCACCGGCTTCTGCTTGGAGCTGGCGGACTTCATCGCCTCGGTGAGGTGGTCATTCACGCGCGAGAGCTCCGCCGCATAGAGGCCGGGGGGGATCTTCTTGTCCCCGGCGCGGAAGATCTGCTCCACCAGCTTCCCGTTGTCCTTCACCACCCGGGAGTTGAGGGGGTTCTTCTCCTGGAAGCGCTCCAGGTCCTTGAGCGTCACGCCGGGCCCGTAGGAGGTGCTGGCCGAGGCGGTGAGCATGTCCTGGCCCTCCGGCGGCGACTTCGCGGTGAGGGTGGGCTCGAAGGAGGCGTCGAAGATCGTCGGCTGCAGCTCCTTGAGCCAGGCCCGCAGGGAGTACTCGTCCTTGACGGAGAAGGTGGCGCCGGCGCGGAAGGCGCGGACTGCCGCGGCCTCCAGCTCGCCGGGGGTGAACTCCGGGAGGAACTTCTGTCCTGTCACCTGATCGTGGTTGCCCGTCTCTCCATAGAAGCGCGTGAGGTACTGCTTGAGCCGCTTGTCGAACAGGCCTGGGCCGCCAGCGCCCTCCAGGCCGAAGAGGTAGACGCCCTCGAACAGCCGCTTGACGTCCAGCGCCTTCCAACCGAGCTGATCATAGGCAATGTCCTCGCCCGCATGGGCCGCCAGCGTGAGGGACCAGGCGACGCGCTTGTCCTCCGGGGACAGCCCGGCCACTCCTGGCGCGAAGAGCTGCGCGAGGGCGTGCCTCCCGAAGCGCTCCTTGAGGAACGACTGCGCCGAGGGAGGGGCGCTCGTGTTCGCGGGCTCGGCCGGTGTCGCCTGCGGGGCGGCGGCGAGCACGGCGACCAGGAGGAGGACGTTCATGCAGGCTCCCAGGGAGGAACGGGGGGAGCTCGCAGTTACCACCCGGGCCCCCTGGGTTCCAGTTTGACGACGGGGGGCCGCTCAGAAGGTGTGGGTGTCCTTCCCGGCGCCGCCGCCGAGACCTTCCTGGAGCCTCACTACCAGCAAGGTGGCTGTCGAGCTGAAGCTGGAGCCCACCCAGGGGATGCCGCCCTGGCGAGCGGTGAGGGCGGAGCTGCTGGGGCCGGGGAGACGCGCGCTGCGCGTGAAGCTCCCCTGGCAGCGTGAGCCCCTCAGGTTCGACGTGGAGGACAAGCACGTGGTGGTCGAGGCGGATGCCACGGACGAAGAGCTCCAGGGCAGCTTCACCCTCAAGCGGGGAATGAGGACGGCACTCGGAGCCTCCTCGTCACGGGAGTGAGCTTCCCGTGAGCATTGCCAATGGCCAGCGCTGGGGCAAGGCCTGATGCAGCTCGAGACACCCATCCACCCCTGGCGGCGGCGCCTGGAATGAACCTGTCTGACAAGTAGACAGGTTCTCACTGGCGCATGAAGAAGCAGAGGACGACGCCATCGCGGGCCATCAGCATGCCGCTCGTATTCCTTAAGCGGATGATGGGAATGTTCTCCCTCATGGAGTCACCCCCGCCCTTGGCGAGATGAGCACAGCCTCTCCCCTCAGGGCGTTCCTGTAGATCTCGCCTTGGTTGTAGCCAGCACAGGCGCTGTTCTCTCCATATTCTCTCCACTGCGGCTTGTTGGTATCAGGGCAGGGAAACTTGAAGTCCAGCGTGAGCACGGAGCTCCGCAGGCTGCTGCGATTGGCATGCAGGACGATGTCCGGCTTGATCGTGCGCCACAGCTCCTTGGTGCACCCCTGGGCTATCAGGCGCGCCTCCTCCTCCCGGCTGACGGTCTCCAGGAACCGGGCGTTGGGATAGTAGCGGTAGCGCTGCTCGAGGCTGAACGGCGCGGGCCACAGTTGCTCGAGCACCTCGTGGGTGCACCCTTCCAGCGCATGGCTTGGCAGGCGAGCATGTTCGTCTCCCAGGGGCAAAGATGGAGAACCGAGAGCGCTCAGAAGGTGTGGGTGTCCTCCCCGGCGCCGCCGCCGAAGCCCTCGATGATTCCCCGGTTCTGCGGCACCGTGCAGGGACACACCTCATAGCGGCACGGGGCCGGCGCGTCCCACAGGTGCAGGGTCCCGTCGAAGACGTTTCCCAGGTGCCCATCCCCGAAGCGCTTCCCGGGGTAGCAGGAGAAGGCGTCCCCCTTGGGGTGGATGATGAAGTACTTGCTGCCCGCGTGGCACAGCCGCCCCTTGAGCTGGTAGCCGCGGTTCATCTGCGAGGGCGACACCATGTCCCCAAAGGCCCGATCCAGCCGCCAGCGATCCACCCACCCGTACTTCGCCGGCTGCCCGTTCACCCGCATGAGCTGGGGGTAGAACTTGATGCCCGCGCCCTCGAAGCGCTCGCGGCTGTCAGCCACCTCCGGCACCTGTCCCGGCACCACCACGCTGTTCACCACAAAGGTGGCGCGCGGCCACTTCGCCAGCAGCTCCTTCACCGCCCGGGCCTTCTCGAAGAACTCCGCCTCCTCCACCTCCTCGCGGTGCAGCGAGCACGAGAAGGTCCTCAGCTGCTCCCCCGCCGCCTCGATGAAGGTGGAGATGACCCGCACCGGCGCGGAGAGGTTCGTGAGCAGAGACACCCTGTGCCCAGCCCCCGCCAGCCGCCGCGCCACCTCCGGCAGCCGCTTGAGCAGGAAGGGCTCGCCGCCGGAGATCTTGAACTCCCAGCTCCCCGGCAGCGCCGTGAGTGTGGCCAGCGCCGCCTCGAGCTGCTCGTCCGTGGGCCCGCCAATGCCCGGCATGTGCTTCTGCACGCAGTACGTGCAGCGGTAGTTGCACCCACCGACAATGTTCCAGCTCACCGTGGGGCGTGGGCCGCTCATGGCAGCTCCCCCGCCTCGAGCATCTCTCGCAAGTCCCGCGCCGCCGCGAAGTTCATGTCGTGCTTCCCGCATCGCGCGCAGCCCGGGTAGTACTCGCCGCGGTGGAGCCGCTCACGCACGGCCTCGTACGCTGGCGCCCGCCACACCTCCTTGAGGGGGCCGTCCTTCACGTGCCCCGCCTCAATGTGCTCGCAGCAGAAGAAGACGCGCCCATCCACGTAGACGCGGCTGTAGAGGTAGCCCGCGAAGCACCCGGTCTCCTGCCCCGAGGGCCACTTCCCCGAGAGCTGCGCCTCGTAGGCGTCCAGGTTGTGCTTCACCTTCAGCGCCTTCGCGAGCTTGCGCGCAGCCGGGATCAGCTCCTCGAGCAGTCGCTGCTTCTGCTCGCCGGTGAGCGCGTGGTGCTCCGTGCCCCTGGGCACATCCCCGACTTTGAAGGACGAGCGCGCCCCCACCTCGTGCGCCAGCCGCACCATCTCCGGCAGCTCCTGATAGTTCACCCGGTTGACGACCTGCACCAGGTTGACGGCGGTGACGTCCCGCACCGTCCGGACCCCCGCCAGCAGCCGGTGGAACGTCTCCGGTGGCTGGTTGGGGTGATAGGCCACGTAGGTCTCCGGTGACGCGGACGCCATGTTCAGCAGGAGCTGATCCACCCCGAGCCCCCGCACCCGCTCCCAGTCACACAGCGTCCCGTTGGTGATGATCGTGAGCCGCAGGCCTCGCGCCTTCACCTTCTCGATGAAGCCGTAGATCTCCGGGTGCGTGAAGGGCTCGCCTCCTCCGCTGATGACGATGCGCTCGGCGCCGGCCTCGGCAGACTCGTCCACCATCCGGTGGAAGGTGGCCGCGTCCATCCGCTGCCGCTTCCACGTGACGGGCTTGGCCACCGCCAGATCCGGCGCGTAGTTCCAGCAGGTGATGCAGTCCAGGTTGCAGGCGTTGGTGACGTCCAGGTGGACCGTCTCCGGCCCGGTGCGCGGCTTGCGCTCCAGGTAGCCCTTCAGCCGCTCTCGCTGCGTGTCCTCGTTCCTCATGCGAGCAGCTCCAGCAGCGCCCGTGCCGCGGGCTCCGCGCCATTGCGCTCCACTCTCTTCAGGGCGGCGCCTCGCAGGCGCTCGCGCGTGGCGGGGTTCATCAGCTCGCGCACCGCCCGCGTGAGCCCCTCTCGCGTCAGCGGCGCGCACACCAGCCCGGCCCCCGCCGCCGCCACCTCCCGCGCGCGCTTCTCCTGATCATCCACCATCCGCTCGAAGGGCACGAAGACGGAGGGGACACCCGCATACAGCAGCTCGTGCACGGCGTTGTAGCCGGCCGCCGTCACCGCCGCGTCGAAGGCAGGCAGGAAGTCCAGCGCGGGGTAGCGGCCCTGGAGCACCACCGCTCCCTCCAGCGCGGGGGGCTGCTCGCGCCACAGCGGCCCCGCGCCCACCACCAGCCGCACCCCGGGCAGCTCGCGCGCCACCTGGGCCGTGAGGGTGAGCGCCCTCGCACCCTCGGGATCGCCCCCACCTCCAAAGGAGGCGTAGAGCAGCGTGGCCTCCTCCGGCAACCCAAGCGCCTGGCGGGCCTGCGCACGAGAGGGCAGCTCCTGGCGCTCGCGAATGAGGATGGGCCCCACCGCGCGGGCCTTCACGGGCTCCGGCAGAGGCCCCACCAGGGACACGTCGTCATGCGGAATGAGGATCAGATCGTACAGGCGCAGCGACGCCTGGAGCAGCTCCGAGCCCGCCGACTCCGCACGCTGCTCTCGGAAGACGAAGACGTTCTTCTGCCGCCAGCGCAGCGCGGGGATGAGCTCCTCGAAGCTGCCGGTGGGGTAGGTGTCCACCACGAGCACGTCTGGATCGAACGCGGCCAGCGTGTTCCACGTCACCGTCTGCACCAGCTTGAGGTAGCTGCCCTTGCGCAGGCCACAGCGCTCCCGGATCGTCTTCGAGGGCAGCTTTACCGCCGCGAAGCCCTCGTGGTAGATGACATGGTCCGCCTCGGACGAGGTGAGGAAGAGCACCTCGCACTCGGGGGAGAGGCGCTTCAGCGCTCGTGCGATGGACAGCAGGCGCGTCACATGTCCCAGGCCGAGGCCATTCACGGCGTAGAAGAGGAAGCGAGGCGCGCCCATCAGGAGTGATCCTTCCAGTCACGCTCCTCGCGGCGCTCGCCGGCCTTCCTCGCCGCGGCCTGCGCCGCGGCCTGCGCCGCTGCGGCCTCCTGCGCGCTGTCCAGATCCAGCATCTGGCTCACCCCATACGCCGCCAGCCCCCCCACCACCGCACCTCCCGCGGCGATCGCCGCCACCTCGGCCAGGGAGCGCTGAGGGGTGAAGTCCCAGGCCGGGATCGGCCGGATGCCCGGATAGGGCTTGTGGCGGTGGGTATACGGGTCATACCCCCGCAGCTCGCTCCAGTGCACCACCCGCCCGCCCCCCTCTATGCGCACCTTGATCGGAGGCGGCTGGCCAGCGGCGGCCATGTTCGCGCACGGCGGGCACGCGACGACGGGGGTGACGTCCGAGCCCCGCTTGAGCGGCACCTGCATCCGGAAGGAGGCATTCGCCAGGGGACGCGCACAGAAGTAGCAGCCCACCCGCTCTCCCTCGGGAAGGAAGGCCCTGTCCCCGAAGTGCGCTCGAGCCCGCTCCGCCGCCGCCTTCGAGCTCTCCTCCGCCGCTTGCACCAGGCCCTGGGCCGCCGCGAGGCCCTCCTTCCCCGTCCGGGCCTTCTCCACCTCGTCGCGCGCCCGCTGCTCCGCCATGGTGGCCTGGTTGAGCAACGCGCGCAGATCGGCGTCCTCTTCCAGCCGCAGGGCATGCTCCACCGAGACGAGCTCTTTCGCGACCCGCTCCATCCGCTGAACCAGGGGCGACACGTCCACGCGGCCCTTCGCCGGCTGGGAGCCTCTCCGGGAGCTGTGGCGCTCGGCGGGGGCCTCCGCTGGAGCGGCTCTCGCCTTGCGGATGATGAAGCGGATCAAGAAGAAGCCCAAGAAGAACACGGCCGTCGAGCCGATGCAGAGCACGGCACCGAGGCCGGTGGCCACCGGCCCCCCACTCGAGGGGCTTGCCTCGGAGCCAGGGCCTGGGGCCGAGCCGCTCGTCGAGGCGCCGCTGAAGGGAGCATCCTCGGTGGAGAACCCCATCTCCCTCAGCTTGTCGTCGATCTCCGCCCGCTTGTACGCCGGGTCCAGGACCCGCGACTGGCGCAAGGCGTCGCGCGCCTCCGAGTCCCGGTTCAGCTTCCGCAGCGCGAGCCCCCGGTTGTACTGCCACCGGGCCTTGCCGGGCTCCAGCGCCGCGGCCTGATCGAACTTCGCCAGGGCACCCGCGTAGTCCTTGGCGTCATAGAGGCGCTTGCCCTCTTCGTACACCGCGAGCGCCTGCGCGCCGCGATCCCCGTCCGCCGCCGCGGGGCCGCCACTGCCTGCGGGCGCCTGAGCCACCGCCACGGGCCCCAGCAGGAGCACCAGGCCCAGCACCCAGAAGTTCCATCGCGTCACGTACCCGCTCCTTCTCACTCGCTCCCGAGTTAACGCCAGGAGCGGCAGGAGGAGCAATGCACGTTACGAGGCGCCCACCCCATCTCCCGGCGACGCCTCGTCCCCAGCCACGGAGGCCGCCAGAAAGCGCTCGATGTTCTCTGCGACTTCGTCCGGCACCTCCAGCGTCGGGAAGTGGCTGCGCGCGCGCAGCTTCACGACCTGGAACCAGGGATGGTCCGCGGCGAAGGACTGCTGCGCCATGAGGTACTCGGGGCTCTCTGGCTGCGAGTACAGGTGCACCACCGGCACGGGAGGCACCAGGGCGGAGAGCGCTCGGAGCGGATAGCCCTCCCGGGCATAGGCGCTGGCGATCTCCTGGCCTGCGCGCCTCCACATGTCCTCACCGAACACCCCCATGTCCTCCTCGACGAAGCGGGTGATGTCGGCCGAGTCGACTCCCTCCAGCCACTGCCGGAAGAGCGCGTCGCGGCTGCCTTTCCACGACTCGGAGCGGAGTCCCTTCAGCGCCTCGAGGAAGGCGCGTGGCGGATCGACGATGAGCCAGTCCAGCAGCACGAGCCCCCGCACACGCTCCCCGAGCCGTCGCCGCAGCTCGAGCGCCAGCCACCCCGCGTGGGAGGGCGCGACTGGGACTACCTGGCGCACGCCACTGGCCTGCAGCACCGCCAACAGATCGTCCACGAGGGTGTCACTGGTGAACGCTTCCCCGCCCTGCTCGGACTGGCCGTGCCCGCGCAGGTCCACGGAGAGCACCCTGTGTCGGGCACTGAGCTGAGAGAGGAGAGGGGCGAAGATCGCCCGGCTGGTGCACCAGCCAGGCACGAGGAGGAGCGCGGTGTCGCCCTGCCCCACGTCCTCGTAGCGAATGCGAGCCCCTCTGGAGCGAACCTCGGGCATGACGACTCCCCTACTGGATCTCCGGTGGCATTCCGGACGTCCGACTCAAGGTGGGCACAGCTTGCGTGCCTTGCAACAGACAGGCGACGTGCTGGCCCCCTGGTTGCTCTCGGTCCCCCTGTGTCAGTCGCTCGTCACGAGCAGCGGCGCTGAGAGGGGACGCTCCTCGCAGTCCCGCGCGGTGCCGTCCTCCCAGGCCAGCATCAGGAAGTCCGCGGGGCCCTCCAGCGCGATGATGGGGTGGTGCCAGACACCGGCGCGATAGTTGATGCCCTGGCCTGGGCCGCACAGGAACGCACGAAGCCGGGCGAGCTCCGGCTCGCCGCGCTCGTCACTCGGGCACACGACGACGAGGAACCGCCGGCATGCCAGCGGAACGAACATCTGCGTCGAGAAGGAATGGCGCTCCACGAGGCGCACCTCGAAGGGCAGCGCCTTCGCCACCGAGTGGAAGACGGCGAGGTTCGGCTGCGCCTCGGGCCGGGTGCTGGCCAGCTGGGCCACGCGATCGTAGCGGGTGGCCGTCCCCTGGTTGGCGCTCGTGCCGCCCGCAACCTCCAGCCCAATGACGTCCCCAAATGGGGCGAAGGCCTCGCGCGTGAGGGGCTGCGCCCGGAGTGGCTCCCGCATGCTCATCTCTCCAATAAGGGGGTGAGTCCCCAGCGGACACCCGGGCCGCTCCTTGGACCCGGGTGTCCTTGCCACACTCGCTGCTTTCAGGAGCCTGCTCTCGCTAGAAGGCAGACCCGCTCATGCTCTTGCCAGGCGAGGCCTTGCTGCTGGACAGGGTGGTGTGCAGCACGAAGGTCCCGGAGCTGCTGCCGTCCGGGCTCCGGTTGGCCGACACGCCGTCCGTCCCGGTGAGCCCCGAGCCGAACGTGGCCGTGTTCACCACCGTCCCCGCCGCGTTCTTCACCGTCACCGTGTCCGTGCTGTTGGACAGGCTGAGCGTGCCCGTCGACGCGGCCACCGCGTTGGTCAGCCCCGCCGGAATGCCCGCTGCGCCGCCGAAGACCGCCACCGCAAGCCCCGCGCCCAGGCTGGTGCCGCTGGCGAAGGTGTGCCGCAGGCCCGAGGCGTCCGAGATCGTCCACCCGGACAGATCCACCGCCGTGCTCCCCGAGTTGAGCAGCTCCACGAACTCGCCGTTCACATCCGAGCCCGCCTCGTTGATGAGCACCTCGTTGATGAACACACCGCCGGTGCCACCGCCGCCCGACACGGTGATGGTGAAGGCCGCGTTGCTCGTGTCGGTGACAGCGGAGTTGGCCGCGTCGCTCACCCGCACCCGCGCGGTGGTGGTGGCGCTGTTCGGCACCGTCCACGGGTAGCTGCCCGTGGAGGCCGCCGTGCTCGAGGTGAGCGTCGTCCAGGTGCTGCCGTTCAGCGTGTACTCCAGCCTCACGTTCGTCACGCCCGTGGCCGTCCAGGTGATGCTGCGGGAGCTGGCGCCCGCCCAGCTCTCACCGCCGTTGGGCGAGCTCACCGTGACGCTCGCGCTGGCGGTGTCCCCGGGGATGAGGAAGTCCTTGATGACGGCCATGTGCTGCATGTTGGTGGCGCTGCTGTCCCCGCTCTGCGCGGGAGAGATCTCCGAGAGCGGCGAGTACACGCGCGTGTCCACCACCAGGCCGTTGGCGAAGCTACTCCCGCCGATCACCGTCGCCGTCTGGTACGCACGCAGGTCGCCGTCCACGAGCACGTGATCGTACGGCTTGCCACGGCTCAAGTTGGTGTTCGTGTTGCCGTTGCGGTCCGCCGGGTACGGGCTGGCCGTCGACACCACCTGGGAGAAGGTGGAGAAGCAGGACTCGCTGCGGCTGTCCGTGTTCAAGTCACCGCCGATGGCCAGGTAGTCCCCCGTGGGGATGTTGGCCCGGATGAAGTTGACCAGGTTGGCCGCCTCCGTGTTGCGCACGCTGGAGCTGGCCGTGAGCAGGTGCACGCTCACCACCCAGAGATCCTTGGGCCCCGGCACGTCGATGCGCGCCCACGCGAAGTCGCGGTTGCTCACCTGGGTGTCGTCCCACTCCCCCGAGGCGATGATCGGCCAGCGGCTGATCACCCCGTTGGGGATCTGCGCGCCCGCCTCCCGGTAGTACGAGAAGCTCGAGCCAAACGCCGTGTTGACGAAGCTCCGGATGGCCGTCGCCGAGTTGTCCCCGTAGTTGAACTCCTGGATCATCACGATGTCCGGCTTCGTGCCCTGGAAGATGCGCGTCCCGTTCCCAGGGTCATAGCTCTGCAGGTTGCCGCTGGTGATGTTGGCGGCCATCAGCCGCACCCGGGTGCTCAGCGCGGACTGCTGAGTCCCCAGCGAGTCATCCAGCGAGTCATTGTCCACCCCGTCCAGCTCTGCGCCACCGCAAGCCGCGAGTACCAGGGAAAACAGGGCCGCCAGGAGACGGCGGTCCAGGGGCATGTACCTCGAAGCAGCTTGGGGGATTTGCACGATGTTCTGGATCCTGCCCCGGGAACCGGAGCGATGAGTGGGTTCACGGAGACACCGTGTCTCCGGGCGAAGCGGGGGCGGATCCTGCTCCACCATCTTCGTTATCGGCTCGGCGGACGGCAGCGTTGCGTCCAGACGCGGTGAATTGAGCTGTCACTCACAGTGCGGTCAGCGTGGACACCGCCACGAAGACATAGCGCAGGCCCTTGCCCAGCGTGGTGAACACGAGGAAGGGAGCCCCGCGCACGCCCACGAGCCCCGCCGCGAGGACGAAGGCATCTCCCACCACGGGGAGCCAGGAGAGCACGAGCGCAGGAGCGCCCCACCTCCGCAGCCACTGCCGCGCTCGCTCGAGCCGAGGTGCCTCGCGGGCAGTGCGGCGCGCGATCCACCGCTCCAGGCGTCCGCCCCCGCCGTGCGCGCCCCAGCGCCCGAGCAGGTAGAGCGACAGCGCTCCCAGCACGTTGCCCACGGTGGCCACCGTGACGGCTGCCACCGGAGAGACGCCTCCAGAGAGGAGGGCCACCAGCAGCGCCTCCGAGGGCACCGGCACGATGGAGCCCGCCAGCATCGCGACGAGGAAGAGGCCCGGGAGGCCCCAGGCGGAGAGCGTGGAAGGATCGGGAATCATGCGGCCACCCCAGGCTCCCACCTTCCTCGCAAAGTGCGCTAGGAATCCGGGGCATGAAAGTCCAAGCCTTCGCTGCCCTGGCAAAGAGCAAGCCGCTCGAGGCCTTCGAGTACGAGCCCCAGCCGCTCGCTCCGCATGAGGTGGAGGTGAAGATCTCCCACTGTGGCGTCTGCCACAGCGACCTCCACCTGTTGAACAACGACTGGGGCATGAGCCGCTATCCCCTGGTGCCGGGCCACGAGATCATCGGCACCCTCCATCAGGTCGGCTCGGCCGTGACGCAGCTCAAGCCGGGCCAGCGCGTGGGCATCGGCTGGCAGGCGGACTCCTGCGGCGAGTGCGAGTGGTGCGCGCGCGGCGAGGAGAACCTCTGCGCCCGTGCAGGCCCCACGTGCGTGGGCCGCTACGGCGGCTTTGCGCAGTCCATCCGTGTCAACAGCCACTTCGCCATCCCCGTGCCGGACGCGCTCGCCTCGGAGGGCGCCGCCCCGCTGCTGTGCGGTGGCATCACCGTGTACTCGCCCCTGCGGGCCCACCAGCTGGGCCCCCAGCACCGCGTGGGCGTCATCGGCATTGGCGGCCTGGGGCACATGGCGCTCCAGTTCGCGAGGGCCTTCGGGTGTGAGGTGACGGCCTTCTCCACCTCCGCGGACAAGGAGGCCGAGGCCCGGCGCCTGGGCGCCCACCACTTCGTCGCCACCAAGAGCCCCGAGGGACTCAAGCGGGTGGCCGGCTCGTTCGACTTCATCCTCTCCACGGTGAACGCGGATCTGCCCTGGCTGGACTATGTGCTCGCCCTGCGGCCCTATGGTACGCTGTGCTTCGTGGGCGCACCTCCCAGCAACCTGAGCGTGCCCGTCTTCCCCCTGCTGGCCACCAACAAGCGGATTGTCGGCAGCAACACTGGCAACACCGCCGGCCTTCGGGAGATGCTCCAGGTGGCGGCCCGCCATGGCGTGAAGGCGCAGACCGAGCGCTTCAAGCTCGACCAGGCCAACCACGCCCTGGCCCGCGTGGCCCGCAACGAGGTCCGCTACCGGGCCGTCCTCGAAGTCTGAGCAGGGCGGGTGCCCATCCGTTATAGTGGAAAAACCTCCGCCACCTTCTCCATGGCTGGGTTAAGCTCCTGCTCCACTCATGACTGCCTCCTACGACAAGCTGCTTGCAGTGCTGCTGGAGAGCCGCCAGCGGCAGTACTTCCCTCCCGAGGTCCGCACCGCCGCGCCAGAGTTCGTCCAGAAGGTGCTGGGGCTGCTCTTCCCTCACTTCGCCGAGCAGCTGGAGCGCCACTCGGCGGCCATTCAGCGCGATGTGATGGCGGTGGAGGCCTACCTCGTCCGGCTGCAGTCGCTGCTGGCGCCGCTCTACCCCGGCGTGGATCAGAGCCTTCCGCAGCGCTTCGTGGAGCAGCTGCCGGACATCTATGACTTGCTGCGGCAGGACGCAGATGCCATCCACCAGGCAGATCCGGCTGCGCGCAGCGTGGATGAGGTCATCCTCACCTACCCCGGCTTCTACGCCATCGCCATCTTCCGCGTGGCGCACGCCCTCCACCTCCTGGACATGCCGCTGCTGCCGCGCCTGCTGACGGAGTTCGCCCACCAGCGCACCGGCGTGGACATCCACCCGGGCGCCACCATCGGCCGGCGCTTCGTGATCGATCACGGCACGGGCGTGGTGATCGGCGAGACGACCCACATTGGAGATGGAGTGACGATCTACCAGGGCGTGACGCTGGGCGCGCTCGTGGTGGAGAAGAAGCTGTCCAACAAGAAGCGCCACCCCACCCTGGAGAGCAACGTGGTGGTGTATGCCAACGCCACCATCCTGGGCGGGGAGACCGTGGTGGGCTGGGGCACTGTCATCGCCGGCAACGCCTGGCTCACGCAGAGCGTGCCACCCCAGTCCATCGTCACCCGCCGCACCGAGGTCCGCCACCGCGTCTCCGACACGGACCTCGGCGAGCTGGAGTTCCACATCTAACCCCCGCGCAGTCCCTACCCCACCCCCGAGGCCCATCCGATGAAGGCAGCCAACATCCTGCAGACCATTGGCAACACGCCCCACGTCAAGATCAACCGGCTCTTCCCCTCGCGCGTCGAGGTGTACATGAAGCTGGAGCGTGCCAACCCGGGCGGCAGCATCAAGGACCGCATTGGCCTGTCCATGATCGAGGACGCCGAGCAGCGGGGCATCCTCAAGAAGGACAGCGTCATCATCGAGCCGACGTCGGGGAACACGGGCATTGGCCTGGCCGTCGTGGCGGCGGTGAAGGGCTACAAGCTCATCCTCGTCATGCCGGAGTCCATGAGCCTGGAGCGCCGTCGGCTGATGGCGGCGTACGGGGCGCAGCTGGAGCTGACGCCGCGGGCCGGGGGCATGAAGGGCGCGATTGCCCGGGCGCAGGAGCTGGTGACGCAGACGCCCAACTCGTGGATGCCGCAGCAGTTCGAGAACGAGTCCAACATCACGGTGCACAAGCGCACCACGGTGAAGGAGATCCTCCAGGACTTCCCGGAGGGGCTGGACTACATCATCACGGGTGTAGGCACGGGTGGCCACATCACCGCGTGCGCCGAGGAGCTGAAGAAGGTGTGGCCCAAGCTGAAGGTGTTCGCGGTGGAGCCGGCGAAGTCGGCGGTGATCAGCGGCGGGCAGCCGTCGCCGCACCCGATCCAGGGCCTCGGCGCGGGCTTCATCCCGAAGAACCTGCACGTGGACGCCATTGATGGGGCGATCACCGTCACCGACGAGGAGGCGTTCGACTTCGCCCGCCGCTCGGCGAAGGAGGAGGGCATCTTCGTGGGCATCTCGTCCGGGGCCGCGCTGGCGGCGGTGAACCGCAAGCTCGCCGACATCCCCGACGGCAGCCGGGTGCTCACCTTCTGCTACGACACGGGCGAGCGCTACCTCTCCATCGAGAACCTGTTCTAAGCCGGGAGTCCCCGCCGGAGCCGTCTGAGGCGGGGGCGCGCGCCTCTCGCCTCATCGGGTTCAGCTCGCCCGTTCCACGGTGCCTCACGCCCCCTTGAAGTCTCGCACCAGCCGGACGAGCCGCTCCAGCTCCTCCGGCTGGTTGTAGAAGTGAGGGGACACGCGCAGGCGGCCTCGGCGCAGCGAGAGCACCACGTCCCGCTCGGACAGCCAGCCGTACAGCGGCCGAGGATCTCCGGCGCGCGGCAGGAAGGTGAGGATGCCCGCCCGGTGCTCCGGCGCGGGCCCCGTGTCGCAGCCCAGGGCACGCAGCTCCCCGTCCAGCACCGTCAGCAGCTCGCGGATGCGTGCCCCGATGCGCTCCGCGCCCACCTCCAGGAGCAGCTCCAGCGCGGCCGCGAGCGCGTAGATGCCCGTGTACGCATGGCTGCCCTCCTCCAGCTTCAGCGCGTCCGCGCGCAGCTCGAAGTGCGAGCGGTTGAAGTTCCACGCATCCGTGGTGCTCCGCCACCCCACCAGCACGGGACGCAGCCGGGGCAGCACCTCCCGGGCCACGTACAGGAAGCCCGCACCGGAGATGCCCAGCATCCACTTGTGGCTGTCCGCGCTCAGGAAGTGGATCCGGCTGCGCCTCACGTCCACCGGCACGCAGCCCACGCTCTGGATGCCGTCCACGCACAGCAGCACGCCGGCGCGCTCACACAGCGCCCCCACCGCCTCCAGCTCCGTCTGGTAGCCGCTGGCGTACTGCACGGAGCTCACCGCCACCAGCCGGGTGCGCGGCGTGAGGGCCGCGGCCACCGCCTCCGGAGTGACTCCCCCCTCGCGCGCGGCGATCTCCCGCACCTCCACGCCTCGATCCTTCAGGTGCAGCCACGGGTAGACGTTGGAGGGGTACTCGAGCGACGTGGCCACCGCCACCTCATCCCCAGGCCGCCAGTCCAGCCCCTCGGCCACCAGCCCCAGCCCATGGCTGGTGTTACGCACGAAGGCGATCTCCTCCGGGGCCGCGCCGATCAGCCGCGCCGCCAGCTTCCGGGTGTGAGCGACGTGGGCCTCCCACTGGCGCTCGTGCCGCACGCCGTAGTGCACCACGTCCTCCATCCACTCGCGCACCGCCGTGGCGGCCCGCACGCTCGTGGGCGACACCCCCGCGTGGTTGAAGTACAGCAGCTTCTCCAGGACGGGGAACTCGGCGCGGTAAGAGTCGAGGGAGGTGCTCACCCCGCCAGTCTACCGGCCCGGCGGCGCGCCCACAGCGGAACCAGCGCCAGCGCCAGCCAGAAGAGGCTCGCACTGGCTGAGCCGGACTGGCAGCCACACCCCGATCGCTCCACCACGGTGACGGGGAAGGAGCAGCTCACCTCGTTGCCCCCGAGATCGCTCGCCGTGGCGGTGACGATCGTCTCCCCAACTGGGAAGGTACTGCCCGGCTCATGGGTATAGCGGACGGTGGGCAGGGGGGGGGCGAGATCGTCATCCGGCTCCGCCGCGGGGAAGTGCACCGCCACGCCCTCCGGCTCAGTGGCCAGCGCCTGCTGAGGCCCCGGGCACGTGAGGGTGGGCGCTACCGCGTCCAGGTTGTACACCGTGAAGGTGCACTGGGATTGATTGCCCGCCGCGTCCACCGCCGTGAGGGTGACGGGCCACTCCCCTACCTCGAAGAGGCTCCCCGAGGGGCGATCGGCCTCCACCCTCGGAGTGAGGGTGACCACGTCCGTCGCCTGGAGCTGCGGGTAGGGGATGGAGACAGGCTCGGCGCTCGTGGCCACATGCACCACGGACTGCGGACAGGTGAGCGCCGGCGGCACCGTGTCCTTGACGACGACCTTGAAGTCGCACGTGCTGCTGTTGTTCTTCTCGTCGGTCGCCGTGGCCCGCACCTCCACCTCTTGATCGAGCGCGAAGAAGGAGCCGGAAGCGTGGCTGTAGCTCACCTCCGGGCTCTCAGTGACCGCGTCCAGCGCCTGCACGGGATAGGAGACGTTTGCCCCCAGGGGCCCCGTGGCCTCCCGGACCAGCTGCCGCGGGCACACCAGCGCGGGCGCGGTCCTGTCCTCGACGGTGACGATCAGCGTGCACTCCGCGCTGTTCTTGGCAGCATCCTCCACGGTGATGGTGACGGAGGTAGCTCCCACCTGGAAGTCCCCTGCGTTACTGGGGAGCTCCCCTGAGATGGCGGATCGGTACCTCACCGTGAGCGGCGTGAGCGAGTCATCGCTCATCTCCTTCGGGGGCGGGAGGTTGACGTGGGCGCCCATCGAGTTGACCGCCTCGACGTGCAGATCCTCCGGGCACACGCGCGTGGGCGGGACACAGTCCACCTCTCCCAGAGGGAGGGAGACCAGCTCCTCACCGACAGAGGGATAGGTGGCCACGAAGTAGAGCCTGTCGCCCGCGACGGTCATCGAGTGAGGATTGGATCCATCAGGCGCGGTGCCGATGGTCGTCAGCTGCTCTGCGCCCGTGCGATTGATCCGCCACAGCTGCTTTCCCGAGACGCCGTCATCGATCGACACCAGCAGCCCCCCGCCCCCGGACACGAGCACCTCTCCCCCCAGCGAGCTGCTCGGGCCTGAGATGAAGTCCTTCACCAACACCGTCCCCGCCTCCGTTCCATCAGTCTTCCAGAGCTCTCGGCCTGTCTCTGTGTCGCTCGCCATGAAGAACAGCGTCTGGCCCACCGCGGTGAGCAGCTCCGGCCCGGAGCTGTTCTGCCCGGGCTTGAGATCCTTGACGATCCTCGTGCCCTCGGGCCTCCCAGTGCTCACCCACAGCTCCTGGCCGTGCCCTTCCTGATCGTCCATGCTGAAGAAGAGCTTGTCTCCGGCGACCGTGAGGGACTCCAGGGGGCCGTGGTTCCGGGCCTGCTCGAAGGGCACGGCGACCTGGGTGCCCTCCGGCTTCCCATCGCTCTCCCAGATCTCCGACTGGGCCCCTAGGGTAGGCGTCGCGGTGAAGTAGAGCTTGTCCCCTATCACCCTCAGCGAGCCGGGGTTGCTGGAACCTGCAGTCCAGATGTCCTTCACCCGCTGGGTGCCGTTGCTGTTCGGCACTCCGTCACTCTTCCACAGCTCGACGTCCATGCTCCCGTCTTCCGCCCGGAAGAACAGCTCCCCACCGAGGACCGTCAGCTCATTGGGCGTGGAGGGCTCGGGGCCGGATTTGATGTCATGGACGAGCTGCGTGCTCTCGGCCGTCCCGTCGCTGCGCCACAGCTCGGCGCCCGTGTCAGACACTCCCGCCATGAAGAACAGCGTGCCGCCCATGACGGCGAACCTCTCGCCATTGGACAGGGCGGAGTCCGAGAAGATCTTGAGCCCCCGAGTACCCATCTCATCGCTGGCCCACAGCTCGGGATTAAGGCCGCCGGTGGTGACCACGAAGTACAGCCGCTGCTGCGCCACGGTCAGCCGGCTGAAGCGGACGTCCCCCCCCGCCCTGAAGTACAGGCTCGTCGTCACCACGTCGCCATTCGCGTCCTGGGTGGCCTTCCACAGCGTCGCGCCGACGCTGGCCTCGGACGAGGCGAAGAAGACCGCCTCGCCCATCGCCACGAGCGAGGTGATGGTGACATTCTTGTTCGCGAAGCTTGTCTCCTGCTGAGGCGAAGGGGCGCACGCCAGGCGGGGCCCGGCCTCCCCCGCCGTCTCCCCGCGCACAGGCAGGAGCAGCACCAGTAGGAGCAACGGCAGCAAGTGCGCGGAGCGCTGGTGAAGCCTCATGGTTCCGCTCTTCTCCAGGGCAGGGCCCCACCCCACCTCCTGTGTACCTCACTCGCCCAGGTGGAGGCAGCCCCCTCTGCCAGCCTGCCCAGGGAGCTTCCGGGGGCCCTGGAAAAATACGACGGCCGGTGCCCCGTGAGGGACACCGGCCGTTCAGGACTTCACAGCGTGTGACGGGCTAGCGGCCCGCCATGAACTCGGAGCCGCCGGTGACAGTGGGCGCCGGGTCGTTGTCGTTGATCGGCACATACACCTTGCACGTGCCCTGCTGGGAGTTGCCCACGTCGTCATCGACCTTGTACTGCGCCGTGTACACCCGGCTCGTGCCGTTGGAGTTGAGCTCGGCGCGCACCTGGAAGGTGTTGTTGCCGACGATGACGATGTCGCCCGCGTCGCTGCCCGGCTCGTTGCTGGTGACCACCAGGTCGTACGCCCGGTCCATGATGTCCATGTAGCCCACGCACATGTCCCAGGCGACCGCGCACTCGCTGAGCTGCACCGTCCGCATGGTGACGCCGTTCGGCGGGAACAGCTTGATGGGCGGGTTCTGCTTCAGCTTCGGCGAGATGTTGTCGATGACCTCCACCGTGCGGGTGATGGGATCGGCCCAGTTGAAGGCCCCGTCACGCACCTGGTACTCGATGGTGTACGTGCCCGGCGCCTGCTTGTTGATGTCGCCGAACGACTGCACCAGCGGCGTCACATCGCCGTAGCACTGGTCATCACCCAAGGCGCCCGCATCCACGTACGGATCCGGGTCCACCTCGACGACCTCATCCGGGTCGGTCGGATCGTCCGTGGGCAGGAAGCACTGCGTCTGGACGGTCTCCTCGCCGTTCAGGTACAGCACCGGCTTGAGCGAGTCCTGCACGTACACGGAGAGGATGGCGCCCTGGATGTTGAAGCTCTCATCCCACGCCAGGTACTGGACGTAGTAGAGCCCCTCGACCTCGGTCGTCGGGCCAGGCCCGAAGTCATCCATATCGATGTCGCCCGGGACGCCGTCGCCGTCATCGTCGCCCGTGTTGTACTGGTGGACGATGATGTCGCCCTCGCACACGTCCGTGGCGCTGGCGCCCGGGTTGCTCCACACGTTGCCGATCGCGTGGCCCGTGCACTCGTAGTACAGCTCCGTGGGCCCGTTGACGACCAGCACCGGCTCCGTCGTGTCCACCACCGTGAAGTGGCGCGTGACGCGGTCTGCCTCGGCGGTGGTGTTCCCCGCCGCATCCGTGGCCGAGTAGTAGACGTCGTACTCGCCCGGCTCGTTGGGCAGCTGGGCCGGAGTGGCCACGATGGTGGCGGTGTGGGGGTAGCACGCATCCGTGGCAGAGACACCCAGGCCCGGCTGGGTGCCGCACTCGATCTCCTGCGTGGGAGCGCCCACCACCGTGAGCACCGGCGGCCGGGTGTCGTTGACCGTCACGTTCCGCGTGGCCCGGACATCGTGGCCGCGACGGTCGTGCGCCTGGTACCGGACGATGTAGTCACCCTCGCGCAGGGTATCCAGGTCGGTGAACTCCACGAAGACCGTGTCGGATACGTTGCCCTGGCACACGTCTTCGGCCGTGGCACCCGGATCGATGAACGGCGTGGCGCACTCCATGACCATGGGGTTGGGATCGTTGAGCGCGATGGTCGGCGGCAGGCTGTCGACCACGTTCACGTTGCGCACCGTGGTGTTCGTGTTGTTGCTCAAGTCCGTGGCGGAGTAGTGGACCAGGTAGAAGCCCGTCTCCGTCGGGTCGACGTCGGAGGCATCCACCACGACGGGGGCCGGGCCGGAGCAGAGATCCTCTGCCGTGGCGCCCAGATCCGCGTACGTCTCCACCTTGCACTCGAGGGTGACCGCGTTCGGGCCGGTGAGCGTGATGGCCGGACCGACCGTGTCATTGATGCGCACGTTGCGGGAGACCTCGAGCGAGGTGTTGCCCGCCGTGTCCTGGGCCGTGTAGCGCAGCGTGTAGTTGCCCGCCACGCGCGTGTTCACCGAGCCGTTGACCGTCACCGGCACCGGACCGATGCACGCGTCGTTCGCCGTCGCGCCCGCGTCGGTGTACGGACCAGGCCAGCACTCCAGGGTCTCCGTGGCCGGGCCGTTGAGCGCGATGGTGGGCGCCGCGTTGTCGTTCATCGTCACCGTGCGGGAAGTCGGCGAGGTGACGGTGTTGCCGGACGGATCCGACACGCTGTAGGTGATGACGAAGTTGGCCGGCGCGCCCGGGTCCGAGGTGCGCGTGGCCACGATGGCGGACGTCAGGTTGCCCGCGCAGCTGTCGGTCGCCGTGGCGCCCGGGTCCGTGTACTGGGCGCCGCCGCACTCGTACGAGTCCGCGAGCGGGCCGAGCACCGTGATGGACGGCAGCAGCGTGTCACGCACCTCCACCGTGCGGCTGACGGAGGGCGCGCTGTTCCCCGCCCCGTCCGTCACGTTGTACACGAGCGGGTAGTCGTTCGGCACGGCCGTGTTGACGGTGCCGTTGCGGGTGATGCTGCCCGTCAGGTCCCCGTAGCACGCGTCGTTGGCCGTGGCCCCCGGATCGTTGAACGGCGTGGCGCACTCCACCCGCTGCGTGCCAGAGCCCAGCAGCGCCAGCGTGGGCGCCGCGTTGTCGCTCACGTGCACCGTGCGCGTCACAGGCGAGGTGACGCTGTTGCCCGACGGGTCGGTCGCCGTGTAGCTGATGGTGATGGTGCCCGGCTGGTTCGCATTGCCCGCCTGCGCCGCAACCACGGTGACGGGGCCGGCGCACACGTCGCTGGCCGTCGCGCCCGGATCCACGTAGGCGGAGCCGCACTCGAACGTCGTCTCGAGCTCGCCGGTGACGGTGATCTCAGGCGCCACCGTGTCACGCACCTGCACGGCACGGTTGACCGGCGTCGCGGCGTTGGCCGCGTTGTCGGCCACCGAGTAGGTGACGTTGTAGTCGGCCACCACGCGCGGGTTCACCGCGCCGGAGACCTGGATCTGAGCGTCCAGGTTGCCCGCGCACAGGTCCGTGGCGGTGGCGCCCGGATCCGCGTAGGTCGGGCCGCACTCGACGGTCTGGGTGGCGGGGCCCACCAGGGTCAGCATCGGGCCCTGCGTGTCATCCACCGTCACCGTGCGCTGCGTGCTCGCGGTGAGGTTGGACGGATCCGTCACGGTGTAGTTGAGCGTGTACTCGCCCAGCTGGCCCGAGTTCACCGCGCCCGAGCGCTGGATGAGAGGAGTCAGGTCCCCAGCGCACGCGTCGTTCGCCGTGGCGCCCGGGTCGTTGTAGGCGATACCGCACTCATGCGTGGCGGGGGAAGCGCCCGTGAGCAAGATGGAGGGCGGCAGGTCGTCCACCACCGTCACCGTGCGGACATCCGAGGACGTCGTCGTGTTGTTCGACGGGTCGGTCGCGCGGTAGGTGAGGGTGTAGTTGCCCGCCGCGCCGGTGTTGACGGAGCCGGTGACCAGCACGGGCACGTTGGTGGCGCACAGGTCGGTCGCGGTGGCGCCCGGATCCGTATACGGGGCATGGTTGCACTGAACCTGCTGGCTGAGCGGCCCCAGCACCGTCAGGGACGGCGCCAGCGTGTCGCTCACATTCACCGTGCGGGTCTCCGTATCCGTGAAGGTGCCATCGGTCACGCTGTAGGTGAGCGTCTGGGGGCCCAGCTGACGGTTGTTCACCTCTCCCGTCCGCTGAATGCTGCCCGTCAGATCCCCGAAGCACGCGTCGTTGGCCGTGGCGCCCGGGTCGGTCCAATCCGTGGCGCACTCCAGAGACTGCGTGGCAGGCCCCAGCAGGACCAGCGTGGGCGGCGCGTCGTCGTTCACGCTCACCGTGCGCGTCACAGGCGAGGTGACGCTGTTACCCGACGGGTCAGTGGCCGAGTACGAGATGGTGATGGTGCCGGGCCGGCCCGGGTCGCCCGTGCGGGACGACGTGACCGGGACGGAGCCAACGCACGCGTCGGTGGCCGTGGCACCCGGATCCGTATAGGTGGCACCGCAAGCGAACGAGTCCTCCAGCGGACCGTTCACCGTGATGGTGGGCGCCAGCGTGTCGCTCACCGTCACCGTGCGGGTCTCCGTGTCCGTGAAGGTGCCATCGGTCACGCTGTAGGTGAGCGTCTGGTCACCCAGCTGACGGTTGTTCACCTCGCCCGTCCGCGCAATCAGGCCCGTGATGTTGCCGCGGCACTGGTCGTTGGCCGTGGCGCCCGGGTCATTGAAGGGCGTGGCGCACTCCAGGCCCATGTTCCCACCGTTGAGCGCCAGCACTGGCGGCAGCGTGTCGCTCACCGTCACCGTGCGGCTGGTGCTCGAGTGGCCCACGTTGCCGGAAGGATCCGCCGCCTGGTAGTTGATGACGTAGGAGCCCGGCGCATCCGGGTCGGCCACGATGCTAGGCAGCGTAGGCAGCGGCCCGACGCACGCGTCGTTCGCAGTGGCGCCCGGATCCGCGTACGAGTCATCGCCGCACTCCACCGGGATGTTCAGCGGGCCGGTGACCGTGACGATCGGCGCCTCCCCGTCCTCCACCTGCACCGTGCGGCTGACAGGGGCCGCGTTGTTCCCCGCGCCATCCGACACGTTGTAGGTGAGCGTATGGGCGGCCAGCTGCATGTTGTTCACGGAGCCCGTCCGCACGATGTTGGCGGTCAGATCCCCGTAGCACACGTCGTTGGCCCTGGCGCCCGGGTCGTTGTAGGGCGTGGCGCACTCGAGCCGCTGCGTCGCTTGGCCCAGCAGGGTCAGCGTGGGCGGCGCGTCGTCGTCCACCGTCACCGTGCGCGTCACGGGCGAAGTCACCTGGTGGCCCGCCGCATCCTGCGCCGAGTAGGAGATGGTGACGGTGCCCGGCCGGCTCGGATCGCCCTGGCTGGACGAAGTCACAGCCACAGGCCCGTCGCACGCGTCGGTCGCAGAGGCACCCGGATCTGTATAGGCAGCGCCGCACTCGTACGAGTCCTCCAGCGGACCGTTCACGGTGATGGAGGGCGGCAGCGTGTCGCTCACGTTCACCGCGCGGTTGGCGGTCAGCGTGTGGGTTCCGTCGAAGGCGGTGTAGGTGACCGTATAGGCGGCAGGCACCTGGTGGTTCACGCCACCCGAGACGGTGGCCGTCAGCGGGCCGGCACACTGATCGCTGGCGGTGGCGCCCGGGTTGACCCAGGGCGTACCGCACTCCAGCGCCTGGGGATTGGCGCCCTGCAGCGTCAGCGTCGGCGGCAGCGTGTCGCGCACCGAAACCGTCCGGCTGGTGTCCGAGAGGGCCGTGTTGTTGGAGGGGTCCGTCGCGCGGTAGCGGACGTTGTAGGTGCCCGGCACGTTCGGGTTGGCCGGCGGCTCCGGCACCGCGGGCAGCGGGCCGACGCACGCGTCGTTCGCCGTAGCACCCGGGTCCGCGTAGGTCGGATCACCGCACTCCACCGACAGGTTCAGCGGGCCCATGAGCGTGATGGCCGGGGCCCGCGAGTCGCTCACCGTCACCATCCGCGTCTCCGAGTCCGTGCGGACCCCGTCGGTCGCGCTGTAGGTGAGCGTCTGCGCGCCCAGCTGCATGTTGTTTACCGTGGCCGGGCTCTTGGTGACAGGCAGGTTGCCGCGGCACTGGTCGGTGGCCGTGGCGCCCGGATCGTCCCAAACCGTGGCGCACTCCAGGCCCATATTCCCGCCGGTGAGCGTCACCGACGGCGGCAGTGTGTCGCGCACCGTCACAGTCCGAGCATTGGACGAGATCCCCACGTTGCCTGCGGGATCCGCCGCCTGGTACCTGACGGGGTAGGTGCCCGGAGCGCCCGTGTTGGGCGGAGTCTGGGCCACGGCGGGCAGCGCTCCGGCGCACGTGTCGGTGGCCGTGGCGCCCGGGTCCACATAGGCGGGGTCATTGCACTCCACCGTCTGCGTCAGCGACCCGGTGATCGTCACGGTGGGCTTCACCGTGTCGATCACATTGACCGTGCGACTCTTCTCCTGGGCGGCGTTGCCCGCCGGGTCCGTCGAGTTGTAGAGGACCGTGAAGCCGCCCGTGACGAAGCCGGTCGGGACGCCGGTCCTCACCAGTTGCACACCCAACGCGCATTGGTCGAGGGCCGACACGTTCGAATCGTTGTAGGCCTCGCCGCACTGGTGCGAAACGGGGTTCGTGCCAACAGTGATGTTGGGTGGCAGCGTGTCGGACACGACGACCGTGCGCGTGGCCGTGCCCCTGTTACTGGCATGGTCCGTCGCGGTGTAGGTCACCGTATAGGTGTTGGGTGTCCCCATGGATACCGTGCCCGACGGCACGGCCGGCAGCGGGCCTGAGCACAGGTCGTTGGCAGTGGCGCCCGGGTCCGAGTACGCAATGCTGCGGTTGCACTCGAGCGACTGGTTGGCCTCATCAATGAGGGTCACCGTCGGCACCACCTTGTCCGTCACCGTCACAGTGCCCATGCACTGAGCCATGTTGCCCGCCTGGTCCGTACACGTCAGGGTCACCGCCGTGGCGTAAGTGGCGGCACCCGTGGGGCTGAGGCCGTACGGGCCGGGCGGGTTCTGCGTGCAGCCCACCAGATCGTTGTCCGGATCGCTGGACCCGTCATTGATGTCGGCGGGGATGCCGCAGGTGTTGGTCGCCATCACCGTCACGTTCTTGCAGCGCGCCACAGGCGGGCTGCTGGGCGGCACCGGGATGCTGGGGGTCTTGCAGAACGAGGTGCACGTGCCGATGGTGCCAGAGGCATCTGAGCTACGGCCGTTGTTGAGGCCTTCGTCGCACTCCTCGCCCCAGATCGTGTCCACGTGACCGTCGCCGCACCATTCGAGGCGGCACGAGAACGAGCAGGTGAGCTCCGGAGGTGTGCCCTCGACGGGAGATTGGCCATTGTTGCCATCCCCCAGGTCACACTCCTCTACCGACGGGACGTTGTTGGAGTCACCGCCGCAGCCGGCGCCCACAGGAGAGGCACCGCGCATGAGGATGTAGGGGGTACCCGCGTAATCCATCCCCTCAAAGAAGTCCGTATAGACCTGCTCGCCAGGAATCGGCTCGCCGATGGAACTCGTCGCCAGAGCCACAAACGCGAAGGTGCGATTCGGGTAGTTGGTGAAGACCGCACGCGAAGCGCACAGATCCTCGCCAGGGAGAAACCCATCGAACATGCTGTCCGACAGGTAGTCGGGCAGCACCTGGAAGATGTGGCCGGTATCTGCGCAGGTCGACAGGCCCTGGACCTTGAACTCACCGAACGGCTCCAGCAGCGTCACGTGCGTGTTGGCCGGGGCGTTCTGGTAGGCGCACCCCAGCGAGATGTACATGCCCGTTCGGTGCTGGAAGGTGTTGCGGATGACGTCCCAGATCCCGTTCTCCACGATCTGGGGCGCATTGTTGGAGCTCACGTTCGTGCTGATGATGACCACGTCACCATCGACGATGGCTCCCCAGGTGGCGCGGGTGTCGATCGCCGCCTGGAACGCGGCCTCACCGGCCGTGCAGGCCGCATCGCCGATGACGATGGCGCGGTAGGACATGAACTGGGTGGCCGTCATCAGCCGCCACTGCGCAGGCGTCACCACGTCAATCACCACACCGGGCGGCGCGTAGGCCAGCGCGGCCTGAGCCTCACGGCTGCCAAGCCCACCGTTGACGGTGCTGCCCAGGATCAGCACCTTGTTGGTGCTCCGAGCTTCCTGCCGCGTCGTGCGCGCCGCCACCGGAGCCAGCTCAGCCCCCGGCGCACGCCGCTCCTCACCACAGGAGCTGGCCACAAACGCCACCCACAGGAACAACCCCAGGCTCTCGAGCTTCATGTGGCGCAATCCCCTCAGCGGAGCGAGCGCTCCCGTCCCTTATGGAGCCAGCAGCCACGCTGTCGAAGGACAAGGAACCGAGGCAGGGTGCGCAACCCGAGCAGGCCCGGCGATACCACGCAGGTGGTATGGCCCCGGCCCCCGGACCTTGGCCCCCGGATTCAGGGCCTGATGCCCTGTGGCCGCCTGAGGAGCAGCCGACCCGTCCGACACCCGGCAATACCCACATTCAGCACTAGCGCACGCACCACCCTCCCGGTTAACACTGCTGCCGCAGACGAAAGGAGGTGATGCCTTGACCAACATCAGTCAGGCATCCACCTCCGCTGGCATGGCGCACTAGCCACCCGGCGGATGTGGAGCCAGCAGTGAGGCCCGTTCCCTCCCGCGCGCGTCGTACCCGAAAGGGGCGCACGGGGAGAGCGGGCCTTTTTTATGTCCCAGTGCTCCACGGCTCTTCGGGAATGACCTCGCAGCCACCCTGTTTGTGAGCGGGGGGGAAGCCTCGATGACTTCTCTGGAGAAGCTCTGCCGTGCCTATTACACCCTGCCCCACCCCCCTCCCCTCGGCCATCCGGGAAGAGGGAGCGGTGGAGACTCAGCGCAACCTCTTCTGTTTCCACTATGACCGCTGCCTGCACCTGGCCGTGAAGCGCGCCTGGGACGGCTGGACCTGCCGCCACTGTCCGCTGCGGAACCTGCGCGCCGGAGAGCCGGAAGCCAAGGACTACGCCCACGCCCGCCCCAAGAGCCAGGACGGCTCCTGAGCCGCTGGCGAGCCGGCCGGGCCCCTGGCCTCCACAGAATCATTGACGCACCCCGACCTCCTTGGCAGGAAGGGACATGCGTTCGAAGAAGACCAAGTACATCTTCGTGACCGGCGGCGTGGTCAGCTCCCTGGGCAAGGGGCTCGCCTCCGCGTCCATCGGCGCCCTGCTGGAGAACCGAGGACTCAACATCACCCTCGTCAAGCTGGATCCCTACATCAACGTGGATCCCGGCACGATGAGCCCCTTCCAGCACGGCGAGGTCTACGTCACCGAGGACGGCGGCGAGACGGACCTGGATCTGGGCCACTACGAGCGGTTCACCAACGCTCGGATGAGCCGGATGAACAACTTCACCTCCGGCCGCATCTACCACTCCGTCATCATGAAGGAGCGGCGGGGCGAGTACCTGGGCAAGACGGTCCAGGTCATTCCGCACGTCACCGACGAGATCAAGATCAGCATCCGCCAGGCCGCCCAGGACGTGGATGTCATCATCGTGGAGATCGGCGGCACGGTGGGCGACATCGAGTCGCTGCCCTTCCTCGAGGCCATCCGGCAGATGCGCTACGACGTGGGCAGCGAGAACACCGTCTACGTCCACCTGACGCTGCTGCCCTACATCAGCGCGGCCGGCGAGGTGAAGACCAAGCCCACCCAGCACTCGGTGATGAAGCTACGGGAGATCGGCATCCAGCCGGACTTCCTGCTGTGCCGCACGGACCGGGAGATCTCCCAGGAGCTCAAGGACAAGATCGCCATGTTCTGCAACGTGGACACGGGCAACGTGTTCACCTCGCCGGACGTGAAGAGCATCTACGAGCTGCCGCTGGAGCTGCACCGCCAGGGGCTGGATGACCGGCTGGCCGAGGTGCTCAACATCTGGAGCCGAGCGCCCCACCTGGAGCGCTGGGAGAGCATCTGCCGGAAGATCTACGAGCCGGCCCGCGGCGAGGTGCAGGTGGGCATCGTCGGCAAGTACGTGGACCTCAAGGAGGCCTACAAGAGCCTGAACGAGGCCCTGCTCCACGGCGGCATCGCCAACGACGTGCGCGTGCGCCTGCGCTTCGTGGACAGCCAGGACGTGGAGACGCAGGGCCCGGAGGCGATGCTGGACGGCGTGGACGCGGTGCTCGTCCCCGGCGGCTTCGGCGTGCGCGGCACGGAGGGCAAGATTGCGGCCGTCCGCTGGGCGCGCGAGAACAAGGTGCCCTTCTTCGGCATCTGCCTCGGCCTGCAGATGGCCGTCGTGG
>NZ_DASPHO010000265.1:0-20611 GCF_035629615.1 Hyalangium sp. | reverse complement strand
TGCTCCCGCTCGGGCGAGCTCTCCGCCGAGCGCTCCCAGAGTGTGAGGTGCACCTCGTTCATCGCGATGATGCCCGGGTACAGGAAGAACGTGACGGGCTTGATGGACTTCAGCACCTGGAGCGTCTGCGTGGCCATGCGGCGTGCCTGCTCGAGGTTGCCCTGGCGCAGCCAGGCCAGCCCGAGCGTGCCGTAGAGCACGATCTTCTCCGCGGCCTCGACGTGCGCCTCGATGCGGGGAACCTCCGAGACCACCGTGACGATGGCCTCGGAAGAGCGCCCGAGCCGCACCATGGGCCCCAAGCGCATGACGGGGCCCCAGAGCTGGGTCTGGGTGGCGCCGCGCCGCTGCGCCGAGTGCTCCAGCCGCTCCACCAGCTCGAGGGCACGCCGGTACCGTCCGCGGCACGTGTTCGCGCAGGCGAGGATCGCGCTGGTCTCCTCCGTCAGCCGGTAGTCACCCAGGCTGCTGGAGGTGGCGATGGAGCGGTTCCCCCAGCCCTCCAGCTCCTCCCAGCGGGCCTGGCCGATCCCGCTGGCCGCGCTCCTGGACAGCACATAGGCCACATCGATGGGCGTGCCCACTTGCGCGGCCATCTCCTGGGCCCGGCGCATCCAGATCTCGGCAATCGGGCGCGTGGGAGGGAGGCTGAAGGCCACCACCGACATCAAGGCATAGCCCCGCGCCAGGGTGGGCGAGGGGCCCAGGGGCTCACAGGCGTTGAGCGTCCGCAGGCCTGCCCAGGTCAGGCGCGGCATGTCCTGCGTATAGATGTACATGTCCGTGAGCCGCAGCAGGATGTGCCCGGCCTCGGCCTGAGGCTTCACCCGCTCGGCCCCATGGACCTCGAAGGCCTCTGGGACCGTGGCCTGGGCCACGCGCTGGAAGATCTGGCCCAGCACGCCCGCGCCCCAGCCCGCGGAGGAGGAGGGGACTGTCCAGCCAAAGTGCCGCAGGGCGCGCTCGGCATGCGTGCGGAACTTGTCCAACAGGCCCAGCTGGAAGAAGGCATCCGCCAGCAGCGCCTCGAGGTGGCCAAGCCGCGCGCGCTTCTCGTGCGTCAGGGACTGGCTCTCGGCTCCGGGGGGGGCCAGCAGCACCAGGGCTCGCTCCAGGTGGGGGATGGCCTCGCGGCAGGCGTAGGCCGCCAGCGCCTGCTCGCCGGCCTTCTGCGTGGCGTGGAGCTCCTTGTCCGGGTCGCCCGCCTTGCCCCAGTGGAACGCGAGCGCCACCAGCCAGTCGGGGGACTCCGGGTATGCCGCCTCGATGGCGCCAGCGGCCTGGCGGTGCAGGAGCTGCTCGGTGCGCGGCGGGAGATCGGCGAGCACTCCCTCGCGCAGCTTGTCGTGCGCGAAGCGCCACTGCCCTTCGGAGAAGTCCAGCACCGCGGCGCTCGCACACTCAGACAGGAAGGCGTCCATGCGCACGGTGGGAGCGCACAAGCTCAGCACCTTGGGATCGATCCGGCGCCCGATGACCGCAGAGAGCTGAAGCAGCGCGGCCGCCGACTGTGGGAGCTTTGCCAGCCGGCGTTGGACGATCTGCTTCACGCCGCCCGGGAAGACCTTGGCTGGCAGCGGAGCACTGCCGATCCTCGCCAGCTGGCCGCTCTCGTCCGCCAGCGCCCGGACCACCTCCACGAGGAAGAAGGGGTTGCCCTCCGTCTCCCGCCGCAGCATCTCCACGATCTGGGGCGAGCGTCCCGCGGCGCCAATCATCGACTCGGTGAGCACGGCGATGGCGGCCTCGCCCAGCCGGGGCAGCCGCAGCACCTCGGCCACCGGCAGCAGGCCTGGCAGATCGGGGCGCTCGTCGTCCCGGTAGCTGGCGAGGATGAGCAGCGGCAGCGTCTGGGCCAGGGCCGAGATGCGATCGAGCAGGCGCAGCGACTCGTCGTGCGCCCAGTGCAGATCCTCCAGGATCAGCACCGTGGGCTGGGGCACCCGCCGGAACAGATCCTCCACCACCGCGAACAGGCGCGCCTGCGCCATCTCGGGATCCAGCTCGACGAGGGCGGGCAAGGGCCGTCCGAGCAGCGCCTCGATGTCCTCCACCAGCGGCCGGAGGACGCCCGCCTCGAAGGCGGTCGGCTCGGCCAGCAGCACCAGCCAGCGCAGCACCGAGCGCCACTCCTGGTAGGGGCTGCCGCCGCCGCTGACGGCCTGGCCGCGCACGGCCACCGCGCCCCGCACCAGAGCCAGGGTGCGCACCTCGTCCAGCAGCCGGGACTTGCCTACGCCGCTCTCACCGCCCACCAGCCACGCGCTCCCCTTGCCATGCAGCGCGTGGTCGAGCACCTCCTCGAAGCGCGCCAGCTCGCGCTCGCGGCCCACGAAGCGCGCCGCCTGCAGGAAGCTCTCGCGCGTGGCCGAGGTCTCGGTGACGACCTGGTGGCCGGTGGCCTCGGTCAGCGCGCTCAGGGCCTCCTCGGCGCTGCGATAGCGCTCGCGCGGATCCGGAGCGCTCAGCTTGCGCAGGACGAGGCCCAGCGCGCTCTCCTCGAAGCCCGCGGGCAGACCCTTGGGCCCCGCGAAGAGCCGGTAGGCGATCATGCCCAGGCTGAACAGATCCGAGGCCGCCGAGGCCGAGTGCCCCTCGAAGAGCTCCGGCGCCACGAAGCCGGGCGTGCCCACCATGCCCTGGGCGTCGGGCCGCTCGCGGGCGATGGCCAGGCCGAAGTCGAGCACCTTCACCTGGCCGTCCACGACGAGCACGTTGGCCGGCTTGAGATCGCGGTGGATGACGCCCCACCGGTGCATGTAGGCCAGCGCCTGGAGCACCTGTGCCAGCAGGCCCACGCGCACCTCGTGGGGCTGCTCCTTCCCCGCCTCGGTGATGGTCCGCGCTCCCTTGAGCAGATCCATCGTGTAGTAGGGGCGCGCCTGATCGTCGAACCCGTAGTCGAGGACGCTGATGACGTGCGGGTGGTGCAGGGAGGTGAGGACCTTGAACTCGTCCGCCAGCCCGAGGGCGATCTCCGGGTGCGCTGTCTTCGAGCCGATGCTGCGGGTGGCGTCCTCGGCCAGCTCCTCCACCGAGCGATGGAGCCGCTTCAGCGCCACGACGCCCGCGAGCCGATCCCGCGCGAGGTAGACCGTCCCCATTCCACCCCGGCCGACAACCTCCAGGACCTGGTAGCGCCGCCCCAGCACCTCGGCGGTGGCAAGGAGCGGAGGGGTGGAGTCTCCCATCTGGCTCCCTTGCACAGCTGCATTCATGGAGTTCATCTATCACGTCTTACAGGGCTCGCAGAGCTTGACGCGGGACGGCGCGCAGCGGTTGCGGCGCACGGCAGGCCCTCCGCAAAGCTTGCGTGCAGCGCTGAGCGCCCACCGAGGGCAGAAGCTGGCGTGCGCTTTGCTGCTGCAGGAGCACGGCGTGGGGTTGTTCTCCGTGGACGGAGTTTTACAGGGTCACCTGCCTCGTCTGGGCCGGCGAGGGAAGGAACTGTCTGGGGCTCCGGCTGGCGTTAGTCTCCAGCGCGTATGGCGGAAACCTTGTTCGAGGAGCTGAAAAGGTATGTGGGCTTCAGCCCGGGGGATGAGCAGGCGCTGCTCTCCCTCCATGCTGTGACGCGCGGCCACTTCTCGCGCATCGCCGAGGTGTTCTACGCCCGCATCCTCCAGCATGAGGGCGCCCGCACGGCGCTCGAGGGAGGGGAGAGCCAGGTGGGCCACCTCAAGGGCACCCTTCAGATCTGGATGGATCAGCTCCTTCGGGGGCCTTGGGACGAGTCCTACTACGATCTGCGCTGCCGCATCGGGCGCATGCACGTCCGCATCGCGCTGCCCCAGCACTACATGTTTGGAGCTATGAACGTGCTGCGCCAGGAGTTCAACGAGCTCATCGACAGCCACTACTGGGAGCAACCGAAGGAGCTGGCAGTGGTCCGCAAGGCGCTGTCGAAGATCCTCGATCTGGAGCTGGCCATCATGCTCCACACGTACCGCGAGGATCTGCTCGCTCAGCAGGCGCGCAACGAGCGGCTGTCCACCTTCGGCCAGCTCGTGGGCTCGATTGGCCACGAGCTGCGCAACCCGCTGGGCGTGATCGAGACCTCGCTCTTCATCCTCAAGGGCCGCCCGGGAGAGAAGGACGAGCGTACGGCCAAGCACCTGGATCGCATCGGCGAGCAGGTCGCCATCGCCAACCGGATTGTCTCGGATCTGCTGGACATGATCCGGGACAGGCCGCTGAAGCACGAGCCGGTGCGGCTCGAGGAGGTGTGGCGCAGCGCGGTCTCCGCCGTTCCGCTTTCCCCGCGGGTGGTGGTGAGTGCGCGGGGACTGGCAGAGCTGCCCGCGGTGTTGGGAGATCCCAACCAGCTCCGGCAGGTCTTCCTCAACCTCCTGGAGAATGCCGTCCAGGCGATGGGGGAGGGCGGGACGGTGGAGCTGACAGCCAAGGCCATGCCGGGCGCGGTGGAGCTCGCCCTCGAGGACTCCGGGCCGGGGGTGAGCGAGGGCATCCGCCGGAGACTCTTCGAGCCGTTGATGACCACCAAGACGCGCGGCATCGGCCTGGGGCTGCCGCTCGTCAAGCGCATCCTGGAGCGCCATGGCGGCTCCATTGTCTACGCTCCTCGTCCCGAGAGTGGGGCGGGCGCGCGCTTCCTGCTCCGGCTTCCCATCGTGTCCTAGAGAGAGCTTCATGCGTCACTACCTTCTGCTCGATGACAACCGGGCCTTCGCGGAGAACCTCGCCGAGATCCTCCGGGACTCGGGGGACTCGGCCACCGTGGTGACGGAGGGCGTCGAGGCGCTCGCGCTGGCGAAGACCCGGCGCTTCGACGTGCTCCTCACCGACATGAAGATGCCGGGCATGAACGGCGCGGCCGCCGTGCACCACATCCGCCGGGAGGATCCGGGGATTGCCGCCGTGGTCATCACCGCCTACCCGGGAGTGAACGACCTGGAGGCGGCGCGGCGCGAGGGGCTGCTGGCGGTGCTGCCCAAGCCGGTGCCGCTGCAGACGCTGATGGAGCTGCTGTCGAGCGCGAAGCGAGATGGGCTCGTGGCCCTGTTGGAGGACGATCCCTCGCTGGCGGACAACCTGAGCGAGGTGCTGCGCGCGCAGGGCTTCTCCTGCGCGACGGCCCAATCGGTGCTGGAGGCGGACCGGCTCTCCATGGTGAAGCCCTTCGCCGCGCTGGTGGACCTGCGCCTGCCTGGCGGCCCCGACGGCGAGGCGCTGAGCCGGCTGAGAGCCCGCTTCCCGGAGCTGCCCATCTTCGTCATCACCGCCTACCCGGAGCTGGCCCCCCTGCATGAAGCCAGCTGGGTCTTCGCCAAGCCCTTTGACACCGCGGCCCTCCTGGCGGCGCTGGAGCAGGCGCACCTCTCGCGCCTGTCCGCGGCATGATCTCCGCCGCCCGCCGCCCGCGTGTCCTCGTGGTGGACGACAACGTGGCCTTCCTCGACAACCTCCAGGAGCTGCTGAGTGACGCGGGCTATGACGTCAGTATCGCGGCTACCTGCCAGGCCGCGCGCGAGCGCGCGAAGGGAGGCTTTGACCTGGCGCTGGTGGATCTGCGCCTGCCGGACGGGGATGGCACCGTGCTGGCCGCCGAGCTGAAGGGGGGATCTCCTGAGTCCGAGGTGGTGCTGCTCACCGGCTTCGCCACGCTGGAGACGGCGATGGCGGCGGTGCGGGCGGGGGCCTGCGCCTACCTGATGAAGCCCTGCGCCCCGCAGGAGCTGCTGCTCACCCTGGAGCAGGCCATGCGGCAGGTGCGGCTGCAGGCGGAGAAGCGCGAGCTGGCACGCCGCGCCCAGGTGACGGAGAAGCTGGCGGCGGTGGGGACGATGACTGCGGGGCTCTCGCACGAGATCCGCAACCCCCTGAACGCGGCGGCGCTGCAGCTGTCCGTGCTGGAGCGGCGGGTGCGCAAGCTCGCGGAGGAGCAGCAGGTCCCGTTGCTCGAGCCGCTGAGCCTGGTGCGCGACGAGATCCGCCGGCTGGATCACATCCTGGAGGACTTCCTCCAGTTCGCGCGGCCTCGCGAGTTCAAGCCGGAGCGCGTGGAGGTGGAGCCGCTGCTGCGCCGGGTGGTGGATCTGCTGGCGGGGCAGGCAGAGTCGCGCAAGGTGCGGCTCGAGGTGACGATCCCCAGCCCCTCGTTCCAGGTGTCTGCTGAGGAGGAGCGGCTGCGCCAGGTGCTGATCAACCTGGCACTCAACGCCGTGGACGCGACACCCGAGGGAGGTGTGGTCCACGTCTCCGGGGGGGAGGATGACCGGGGAGTCTGGGTGATGGTGGATGACTCGGGGCCAGGGATCCCCGTGGCGCTCCGGGATCGCATCTTCGAGCCCTTCTTCACCACGAAGGCCCAGGGCTCGGGCCTGGGGCTCTCCATTGCGCATTCCATCATGGTGCAGCACGGGGGGGCGCTGGAGGTGGGGGAGGTGCCCGGAGGAGGTGCCCGCTTCGTGCTGCGACTGCCCAAGGCGGCGCCCGTCCTGGCGAAACCACTGGGGTAGCCTGCCAGGTCCCCTGAGCCTGGGGGGCCCCCGCTACTTGCCGCTCTTGGCGTCCTTGCCCTGGGACTTGTCATCGGCCTTGCGGATGTCCACGCGCGAGCTCCACAGCCCAGCGCCGAGGACCACGACGAGCACGATCATCACCACCATTCCGATCAACAGCTCCGCCCAGATCCCCACAGGTCCTCCTTCTCTGGCCCAGCCGGACCTGACGGGACAGGCCGGACGCTCGGTCGATCAGCCGTCGGACTCTGAGGAAGGCTCTTCATCGGCCTCCTGTGGAGCAGACGTCTTTCCGCTGCTGTACTCCTTAAGCCGGTACTGGATCTTCCGCACGCTGATCCCGAGGATCTCCGCGGCCCGGCTGGTGGAGCCCTGCACCATCTCTAATGTTCGCAGGATGGCCTCTCGCTCGATGGTGCCCATGGAGGCCCCGGGGATGAGGTTGGTCGAGGTGGTGCCCAGCGGCCGAGGGCCTCGCAGCACGGGCGGCAGATCGTCCGTGGCCACCTCGGCACCCAGGGCCAGCACCACCGCGCGCTCGATGGCGTTCTCCAGCTCGCGGATGTTGCCCGGCCAGTCGTGGGCCAGCAGCGCCTGCAGCGTGCCCGGCGCCAGCCCCTTCACCTCCTTGCCGTAGCTCTCCCCGTACTTCTCCAGGAAGTGGCTCACCAGCGGGGGGATGTCGCTCTTGCGCTCTCGCAGCGGCGGCAGGGTGACCGAGACGACGTTGAGCCGGTAGAAGAGATCCTCGCGGAAGCGCCCTGCCTTCACCTCGGCCGTCAGGTCCCGGTGCGTGGCGGCCACGATGCGCACGTCCACCTTCAGCGTCTGCGTGCCACCCACGCGCTCGAACTCGCGCTGCTGGAGCACGCGCAGCAGCTTCACCTGCACGGAGGGAGAGATCTCGCCGATCTCGTCCAGGAAGAGGGTGCCACCATCCGCCAGCTCGAAGCGGCCTTCCTTGCGTGCCGCGGCGCCGGTGAAGGAGCCCTTCTCGTGGCCGAACAGCTCGCTCTCCAGCAGGTTCTCGGAGAGCGCCGCGCAGTGCACGCGGATGAAGGGCTTGTCCCGGCGCTGTGACTCATGGTGCAGCGCCTGGGCGATGAGCTCCTTGCCCGTGCCGGACTCGCCGAGGATGAGCACCGTGGCGCGCGTGGCGGCCGCGCGCCGGATCACGTCGTAGACGCCCTGCAGCTGAGGCGAGTCACCGATGATGTTGTGGAAGCGGGAGCGCTGGCGCACCTGCTCCCGCAGGGACTCGGCCTCCCGGCGCAGGCTGCGCTTCTCCAGCGCCTTGCCCAGGATGACGAGCACCGTGTCCGCGTTCAGCGGCTTGAGGAGGTAGTTGTCAGCGCCTGCCCGCATGGCCTCGACGGCGGTCTCCACGCTGGCGAAGGCCGTCATCATCACGAAGGTGGTGTCCGAGCCCAGCTCTCGTGCCTTCTTGAGCAGGGTGAGCCCATCCATCTGCGGCATGCGCACGTCCGACAGCACCACCGCGGGAGAGAACTCCGCGATGCGCGCGAGCGCGTCCACGCCATTGGAGGCCTCGGAGACCTCATAGCCCTCTTCGCCAAGGATGGTGACGATGGCGCGGCGGGCGTTGTCCTCATCGTCGACAACCAGGATGCGTTCAGCTGGCATGGGAGCTCACACTAGCAGGCCGCCTCGAGTGAGAGGGGCTGACGGCGCGGACCGGAGAGGCCGCGGCAGGGGTTGGGTGAAGGGCAGTCATGGCAGTCCGAAGAGGCGAAGGACCCAGGCGCCGGTGAGGGCGACCACCCCGCAGCCCAGCACCATCAGCGGCAGGCCCAGGCGCAGCAGGTCCGAGGAGTCCACTCCCCCCTCTCGGGCGACCATGGCGTTGGGCGGGGTGCTGATGACGAAGGGGATGCCAAAGGAGCAGCCCACGGCCACGAGGATGGGCATGGAGGCGGAGGGGAAGAGCTGGACGGAGATGGGGATCAGGAGCGCCGCCGTCCCGGTGTTGCTCATGAGCGCCGCGAGCAACGCCGCCAGGCTCACGAGCAGCCCCACCTGGGCCAGCTGGGGCCAGGCGCTCCAGTCCACCCCGCCCAGCGCCGTGGCCACCACGCCCGAGCGCTCCACCAGCCGCCCCAGGGAGATGCCCCCGGCGATGAGGAGGAGGGTGGACCAGTCCAGCTTGCCCAGATCCTCGCGCCGCAGCAGGCCCGAGCCGAACAGGGCCACCACGGCCCCCAGCGCCACCAGGGGCGCGGGCAGTCCGTGCAGGGGCTCGGTGAGCCACAGGGTGGCGCAGGCCGCGAAGACACCCAGCACCCAGTGCGCGCGAGCGTCCAGCTTGCGGGGGATCGCGGCGGGCAGCTCGAACCGGCCGCGAACCCGGTAGCCCACCACCAGGAGCAGGAAGCCCACCAGGAGCATGAGCGCGGTGAGGGGCAGGGCGAAGGCCATCCACTGGACGAATGTCACATGGGCGTAGGGCGTGGCCGCGGAGATGGCAATGGCGTTGGGGCCGGAGCCTACCGGCGTGGCCATGCCTCCGAAGTTCGCCCCCAGCGCGACGGACAGCAGCAGGGCCCGTCGCAGGGCGGTGTCCTGGGAGGACTGGATCAGCGGCCGGAGGGAGGTGAGCATCATCGCCGCGGCGGCGATGTTCGACATCCACATGGACAGGAAGGCCACCCCGGCGATGACGAGCAGCATCAGCAGGCGCCGGCTCCCGCGCGCCAGCCTCACCACGTGCTGCGCGACCGCGGAGTCCAGGCCATGCCGCGAGGCGGCCACCTCCAGCGTGAAGCCGCCCAGGAAGAGCGCGAGCACCGGATCCGCGCACCACGAGAACACCGCGGGGAGCGTGTAGCCAGGGTCCAGCGGGCCCAGCAGCGCGGCCGTGGCCCCGAGCAGCAGCAGCGTGGGGACGAAGGGGGGCACCAGCTCGGTGAGCCACAGCGTCAGGCACACCCCGGCGATCACGATCGAGCGCGCGACGATGGGGCTGTCCACCCCCAGCCATGCCACCAGGAGGCTCGCGCTCACTCCGGCCAGGGCCACGGCGGGGCGTACCCAGCGTCTCGGGTGGGAGCCCTTGGGGGCGGGGACCTCAGGTGCCGGGAGCTCCTCCCGGATCGCCTGGGTGATGGGGGGGCTCATGCGTCACTCGTCTCGCGGGGGGCGGACCATGAACATCGGCCGTGTCCCGTTCATCAGCACTTCCTGGGCCACCGAGCCGGCCAGGGCGCGCGTCAGCCCCGAGTGCCCATGGGTGGCCAGGCAGATGACATCGCAGTCCAGCCGCTCGGCGGCCTGGCAGATGGCCTCGGAGACCTTGCGGCCGGTGACGAGCTCGATGCGCGTGGTGATGCCGCGCGCGGTGGCCTCGGGCGGGATGAGGGCGCGCAGCTCCGCGGTGAGCTGCTCCCGATCGGCGCGCTCTTGGGACGAGGAGGGCTCTGGCAGCGCAGCGCCCACCAGCGGCACAGCCGCGGGTGGGGTGAGGGCGTGGAGCAGGTACACGGTGCCGCCGGCAGGGGCCAGGGAGTAGGCATAGCGCACGGCGCTGGAGCCCAGCTCGGACAGGTCCGTGGGGGCCAGCACCCGGCGCAGGTGGGGGATGGCCCGCGTGGTAGCGGCGCTGGCGGGCACGCAGAGGACGGAGGTGGGCGCATCATGCAGCACGCTCTGTGAGACGGAGCCGTGCCACCACCGGCTCATGCCCGTGCGCTGGTGCGTCCCCACGACCACCAGATCCACGGCCTCCTTGCGCGCCAGGTGGATCAGCGCCTCCGACGGGCGCCCGAGGCCAGGCTCGAGGTGCACCCACACGGAGCCGCTGCCCGGCATGTCCCCCATCCGCGCCGTGAGATCCCGCCGGAGCGCCTGCTCGGCCTCGGGCGTCACCTCTGCCTCCGGAGAGAGCGGCAGGCCATAGCGCACATGTGCGTCCGCGCCCCAGTAGTGGTGGGCGGCGATCACCTCGCAGGGGCCCAGCGCCCTCATGCGCCGCACCCACGCCACCGCGGCATCCGAGGGCACCGAGAAGTTCAACCCGAGCAGCAGCCGCAGCGACCGCTCTCCGCGTGCCCAGGCCTCGAGGGGCTGCGGCGCGCGCAGCACGAGCACCGGGCAGCGTGCCGCCTGGACCACGCGATCCGTCACGCTGCCGATGCGCCAGCGAGGCGCCCGCTGCCCGTGGTGGGTGAGGATGATGAGCGAGGCATGGACCTGGGAGGCCAGCTCGACGAGCACCTCGTCCGGGGCGCCTTCCAGCAGGTGGATCTTCAGGTCGACCCCGCGGCGGCGCAGCTCCGTGGCCTGCTGCTCCAGGCGAGCAGTGGCCTCGCGCTTCATCGCCTCGACGAGGGAGGCCGAGCTCCCGGCGCTCCCGTACTCGATCACATGCACCAGGTGGAGCGCCTCGCCCGTGCGGTGGGCGAGTGCGGCCGCGGCGAGTGCGGCCACGGTGGCGTGTTCCGAGAAGTCCGTTCCGAAGACGATCGCCATGGGGCTCCTGCCTTTCGCGGTTCAGCCTCACTCTTCGTACGAGGCCGCCTCACTCAGCCGGTCCAGATCGCCGATGAGCTCCTGGGCATAGCGCACCAGATCGGCCTCCGTGAGGATTCCCAGGAGGGCGTTGCCCTCGCCGAGGACGGGCAGGCAGCCGATCTTGTTGTCCAGCATCACCTTCACGGCCTCTCGCAGGGACATGTCCGGATGCACCGTTCGCATCTCCCGGGTCATGATGTCGGCTGCCCAGATGGGATGCTTGGACGGATCCGGACACTTGAGGCCCGTGGCCTTCAGCAGATCGCGATGGGTGATGAGGCCTACGAGCTTGCCCTCACGGACCACTGGCAGGTGCCGGATGCGGTGCAGGCGGAGCAGCTCGTCCGCGACCGCGAGGTTCTGGGTCTCTTTGAGGGTCACCAGGTCCCGGGTCATCAGCTCGCCGACGGTTTTCATGGATGAAGGGGCTCCAAGCGAAGAAGGTCTGATGGCCCGCAGTGCACATTCGGGTCCAACCTATGGTGTCTCCCAGGGACGGTGGGGCTGCTCACCAGGGGGCGCAAGCGTTGCGCTTCTGCCTGCTATCCCGCAGATCCTGCGTCACGGGTTGAAGGAGCTGCCTCTGTGCGGTAGACAGCCGCCCGTCGCTAGGGGTGCCCCTCGGAGGGGCTGAGACGGCCGTGGTATCGGCCGGACCCTTGGAACCTGAACCGGGTCATACCGGCGGAGGGAAGCGGCGGGCGCTTCGCCTCTTGCCTGCCTCCCGTTCCGCCACCAGGAGGAGTCAGATGAGCGGAGCGTCGAGGAGTCTCAAGGTCGATGGCAAGGTGCTCGAGGGGATGACCCAGGGCCCGCTTCCCGCCTCACGCAAGGTGTATGTCCCGGGTGAGCGGTACCCGGAGCTGCGCGTGCCCATGCGCGAGATCAGCCAGACGCCCACGCGTCATGGCCAGGGTCCGGAGGCGCAGCTCACCCCCAACCCGCCGGTCTTCGTCTATGACTCCAGCGGCCCGTACACGGATCCCCAGGCGTACATCGAGCTGAGGCAGGGCCTTGCTCCCCTCCGCGCTGGCTGGATCGCGGCCCGGGGGGATACCGAGGAGCTGGCCGGCATCACCTCCGAGTACGGCCGCGCCCGCGAGGCGGACCCCCGCCTGGCCGGGCTGCGCTTCTCCCACCGCCGCAAGCCGCGAGTGGCGAAGCGGGGCGCCAACGTCTCGCAGCTGCACTACGCGCGCAAGGGCCTCATCACCCCGGAGATGGAGTTCGTGGCGGTGCGGGAGAACCTGAAGGTGGAGGCGGCGCTCGCGGCGCAGCACCCGGGCCACTCGTGGGGCGCGGCGATCCCCCGGAAGATCACGCCGGAGTTCGTCCGGGACGAGGTGGCCCGCGGCCGCGCCATCATCCCGGCCAACATCAACCACCCGGAGCTGGAGCCGATGATCATCGGCCGCAACTTCATGGTGAAGATCAACGCCAACATCGGCAACTCCGCCGTCAGCTCCTCCATCGAGGAGGAGGTGGAGAAGATGGTGTGGTCCCTCCGGTGGGGCGCGGACACGGTGATGGACCTGTCCACGGGCCGCAACATCCACGAGACGCGCGAGTGGATCCTCCGCAACGCGCCGGTGCCCATCGGCACGGTGCCCATCTACCAGGCGCTGGAGAAGGTGGGCGGCAAGGCCGAGGCGCTCACCTGGGACATCTACCGGGACACGCTCATCGAGCAGTGCGAGCAGGGCGTGGACTACTTCACCATCCACGCGGGCGTGCGGCTGGCCTACATCCCCCTGACGGCGAAGCGGCTCACGGGGATCGTCAGCCGGGGTGGCTCCATCCTGGCGAAGTGGTGCCTGGCCCACCACCAGGAGAACTTCCTCTACACGCACTTCGAGGAGATCTGCGAGCTCCTGAAGGCGTACGACGTCAGCTTCAGTCTGGGTGACGGCCTGCGTCCGGGCTCGATCGCGGACGCCAATGACGCGGCCCAGTTCGGCGAGCTGGAGACGCTGGGCGAGCTGACGAAGATCGCCTGGAAGCACGACGTGCAGGTGATGATCGAGGGGCCGGGGCACGTGCCCATGCACCTTATCCAGGAGAACATGACGAAGCAGCTCGCCGTGTGCCACGAGGCGCCCTTCTACACGCTGGGGCCGCTGACGACGGACATCGCCCCGGGATACGACCACTTCACCAGCGGGATCGGCGCGGCGATGATCGGGTGGTTCGGCACGGCGATGCTCTGCTACGTCACCCCCAAGGAGCACCTGGGGCTGCCGAACCGGGAGGACGTGAAGGAGGGCGTCATCACCTACAAGATCGCGGCCCACGCGGCGGATCTGGCCAAGGGGCACCCAGGCGCGCAGGCGCGAGACAACGCGCTGTCCAAGGCCCGCTTCGAGTTCCGCTGGGAGGATCAGTTCAACCTCTCGCTGGATCCGGAGCGGGCTCGGGCCTTCCATGACGAGACGCTGCCAGCCGAGGGTGCCAAGGAAGCCCACTTCTGCTCCATGTGCGGCCCCCAGTTCTGCTCCATGAGGATCTCCCAGGAGGTGCGGGACAGCGAGCTCTCCCGTTGAGGCCCCAAGGGTCTCGGCTGGGGTTCCCAGGGGCTTCCCGGTCATGTGACCAGTCCTCGACGTGACATTTGACGTCGGCGTTGGCTAAAAGGGTGGGGCGCGGTATGCGTGCCACCGACGTCTGTCTCTTGGAGGGGGTTGTCGCAATGGATCAGCAGCAGAAGGAGTCGTCGTTCCTGACGGGCTCACCGGCGCCGAGCCAGGACGACAAGACGATGGCGCTCATCGCGCACATTGGCGGGATCATCGTACCGATCCTCGTCCCGCTCATCATCATGGTGACCAAGGGGGAGAAGTCCTCGTGGGTGAAGGCGCAGGCCGTCGAGGCGCTCAACTTCCAGATCGGGGTGTTCATCGCCTACGTCATCTGCTCGGCGCTCACCCTTTTGTGTATCGGCGCGCTCCTGTTCCCCATCGTGGGCCTCGCAGCGGTCATCATGGGGATCATGGCGGGCCTCAAGGTCAACGAGGGCGTGTCGTACCGCTACCCCTTCTCGATCCGCCTGATCAAGTAGCACCGTGGCGGGAGCTCGGGGGCAGGGCGTGGATCGAGCGCTGAATGCCGTCGTCGGACTGGCGCTCTGCCTCACGGGCGGCTTCACCGCCGCCTCCCTGGTGATCAGCTTCGTGTTCGCCCCCGCTGCGATCGCACGCGGGGAGCACCTGGCCACCCTGGGCTTGTCCCCGGCGCCGTGCCCGGGTTGCGCGATGTGCGGGATGTCTCGCGCCTTCGCCTCTTTCTCCCATGGAGACTTCGCGCGCGCCTTCGAGCTCAACCCCGGCGTGGTGGTGTTCTGGCCCCTCTTCCTCGTGATGACGCTCGCCTGCGTCTGGGGCCTCTTCCAGCTCGTCCGGCACCCGCTGCGGACGCAGAGCCCTGTGCACGCTCACCCTTAGGACATTCATGGAGAACGATCCGCCGAACCCGCCTCAGTCGCCCCCGACCTACGCCACGCGGAGCTCCGTCGGAGCGGATGCATGGGATCCCAGTGCGGGCAGTCTGGCTCCGCCGCCAGCGACGGGGTTCAAGACCGCCTCGCTGATCTTGATGTGCCTGGGTGGGGCCGTCTTCCTCCTGGGCCTCCTCCCGTGTCTCGGGTGGCTGAACTGGTTCGGTGTGCCCCTGAACGCAGCGGCGGCGCTGGTCGGGATCCTGGGGCTGGCCTCGGGGCCGAAGGGGCTGGACGGCAGCCGGGCCTACCAGGGCTACTACGTCGCCGCACTCATCGTCGGCATGGTGGGGTTCATCGGCGGCGCGATCCGCTGCACCCTCGGCGCGGGCTTGTTCTGACCGCGCAGGTCAGCCGCCAATGCCCATCATCGGCAGGAGCGTGGAGGCGTTGCCGGTCTCGGTGAAGCGGTGGCCCTCCGGCTTCTCGCCCAGGGCGCCGCGGATGGCCAGCGCCAGGTCCACATCCGAGGCGCCCCCACGAATGAGCTGATGGAGCGGCGCCTGTGCGCGCCCTCCGAGGCAGCTGCGCAGATCGCCGTTGGAGGCCACGCGCACACGGTTGCACGCGCCGCAGAAGTTCTGGGTGAGGGGAGAGATGAAGCCCACGCGGCCGGTGGGGGAGCTCCAGTAGCGCGCCGGGCCCGCGGTGGCGCTGGAGAGATCCTCCGCCTCGAGGGCCAGGGGCACGCCCGCGGCCTGGATCCGCTCGACCAGCTCCGCGGTAGGGACGGGGGTGCCCTGGCCGAAGGGCATCAGCTCGATGAAGCGGGGAGTGAGGCCGCGCTCATGGGCATAGCGGACGAGGGCGGGGGCCTCACTGTCGTTGATGCCGCGCATGACGACGACGTTGAGCTTGAGCGAGTCGTAGCCCGCCTGGGCGGCGGCGTCGATGCCTCGCAGCGTGGCGGCGAAGTCTCCCTGCTTGGAGATGCGGCGGAAGGTCTCCTCGGAGAGCGTGTCCAGGCTCATGTTGAGCTGGCTGACACCCGCCTCGCGCAGGGGGACGGCCAGGCGCTCGAGGTGGCTGGCGTTGGTGGTGATGGCCACGCGCTGCACGCCGGGGGTGGTGGCGATCCGCTGGGCGATCTCCAGGATGTCCGGTCGGATGAGGGGCTCGCCGCCGGTGAGCCGCACCCGCTGGATGCCCATGCTCGCGAAGACGGCGGCGATGCGCGCGAACTCGGCGGCGGTGAGCAGATCCTTCTTGCCCCCCCAGGAGGCGGGCGAGCAGTAGGTGCAGCGGAAGTTGCAGCGGTCGGTGATGCTCAGCCGCAGGTACGTCATCCGCCGCCCCTGGGCATCCAGGAGGGGAGGCGCGAGCGGATCTCGCAGGGGCGCGGCGGGAGCGGGCGTCGGAAGCATCACAGGTCCACCCTCTTTAACAGCCTCTGGCGCTGGGAACAGCCCCGAGCGCCTGACAGCGTTCACCGCCGCTCAGGCCACCTTGTTTCCAGAGAAAGGAGGAGAGGGGGGCGGGGTGGTAGGGGTGGGGGTAGAGGGCGTGGGCGTCAGCTCCATGTCGTCCTCCTCGGTGAGCCGCTCCAGCTCGGCCTCGGCCTCCTGGGCCTGGACCTCCACCTCGGGCGGCTTCAGCTTGCGCTCGGCCATCTCCAGCTTGATGCGGACCAGGCCCTCCTCGCCAATGTCCAGGAAGGCCCGGACCACCTCGGGATCGAACTGCGTGTTGGCGCAGCGCTTGATCTCCAGGATGGCGTTGGCGAACGTGGTGCCCTTGCGGTACGGCCGGTCGCTCGTCATCGCGTCCAGTGTGTCCGCCACCGCGAAGATGCGCGCGCCGATGTGGATCTCGTGCTTCTGGAGGCCGCGCGGGTAGCCCGCGCCGTCCCACCGCTCCTGGTGCGACAGCACGATCTGCGCCGGCGTGTCCAGGAAGGGGATGTTCTGGATCATCTGGAAGCCGATGTCCGGGTGCTTGCGCATCTCCAGCCACTCGTCCGGCGTCAGCTTGCCCGGCTTGAGCAGCACCGCGTCCGGCACGCCGATCTTCCCAATGTCGTGCAGCAGCGCCCCGCGGCCGATCTCGTCCATCTCCTTGCCGCCAATGCCCAGGCGCGTGGCGATGGCCGAGGTGTAGCTCACCACGCGCTGCGAGTGATCCGACGTCTCATGCTCGCGCGCGTCCAGGGCGGCCACCAGCGCCAGGAGCGTGTTCTGGTAGGTGTTGGCGATGTCCTTCAGCGCGGTGCGCAGCTCCGCCGTGCGATCGCGGACCTTGCGCTCCAGCTTCTTCTGGTAGCGCTTGCGCGCCATCTCGATGCGCCGCTTGGCGAGGGCTCGCTCGATGGCGCGGATGAGATCCGTGAGCTTGGGTGGCTTGAGCAGATAGTCCACCGCGCCCCGGCGCAGACAGTCCACGGCGGACTCGGTGTCGCCATAGCCCGTCAGCATGATGACCGAGGTGTCCGGGTGGCGCTCGCGGAGGTTCTCCAGGAGCCAGAGGCCATCGCGGCCCGGCATCTTCATGTCGCTGATGACGAGGGGCGTCTCGGCCTCGGTGGCCAGATCGAGCGCCATCTCGGCACCGCTGGCGACCACGCAGTTGTAGCCCTCCTCCGTGAGGAGGACGGAGATGACGTCGCGGACGGAGTCGTCGTCGTCCACGATCAGAATGCGAGGAGGGGCTGGGGGAAGGGCTTCCACGGCGGGGGATTCTAGAGGTTTCCGGGTTTCGATCGCCAATAGGTACGAGAACTTACTACCTTCCCTGCCTTCCTGGCTGCCCTCTAGTACAGGGTCAGGCAGGTTGCATCAGGCCGGAGGCCTAGCACTGAACCGGTCATACCGGAAGTGCGTGAGATCCACCGTGGGACGTTCTCCCAGAAGGCACTGCGTCATGAGTTTCGCGGTGATGGGGGCCAGGAGGATGCCGTTGCGGAAGTGTCCGGTGGCGAGGAAGAGGCCGGACAGGGGCCCGGGCCCCAGGATGGGGAGCCGATCCTCCGTGTAGGGGCGGAATCCGGCCCACATCTCCGAGACGGGGGCCTGGCCCAGGGCCGGGCACAGCTCCAGGGCCATGGCGAGGATGCGCGAGAGGCCCTCGGCCGTCACCTGCTTGTCGAAGCCGGCGAACTCCATGGTGCTGCCGGCGATGAGCCGCCCGTCGGTGCGAGGTACCAGGTAGCCCTTCTCGGAGGTGAGGATGTGGGAGGTGAGGGGCAGCCGGGTCTGGAGCTCGAGCATCTGGCCGCGAGCGGGGCGCACCACGCGGGGGTCCAAGGTGGTGCCGTGGACGAGCCCGGACCAGGAGCCGGCGGCGACGACCACGGCCCCGGCGGAGAGGAGATCGCCATCCAGGTCCACCCCCACTGTGCGTCCGTGTTCCTCCACCACGCTGCGGACGTAGCCGCTGCGGAAGGTGGCGCCTACGCGTGCGGCGGCCATGGAGAGGGCGCGGACGAGCAGGCGATTATCCACCTGGTGGTCGTCCGGGAAGTGCACGGCGGCCAGGGCCTCTGGGGAGAGCTTGGGTTCGAGCTCGCGGGCCTGCTTTCCGTCGAGCAGCTCCGCACGGAGGCCGAGGGCCTTCTGCCAAGCGGCCGTGGCGTCCAGGTGGTGGACCTCGGCGTCGGTGAAGGCGGCCTTGAGCACGCCGGAGGGGAGGTAGGCGATGTCCACGCCGGTGAGCTCGCGCAGCTCCGTGGCGAGAGCGCCGTAGAGGGCGCGGCTGCGCAGACAGAGCTCGAGGAAGGGGCCGGGGCCATCGGCCTCCATCTGGGGGCCGAGGATGCCGGCCGCGGCGCTGGAGGCCTCGGCGCCGGGGATGGAGCGCTCCAGCACGGTGACGTTCAGGCCGGCCTGGCGCAGGCGCAGGGCGATGCTGCAGCCCATGACACCGCCACCCACGATGATGACGTCTGGGAGACTCATGGGGCGGGGTTGTGCGGGTTCAGCCACGGGTTTTCAAGCCTCAAGGCCGCCCCTGGGTTTTTGATGGTGTGAGCCCTACGGTAGAGGCTCAGATCGTATCTGCTGGGTGGCTCTTGCAGCCGCTCGACTACTTCTCCCCCGTGGTGGAGGGGCGCGACGGCCCTATGAAGGGCATGAAGCACCGTTTCCTCCACTCATAGGTGGGGTCAGGACAAGGTGGGGTGGCATTTCCCACGAGGATCCAGCACCCCCCATTGATCTCAAACAGGGGGCCTTTGCACGGGGGCAGGCGCTGGCCGGGCAGAGGCTCAGGGGGAACTGCCGCGCTGACGCCCCCATGGGTGGTCGTGGGCTCCGAGGCGCTGAGCGGCTGCGCGAGAGCAGCCTCCCCCAGGCTCGAGGTGTGGCCTTTCTGAGCAGGGGCTCCCGCCGACGGAGCGCGCTCCCTCTCGTTTGTGCGAGGTGACAGGTCCAGCAGCGCATGAAGCAGGACCCCGCCACCGAGCACCAGCAATACACCCATGGCCGTGACAGTGAACCACGGCTGCCACGGCGGCACTTGGCGCGGTGGGAGGGCCGCAGCCTGCGACTCAGGGTGCTCGGGAGCTGCTCGTGGGCCGATGGTCCGGTCCGCGACACGGCCTTCCATCTTCGCCGCCAGCGCGAGACCCGCAGCCAGCTCCGTCAGGAGGGCACGGTCTTCGGGCTGCACGGAGAGCATCTGCCGGTTCCACCGGGCCAGCTCTGGGCTGAGCTGAACGAGTGCGTCCGCGGGCACCAACTCCGGGAAGCGGGAGAAGGGGTCATCCAACTCGCCCTCCGTCTCCAGCTCCTCGGCGATGAGTGGGTAGCGCCCGGTGGCGAGGCGGTAGGCGGTGACGCCCAAGGCGTACACGTCATCCGTGGCAGAGGCCTCGTAGCGAGCGGCGGGGTGGCGGCGGAACCTCCACTGGTGAAGCTGAGCCTGGGGGCTGAGGTAGTGGGGCGTGCCTGGAGGCTCGGAGCTGCGGGTGAGGACGGGAGCGCCGCGAAAGGTGCAGGAGCCGAAGTCCACCAGCACGGCGTGTCCATCCTCGGGGTGCACCAGGAAGTTGTCGCCTTTGACATCGCGATGGAGGCCCCCGGCGGCATGAACGGCCTGGAGCGCGCTGGCGGCCTGAGCCAGCACGCGCAGCACCTCACGCGAGGAGCGGGGCTGGAGGCGAGCCCAGGAGTACAGGGGCAGGCCCTCGATCCAATCCATGACGAGGAACGGGAACAGCGCGCCGCCTGGGCCGCTCCACTCGCCAGAGTCATGCAGGCGAGGCACATGCGGGTGATGGATGCGCGAGAGCAGCGCGATCTCCAGAGCGAAGCGAGGATCTCCGGGCTGAAGCGCGAGCTTGAGGGCGAACGTCCCGGCCTCAGGGTTGGCCGCGCGTTCAGCGCAGAAGACGACGCCATAGGAGCCCTGGGAGGCCAGGGCCAGCAGGCGCCACGAGCCGACGATCGAGCCAGGAGGAAGGGAGGCAGGATGGGCGGTGTGGGAAGTTTCCAAGAGGGCACCTCCAGACGCGAGTGAGGACCTGACAGGTAGGCCCATTCAACATGACTTCAGGGGTAAAGGCTACTCGGTCCGTGGGGCATCCGGAGAACCCCGGCCGAGGGGATCCCAGATGAAAGACTCGGCGGGGGTCAGCTTCAAGCTTGTGAGTCCGTGGCGGTGGACGAAGTGGGCGAAGCGCTCGGAGACGAGGATGCTGCCCTGCTCGCCTCGGGGGCGGAAGATGTCTTCGCCCTGCCAGGTGCCCGGCTCGAGGAAGAAGCCATGGATGGAGTCCACGCCGTGCGTACGCGCGTCACTTCGACGGGATGGAAGTCGAGCAGCCCGGCCAGTCCTTCCGCCCGAAAAGCCTCTGCGAAGCGCGCGGAGATGAGGAAGTCATAGCCAGAGCCCCTCACGAAGTTGCCAAAGTCCTTGCCATGGAGTTCCAACTCGACACGGTAGGGAGGGAGCCAGGTCAGCATGCCGATGGGCTCGCCGCACTGCGGGCAAAGGGGAGCGTCTCCACGGCCGACTGGATCCTGCTTGCTGAACTGGGTGTCGTAGCTGCCGTGCATGTCATCCTCGAGCACGAAGAAGCGCGGCGCTGTGCGGAGAATGCTCATGAGCCGGGTGAGAAGGGTCCCATCTTGTCCGCGTGCTCTTCCCATCCGCGCTCGCCCTTGCGGACGAAGCGCCG
>NZ_DASPHO010000264.1:0-4096 GCF_035629615.1 Hyalangium sp. | reverse complement strand
GGTGGCGGCGCACCACGGCAGCATGTCGCGGGAGATCCGCCTCGCGGCGGAGGAGCGGCTCAAGAGCGGGCAGCTCTCGGTGATGGTGGCCACCGCGTCGCTGGAGCTGGGCATCGACGTGGGCAACGTGGACATGGTGGTGCAGCTGGGCAGTACGAAGGCCATCTCCGTGCTGCTGCAGCGGGTGGGGCGCGCCGGCCACTATAAAGGAGGCATCTCCAAGGGCATCCTCTTCGCGATGACGCGCGACGAGCTGATGGAGTGCGTCGCGCTGCTCAACGCCGTGCGCGAGGGCGAGCTGGACGCGGTGCGCATTCCGGAGAAGCCGCTGGATGTGCTGGCGCAGCAGATCGTCGCCGCGTGCGCGTGCGAGGAGTGGGACGAGCGGGCGCTGTTCGCCCTCTTCCAGCGCGCCTACCCGTACCGGGAGCTCACCTGGGAGGAGTACCAGTCGGTGCTGGAGACGCTCTCGGAGGGCGTCTCGCTGCGCCGGGGCCGCAGCGGCGTGCACCTGCACCGGGACAGGGTGAACCACCGGCTGAAGGGGCGGCGCGGGGTGCGCATTACGGCGCTGACCAACGGCGGCGCCATCCCGGACACCTTCTCCTTCTCCGTCACCGCGGAGCCGGAGGGCAAGGTGGTGGGGACGCTGGACGAGGACTTCGCGGTGGAGTCCTCTCCGGGGGACATCTTCCTGCTGGGCTCCACGGCTTGGCGCATCCAGCGCGTGGTGGGCAGCACGGTGCAGGTGGAGGATGCGAAGGGAGCGCCGCCCACGGTGCCCTTCTGGCGGGGCGAGGCCCCGGGGCGCACGGACGAGCTGTCCCTGCAAGTAGGCCGGCTGCGCGAGGAGCTGCTGGGGCACGAGGAGCCCGCGGTCTTCCTGGAGAAGGAGCTGCGAGTGCCGGCGCCCGCGGTGGATGCGCTGATGGGCTACCTGCGGCTGGGGCAGAAGATGCTGGGCGCGGTGCCCAGCCACACGACGGTGGTGGCCGAGCGCTTCTTCGACGAGGCGGGTGGCATGCAGCTCGTCATCCACGCGCCCTTTGGCAGCCGCATCAACCGCGCGTGGGGCCTGGCGCTGCGCAAGCGCTTCTGCCGTTCATTCGACTTCGAGCTGCAGGCGGCGGCCACCGAGGACGGCATCCTCTTGTCCCTGGGCGAGCAGCACTCCTTCCCGCTGGGGGACATCTTCGAGTTCCTCAACGCGGACAACGTGCAGGAGGTGCTGGTGCAGGCCGTGCTCCAGGCGCCGCTGTTCGGCACGCGCTTCCGGTGGAACGCCACCCGCTCGCTGGCGCTCAACCGTTTCTCCGGGGGCAAGCGCGTGGCGCCCAACCTCCAGCGCGCCCGGAGCGAGGATCTGCTGTCCGCCGTCTTCCCGGCGCAGGTGGGCTGCCAGGACAACCACGGTGGGGCGGACGTCGAGCTGCCGGACCATCCGCTGGTGAAGCAGACGATGGAGGACTGTCTGCGCGAGGCCATGGACGTGGACGGCCTGCGCGAGGTGCTGCGCCGCATCAAGGAGAAGTCCATCCGCCTGGAGGCGCGGGACGTGCCCGAGCCCAGCGTCTTCTCGCACCAGATGATCCACAGCATGCCGTACACCTTCCTGGACGACGCGCCGGCCGAGGAGCGGCGGGTGCGCAACGTGGCGCTGCGGCGCGCGATGCCGGCCGAGGACGCGGCGGCCTTCGGGGCGCTGGATGCGGGGGCCATCGCCCAGGTGGTGGAGGACGCGGCGCCGCCGATGCGTGACGCGGACGAGCTGCACGACACGCTGTTGCAGCTGGTGCTGCTGCGGGCCTCGGAAGTCCCGCAGGGCCTGGAGGTGCCGCTCTTCGAGCAGGGCCGCGTGGCGTGGCTGGAGCTGCCGGGCGCGCGCTTCCTGGTGCCGGCCGAGCGGGGCAGCGCGGTGCGGGCGCTCTTCCCGGACGTGGCGCTTCAGCCGCCGCTGCCGGTGCTGGAGGGAGACCGGCCCGTGGAGCGGGACGCGGCGGCGCTCCAGGTGGTGCGTGGGTACATGGAGATGCTGGGGCCCACCACCGCAGGCGAGCTGGCGCGGCTGACGCTGCTGGACGAGTCCGAGGTGAACGTCGCCCTGCACCAGCTCGAGGGCACCGGCGGCATCCTGCGGGGCCAGTACCGCCCGCGGCCCGAGCCTCGCGGGGCGGACGCTCCCGTGCCCTTGGAGTGGTGTGATCGGCGCCTGCTCCAGCGCATCCACCGGCTCACCGTGGGCCGGCTGCGCAAGGAGATCGAGCCGCTGAGCGCGCAGGACTTCATGCGCTTCCTCTTCCGGTGGCACCACCTGGAGGAGGTGGACGCGCTGCGCGGCGCCACGGGGCTGCTCAAGGCCGTCTCCCTGCTGCAGGGCTACGAGGCGCCGGCCTCGGCGTGGGAGCGCTTCCTGCTGCCCGCGCGGATGAAGGGCTACTCGGCCGAGCTGCTGGAGCGGGCCTGCTACGGCGGCGAGGTGGCCTGGGGCCGGCTGACGGTGAAGGACGCCCGGCCGCCTCCGGGACCTCGCCGGGGCGCACCCGCCGCCCCGCCGGAGCCGGAGGCCCCTCGCTCGCGCGCACCGCAGCCCACGCGCAACGCGAGCCTGACCTTCACCCGCCGGGAGAACCTGGACTGGATGCTGGCGGCCGCACGGCCCGACGCGGTGTTCTCGGACGGGGGCGTGTGGCTGCCGCCGGACCTGTCCGCCGCGGCGCGGGACGTGGTGGGGGTGCTGGAGCAGCGGGGAGCATGCTTCTTCAACGATCTGGTGTCCCGCGCGCGCCGGCTGCCGGCGGAGGTGGAGGACGCGCTGTGGGAGCTGGTGGCGCGGGGGCTCGTCACGGCGGACGCGGTGCAGAACCTGCGGGTGCTGCAGAGCCCGGTGCAGCGCCGCCGCCAGAAGCTGCTGCAGCGCGGCGGCCCGGGACGCTGGAGCCTGCTGGTGCCCTCCGAGCCCAAGCAGCCCGACGAGGTGCTGGAGCAGCGTGCGCGCCTGTTCCTCCAGCGCTACGGCATCGTCTGGAGGGACCTGGCGATGCGCGAGGCGCTGGCGCCCACCTGGCGCGAGCTGCTGTACATCTACCGGCGCATGGAGGCGCGCGGAGAGGTGCGGGGTGGGCGCTTCGTGTCGGGCTTCGTGGGCGAGCAGTTCGCGCTCCCAGAGGCCGTGGACATGGCGCGGTCGGTGCGGCGCCAGGCGCCCTCGGGGGTGCGGGTGCAGCTCTCGGCGGTGGATCCGCTCAACCTCACGGGGGTGGTGACACCGGGGCCGCGGGTGCCCGCCACGGTGGGCAACAGGGTGACCTGGGTGGATGGAATCCCCCAGGGGGTGGACGCGCTGGCAGAGGACGAGGACGAGAGCCCAGAGCCGCCCGAGGGCGAGGCGGCCGTGAGCTGAGCGGCGGTGTGGAGGGGGGCGCGCGGCGCCTCCAGGGCTGCTAGGGTGTCCCCGTCAAAAACGAGGGGAATTGCCGATGCGCCGTCTGCTCATCCTGGGGTTGTTGGTACTCACTGCTTGTCCTGAGGATCCGGAAGAAGATCCGCCGCCCACAGGCGACACGGGGCGCGTCCAGGGCAAGCTGAGCCCGTTCCTGGGCTCGAGCTCCTTGGAGCCCGCCGCGCGCCCGGAGATCCTCAAGGGCCAGGCCGCCGCCGAGCTCTCCCGGGCGCTCCAGCGTGCGCGCACGCAGCAGCGGCTGAAGCAGCGCCAGTCCGCGCTGGAGGTGTCGCAGCCGGACTTCCCCATCCTCTCGCCGCCGCCGGGGCCACCGCCGCTCAAGCGGGTGCCTGCGACGGATCCCACCATCATCGGTGACGTCATCGTCCGCTTCGAGCAGGCGGGGGTGAGCGCGCAGCGGGCGCTGGAGCAGGTGCAGGCGCCCGGCTACCGCGTGGCGCACAAGGGCTACGCCAGCGAGTACCTCCACCTGGTGGGCTTCGAGGCGGTCGACGGCCACGCGCTGACGGCCGAGGAGACGGGCCAGCTGGTGGCGCGGGTGGCGCAAGTGCCCGGCGTGCGCTTCACGGAGAAGAACCTGCGCATGTACCCGACCCGTACGCCGAACGACAAGGTCTACTCCGCGCAGTGGCACTA
>NZ_DASPHO010000263.1:0-8432 GCF_035629615.1 Hyalangium sp. | reverse complement strand
CAGCTCGGGATCCTCCTGAAACTGGCTCTTCTCCCGGCTCACACCGAAGGGCCGCTCCTCGAGGTCCGCCGCCGACAGCATGTGGCTCACGAACGTCGGCACGTTCGTCTTCTCATCCAGCGACACCCGCATGTAGTCCTTCAGCAGGGACAGGCCCTCGCTGGAGCCGGCGGGGCGCAGCGGATCCAGCTCTCCGGCGCTCTCGGCCACCTTGCTCTCGAACATCGCGCTCTTCTGATCTGGCACCCACTGCACGTCCTGCGCCTTGCCGTCCTTCACGTCCGTGAAGAAGGTGTTCAGCTCGGTGCGCGAGAGCTTGCCATCCCCGCTGAGATCCGCGCGGCGCGCCACCGCGTCCTGCCAGTCACTGTCGAAGGCGTCCACCGCCACCGAGCGCGCGCCGCCCGCCAGCTTCTGCTCCAGCGCCGAGCGCTGCTGCTGCAGCACGCTGGAGGTGAGGAAGCGCGAGTCCGTCGGGTTCTGCAGGTAGCGCTCCACCTCCGCCGCCGACACGCTGCCATTGCCCCGGCGCGTACGGACGGGGCTCGCCGCGTCCGCCGCCTTCAGCAGATCGGCCTGCCAGCCCCCCTCCGCCCAGCCGAACTTCTGCTGCAGCTCGGAGATGGGGACCTCCCGCGCCGTGGAGCGCCGCCAGCTCCCGGAAGTCGTGGCCGCCGTGGCGCCCTCGGTGATCGCAGGAATGAGCCGGGCGGGATTGTTCTTGGGGGGGATCTGCATCCTACCGGCCTCCGAAGGCCCCGCCCGAGGGAGGAGGGGAAAGGTATGGAATTATCGCTCCCAACTCTTGAGAAGTTGCCTACGCGAGAGAGCTCCCTGTGAAATCCGTGGGTTAGCGGATGCGATCGGCCTGGGCCCGCTGGACGGTCTGGACGATCCGAGCCTCGGCCTGAAGGCGCTCCACATAGGTGGCGGGGAGGGAGGCCCGCTCGGCGGCTCGGGCATGCGCCTCGAGGAAGGCCACGCTCACCACGCCCTGGGGAGCATGCGCCGGAGCCGGAGGGGTGAAGGCCCGCGCGGAGAGGGTGGCCCCGGAGGCGGTGCGCACCCTCAAGGGACGTTCCTCCACGGCCTGCGCCAGCGCCGCCTCCAGCCGCTCCACCTGCGCCCAGGTATGAGGAGGCATGCGCCGCAGCAGCCCCATCACCCGCCGGCCCGGCGCATCCACCAGCCGCGCCACCTTTCCGCCCCAGTCCGCGGACTGCACGTCATAGACGAGCTCCACGTCGAGCGCCTCGGCGAGCTCCCCGTCAGGCAGGGCGAGCACGGGCATGTTCCGGAGGCGCTCGCGCGCCACATCCGGCGAGAGCGAGAGCGAGAAGGCGAACCAGGGCAGCGGCGAGGTGCCGGACATGGTGACAGTCTGCCTGGAAGGGAGCCGGTCGTGTCAAAGGAGCATCCGCGGATGTCCCGCGCCGAACGCCGAGCCCGGGCGTGCGGCCTCCTTCACTCCTCGGCCTTGTCTCCAGGCACGGGGGGTGGCTCTGGCCTCATGGGCTCTGGCTCGGTGACGCTCTGCCAGCGCGGCTCCTCCGTCGGGCCGGGGCGCCCCTCCAGCAGCTCGTGCGGGCGGAACGTTCCCTTGTAGCGCAGCGAGGCGCAGCCCTTCACGCGGTAGCCCAGGTAGAGGTGGGGCAGGCCCCGCTCGAGGGCGATCTCCACCTGCTTCACCACGTTGGCGGTGCCCAGCGAGAACTGCGCGTAGTCCGGGTGGTAGAAGAAGTACGCGGCGCTCCAGGAGTCATACGTCTCGTCGCAGAGGCCGATGGCGATGAGCCGTGGGCCCTGCTCGGCCTCGTCGTCGTACCAGGCCACCTCGCGCGCACACGGGTGAGGGAAGGCGAACTGGATGAAGTACTCGCGCGCTGTCAGCTCCGAGGCCTGCCACTCCCGGGACTTCTCCCGCCAGCCGTGCCACGCGTGGTAGAGCGCCAGCCGCTCAGCGTCCACCTTGGGGGAGCCCACCACCACGCGGAAGCGGGCGCAGGCGGCGCGGGCGCGACGCTGGCTCCGGTTGGGGCTGAAAGTCGCGGTGGGGATGCGCAGGGTGACGCACTCGGAGCACGCCTGGCAGGCCGGCCGGAAGTACACGGGGCCGAAGCGACGCCACCCGCGAGACAGCATGGCCTCGAACTCGGAGGCCGTCACGTCCATCATCACCATCTGCTCGAGCGAGGCCTGCTGCTCGGGCAGGTAGCTGCACGGCCCGGGGGGCTCCGTGTCGTGGTGGACGATCTTCGGCGGCATGGATGCTCCTTGATGCGAGGCTGGGGCGCTCCTTGTCAAGCACCCCTTGGCGGCTCGCCAGGCAGCGGAGCGGGAACGGCGCCCGAGGCGCGGGTGTCCACTTCGCGTGCCACTCATGTCATCGCGCCTCTCACGCTACCTCGGAGTGCTGCTGGTGGGCTGGGTCTCCCTCCCCTCCTCCGGCCAGGCCGGCGAAGCGCCCGCTTCAGATGCCTTCGAGGCCTGGCTCCGCCCTCCCGTCCCGCCCGCTGATGGCTTCGCTCCCGTGCCTGGCTCCTCTCGCGCGCCGGCGGGGAGCGAGGTGCGCGCGCTGGCGCACGGACGGGTGGAGGCAGTGAGTCCGGAGGGCCGCTCGCTCACCCTGGAGCACTTCTATTACGAGAACCACGAGCTGCGGCGGGTGCGCTCGGAGTACGCGGAGCTGGAGGCAGTGACGCTGCGCCCCGGTGAGAGCGTCACGCGCGGGCAGGTGCTGAGCCGGGTGGGCGCGAAGGGCCGGCTCGCGGTGTCCCTGCACGCGGGCAAGCGGCTCTCCGCTGCCGAGGCCCGGAGCTTCACCCAGGCCCGGGCCCGCCTGCCGCTGCCGGCAAGCGAGCCGGTGCTGCTGCTCGTCTCCCACGCGGGCAACGAGCTGCGGCTGTACGAGCAGGGGCGCGAGGTAGAGCGCGTGGAGGTGGGCTTCGGGCAGGCCGAGGGCCCCAAGCAGGTGCGCGGCGACAACCGCACGCCCGTGGGCATGTACTTCGTGGTGCAGAAGCACCGCGGCACCTTCACGGGGGCCTATGGCCAGTACTACGGGGGCCACTGGCTCCGGGTGAACTACCCCAACCTGTGGGACGCGGAGCGGGGGCTGGCCCAGGGGCTCATCACCCGCGAGGTGCGCGATCGGATCGCCCGGGCCTGGGAGGAGCGCAAGGCGACGGAGGCCTCCACACGCCTGGGCAGCGGCATCGGCTTCCACGGGTGGGCGGGAGAGTGGTCGCTCGAGGAGACGGGCGGCCGGCTCTCCTGGGGCTGCATCGTCATGCACAACCCGGACATCTCCCGCCTCTTCGACCGGATGCCTGAGGGCGCCATGGTCGTCATCTTCTGAGTGGGGGGCCTGCGGAGGTGTCGCTGGCGTCCTTCCGTGCCCCCTCCTCTTCCGTGCCCAGGCTCAGCGGAGCGCGCTGAGCAACCCGCGGCAGGTGGAGCGTGAAGCTCGAGCCCTTGCCGAGCTCACTCTCCACCTCGATGCGTCCCCCCTGCGCGGTGACGATGCCGTGGGCCACCGCCAGCCCCAGCCCCGTGCCCATGCCCGGGGGCTTCGTCGTGAAGAAGGGCTGGAACAGGTTGCGCAGGGTCTCAGGCGCCATGCCCGTCCCCGTGTCGCGAACCTCCACCCGCACCCCGTCCTCCTCACGGCGCGTGGAGAGCCGGACCATGCCCCCCGGCTCCGTGGCCTGCCCGGCGTTGACCAGCAGGTTCACCAGCACCTGGACGATCTGCCGCGGCCGGCCCACCAACACCCCCACATCCCCCAGCTCCACCTCCACCTGACAGTGGTTCAACTGCCCTTGGGCGATGCGCAGCGCCACCTCCGCCTCGGCATTCAGCTGGTACTCGACATGCGCCTCCGGGTCTCCCCGCGCGAAGCGCCTCAGGTCCGCCACGATGGCGTTCACCCGCTTGATGCCCTCCAGCGTCGCCGGCAGCACCTCGTCCACGTACTCCCTCAGCGGCGCGGGCAGCGCGGGCTGCTGCTTGAGGTCCTTGAGCAGCAGGTTGATGTTGCTGGTGACGAAGGCCATCGGGTTGTTGATCTCATGAGCCACGCCCGCGGCCATCATCCCCAGGCTGGAGAACTTCTCCTGCTCCAGGGCCCGCTCGTGGAGCCGCTGCACCCGATCCTGGGCCTGTGAGAGCTGCGCCTGCTGGGCAATGCTCTCCTCCAGCGACTCCTGCAGCAGCTCGGCGCGCTTCTCCGTCAGCAGGAAGCACAGCACCCCGAGGAGGCTGAAGGCCAGGGGCTGGAACGGATCCACCCCGCTCAGCAACGCCGCCGTGTCCATGAGCACCAGGAAGAGGATCGCCCGGACACGCCCCAGTCCATCCAGCCCCTGGAACCGGAGCATGCTGAAGGGGATGTAGCACCACAGCAGCAGCGACCACCCGGCCACCTCCCCGGTCGCCACCTGGACCAGCCCGTTGCACGCCAGCCGGCCCCACTCGGTCACGGTGGGCCCTGCCCTCGGTTGCACCCACCGAGAGAGCCAGATGTTGCCACCCAGGCGCACCACGGACAGCGCGAAGACCCACGCCATCAACCTCCACTGGCCCAGGTACTGGAGGGTGATGGCCACCGAGAGCAGGATCGTGCCTGCCACCATGAGGGGGTGCAGCCCTTGGGCGATCCGGTCTGGCTCCTCCACCCGCGGAGCCTTCGTCGATGAAGTACTCATGGGCTTGTTCCTGGACCCGCGGGGCGGCACGGCTCCGGGCCGGGAGCGCGGCACCCCTGGTACGCGTCATCGTGACGGGAAGTGCTGCCCTGGGGCCCCTTCGCTACCGAGAGAGTTGAATTTTACCGCATGAGAGGGCTTTTGCCCAGGCGACGCCCCTGGGGCCTGGCCCTCGGATGGCCCCTGGAGAGGGGGGCGCTCAGCGCGGGCTGCTCCGAGAGTGAGGGATGCTGGCACATCGCGGCTGAAGCGGCTTAAGTGAGCCCTGGGTGATCCACCCCCTCCCCCACGTCTCATGAGCCCATCTGCTACCGCCGAGATCCGGATCGGCACCGTCCTGCGGGACACGTACGAACTCACGTCGCTGCTCGGGAAGGGGGGCATGGGCTCCGTCTTCCTGGCTCGGCACCTGCGCCTCCCTGGAAAGCAGGTGGCGGTCAAAGTCCTGCTGCACAGCGACGACTTGAGCGAGGAGCAATTCGCGCGCTTCCGCCGTGAGGCGGAGATCGCCTCGCAGTTGGGGCACCCCAACATCGTCGAGGTGCTGGACTTCCACAGCCTGGAGGACGGCACGCCCTACATGGTGATGGAGCACCTGCGCGGCGAGAGCCTGGCGCAGCGGCTGCGCAAGGGGCGGATGTCCATGCGCGAGGCCTTCTCCGTCGCCCGGCAGATGGGCTCGGCGCTGCAGGCGGCCCACCGCGCCGGCGTGGTGCACCGGGACTTGAAGCCCGCCAACGTCTTCCTGGTGCCCACGGACTCCGAGGGCATGGTGACGGAGCGGGTGAAGCTGCTGGACTTCGGCATCTCGAAGCTGATGGGCTCGCAGACGCTGCAGACGCAGGAGGACGTGCTCATGGGCACGCCCCGGTACATGGCGCCCGAGCAGGCCATGGGCCGCAACCGGGACGTGGACTCCCGCTCGGACATCTTCGCCTTCGGGTGCATCGTCTACGAGATGCTGTGCGGGGACTCGCCGTTCGCGGGCGGCACCATCGCCGAGGTCGTCTACCGCGTCGTCCACGAGCAGCCCGAGTCGCTGGCCTCGCGCATGCCGGACCTGCCCGGGCGCGCGGTATCCGCGGTGGATCGGGCGCTCGCCAAGGCGCCGAAGGACCGCTACCCGGACGTCGCCACCTTCATCGCCGAGCTCACCGGCACCGCGCTGCAGAGCCTCTCCGGACTGGGGGCGGATCCCACCCCCTTCCCGCCGCGCGGCGCCATCCGGCAGAACGACCCTTCCGTCAACGAGGAGGAGGGCACGGACGCCACCTTCGTCCCCTCGCGCTCGGGAGTCGCCGGGGCGGTGGGTTCGCCCGCGCCTCAGACGCCGGCGGCCACGCCGGAGCCCAGCGTCGAGCGCGGCTCCACCCTGGCGGCGTTCCGCTTCGCGGAGCAGCAGGCCTCCGCTCAGCCCGCTCCATCCGGGATGAGCGTCTCGCGCCGCCCGACGGATCTCGAGATGCCCGCCGCGGTGCTCCCCGCCGCGCAGCCATCCGCGGTCCTGGGTCCGAGCGCGCAGCCGTCCTCCGCCTCCTCCCATCCCGCGACGCCCGGGCTCGACGCCCAGCCCCGCCTCGCACCCGCGCCCAGCCGCTCGAAGTCCCCGCTGATCCTGGCTGCCATTGGAGGGGTGCTGCTCCTGGCCGGTGGCATCGTCGTGGGCGGGAAGATGCTCCCTCCCTCGAATCCCCCGGGGCCGGTGACGCCTCCGCCTGCCGTGACGCCCCCCGAGACCGCGACTCCTCCCACCCCGTCCCAGCCCACGGTCCCGCCAGAGACGACGCCCCCGGTGACGCCTCCTCCGGTCAACCCCACCGTGACGGCCGGATCCTCCGCACCCTCCACCGCTCGTCCGGTCAAGCCCGAGACGATCCCCGAGGAGGTGCGCCAGGAGCTGGCAGAGGCGGAGAAGGCGCTCGCGTCCGGGGAGCTCGACCAGGCGCTGCGCATCGCCCGGCGCACCCAGCAGACAAAGGCGACGGAGGCCGCGAACTACTTGATCGGCCGCGTCTACTGCCAGCGCAAGGATCTGGGCAACGCGAAGGCGCAGTGGCGGAGCTTGACGGGCTCGAACAAGAGCAAGCTGACCGCCTACTGCAGGAAATACGAGATCGACCTCTGACAGCAGCAGACCACTGAAGAGCAGTGGCTCACGGTCCCCATAGGGAGGGGGACACACATGAGAAGCATCCTGGCAACGGTCATCGCCGTGGGCGTGCTGTGTGGCACGTCCGCATTCGCGGAAGCGCCGGTGGGGGCTGGCAAGGCCTACGTCGGCTCGGAGGGCGAGTCGGTCGCGGTCATCCCGCTCACCACCAAGGGCCCCAAGGGCGAGAAGCAGGCCCTGCTCCACGTGCAGGGCACGGACAGCGAGTTCGACGGCAAGGCGCTGCTCCACACGATCAACGAGCAGAGCAAGGGCGTGGACTACGTCACCCAGTACAAGGGCGAGGACTTCTACACGCTGGTGGTGCGCGACTCCTACGGCTCCAAGAAGTACGAGCTCTGGGTGCCGAGCCGCCGCAAGGCGATCTCCGTCTCCTATGACGAGAAGCGCACGCAGGCGCTCAAGGCGGGCGACATCTACGAGCGGTACGAGAAGCTGCAGAAGGACGGCACGCTGGCAAAGCTGGCGGCCTTCAACCGCAAGGAGCGCGAGGCCGGGCAGCAGCAGGGCTTCACCGAAGTGCTGAAGTCGATGAACGACGCGTGCGGCACGAAGGTGACGGGCACTATCGACTGGAAGAGCGTCTCGGACGAGCTCATCAAGAGGTACAGCATCTCCTCGTACTGCGGGGGACCGCTCGAGACGCTGGGGAAGCTGTGCGGCTCACCGGTGGGCAAGCGGATCATCGGGTCCAAGGTGAAGACGTTCACCTGCCAGTTCGGCTCGGAGCTGAAGCTGGAGGTGAAGGAGGGCGCGGTGGGCTTCACCACGCAGCAGGACGCCTCTAACCAGGAAGAGTACGCCAAGCAGTTCTTCGAGAAGAACCTCTAGCCGGAGTCTCGCTCATGCACTCTCGACGTCTCATCGCCGCGGCCGTAGCCCTGCTCTCGGGGACCTCCTGGGGGCTCGAGCCCCCCTGGGGCAAGGGGCAGAACCTGGGGGAGCAGCTGGTGTTGGAGAAGACCGCCGTCTGCACGGACGGCAAGGGGCACTACGTGGTGGTGGCTCCTCACGAGCAGAAGAACACGCAGCTGTTCTACGGGGACGGGAAGGCGTTCGTCCAGGTAGCGGCGCCGCCGTATGGCATCTCGGGGACGAGCTTCCTGGAGCCGCGCTTCTTCAACAAGGGAGCCAACTCCAACTTCCGCGGGCAGGACTACCGGGTGTTCTCGGATGTGGAGCTGGACGCGGAGAAGAAGACGTGCGCGGTGCGGTGCGGCGAGCGCACCACGCCGTGGACGTGGGTGGAGTCGGAGCAGGCGCAGAAGGTGCTGCTGGGGGCGAAGTACGAGAAGAACCCGCAGAAGTACGAGCCCTACGCTCTGCTGCGCGACACGGACGGCAACTACTACCTGGTGGAGAAGGGCTTCCACCCGGAGGACGAGAAGAGCTTCCGGGTGTACGTGGGGCAGAAGGGGAGCCTGAAGCGGCAGGAGATGAAGGACATCGTCTCCGACTCGGAGGGGCAGATCTTCTCGACGAAGAAGGGCGAGCTGCGGCTGCTGGTGGATCGCTCGCAGGCGCCGCTGTGGATCGTCGGCAGCAAGAAGAAGGTG